>NZ_SCNB01000007.1:0-141495 GCF_005502825.1 Kocuria sp. 2SI | reverse complement strand
TGACATCCCCGCGATCCTCGGCGCACAACGCGCATCAGGACCACGCCGATCCTGCGCATCACCCAGAGGACCCGATCTCGGCAGCCAACCCACACTCATCTGTGAAGGGCCAGTAGTCAGTGACGGGAACCGCCCCGAAACGCTGTTCCCGAATCGACGCGGCGATCGCTGCCTGCCAAAGCGGTGGCCATCTTCGCTCGGCTTCGCTGGTCAGCCGTTCCTGCAGGACGTTGTTGACGTTTGCGGCGATCAGCGCCTCTTGATCGAAGGAGCCGTGCAACCCCCGTAGCCCGGCAAAGAGGTCGCCAGCGGAGCCGTACCAGGTCCAGCCGAGACGCCATTCGTCAGCGCCTGGCTCAGCGAAGGGATCGTCAAGCGGGAACCCGACGAGAACCTGACGGTCCCGATCCATGAGTTCGACTCCGCTCGGGCGGTTACCAGCGTGCTGCACATCGGTCTGCGTGGCTGTCCCGTACCAGACGCCGTACCCAGCCGGTGACGCATCAGGGTGCTCGGGGGCCACTGCACGACGGACCAGACTCCGAGATCCGTCGGCACCGATCAGCATCGGCGCCCGCATCTTCTCTCCCGAGTCCGTAATGGCCCATGCCGTTTCGGTGTCCTGGCCGACCTCAACGACCTGGGTCTCGTGAAACTGGGCCAGATTCTGCTGGTACTCAGCGGCGAAAGCCAGGCGTTCGTACACGTCCGTCCAGAACGCAGCCCGCTCGCCGTCACGCCTGGGTTGGGTCGCAAGTCTTGCAGTGTTTTGACCAGGATAGTCGTCTCCGTTGATGACGCTGCGGAGCATGTCGTCGTCGAGGCGAAGTGGGCCGATCGCGTGGCGAGTCCGGCCAGCGCGTTCGAGAACCGTGACGTGATGACCCGACCGAGCCAACGCAATCGCCGCAGACAATCCAACCAGCGAACCGCCTACGATCAAGACATCCGACCAGACTGCGTGAGGCAGGTTCATTGCTTCTCCCATCCGTGATCCGCCACTCTCAGCATCCCGCGAATCGTTGTGGATTATCTCGATGTCATCCCCGGTGTCGGGGTGCCATGGGGGTGACCCGCTGTCGAACCTCGGTCTCGTGCCTCAGGACGTCTCCGCGGTCGAGCTGACGAGCCTGGCGGCTTGATGCCCGCAGCAGGTTCCTCGCCGAGCCGCACGGCTGCCCCGTGTGTCTCCCCACGCAGACGAAGCACGGCATCGTTGCCGCTCACCCTTCTGTCCGCATCATCTCTTCAATCTACAGGGCCAGCCGAGTAGCGCCGTGGAGTCGCAGGCCGGCTACTCGCAGTCTCCCGATCAGCCCGCACACACTGTTGGCACCTCGGGTGCTGGGGTGCGCTGGCGCGCACCTGACCGTCAAGGCGGTCAACCATCACGACCGCCTCGGGAGGCGGTGCGCGATGGTCATGACCATCCGAGTGATGTCGGCCGGGCGCGGCTACGAGTACCTGATGAAATCCGTGGCCACCGGCGACGCCACGCGCGAGACCGGCACGCCACTGACCCGGTATTACACCGAGACCGGCTGCCCGCCGGGCACCTGGCTGGGTTCTGGGTTGGAAAGCCTCGACACCGGCCGCGGCCCTGCTCTCGCTGACGGGGACACGGTCACCGAGGAGCAGCTGGAAAAGCTGCTCGGGCAGGGCGTGCACCCGCTGACCGGCGCGAAGCTCGGCTCCCGGTTCCCACGTTTGCGCCCGCCGGCCGAACGGATCGCTGCCCGGATCGAGCAACTCGACGCCTCGCTGGATGGTATGCAACGCCAGAACGCGATCGACGAGATCCGGGACGAGGAGCTTGCACGCAAGCCGAAGACGGCCGTTGCAGGGTTCGATCTCACGTTCTCACCGATGAAGTCGCTCAGCGCCCTCTGGGGTGTTGCAGACTCAGCGACCCAGGAACTGATCGTGCAGGCCCACCATGCGGCAATGCGCGACACGCTCGCGCTCCTCGAGCAACGCGTGGCTGCAACCCGGGTGGGCAAGGGTGGGATCGCGCGTATGCCGATCACTGGGGTGATCGCCACCGCGTTCGATCACTACGACAGCCGCGCCTCCGACCCTCAGCTCCACACCCACCTGGTCGTGTCGAACAAGGTCCAGGGCATTGACGGCCGGTGGAGGACGCTGGACTCGCGGACCCTGCACCGGGCCACGGTCGCCTTGTCGGCGTCCTATAACGCGTTCCTCACCGACCACACCGCGGTCCTGTTGGGGGTGAACTGGGTGTCGGTCGACCGCGGGAAGGACAGGACCATCGGGTGGGAGATCGACGGGGTGCCCGCCGGGCTGATCGAGGAGTTCTCCCGCCGCACCACCGGCGGGTCCGGTGAAGGGATCGCGGCCGCAACGAAGCGGCTGATCGAGGAGTACGTCGCCAAGCACGGACATGCCCCGTCGAAGACGACGATCACGCGCCTGCGGCAACAGGCAACGCTGGAGACCCGGCCGGAGAAGGAGTTGCATTCGCTGGCCGAGCTCACTGCCGACTGGCGCGACCGAGCCACCGGCCTTCTCGGCGAGGACGCAACAACGTGGGCGCAGCAGGTCCTTGCGCGCGGGCTCGCCGAGGCACCGTTGCAGGCCGGGGACTTGGCGACGAAGCAACTGGCCGAGATCGTGGATGTGGTCGTGCGCGAGGTTGCCGACCGGCGTGCGACATGGGCGCGCTGGCATGTGCACGCCGAAGCCATGCGGCAACTCATGGGCGTCCGCTTCACCACTACTGCCGAGCGCACTGCGGTGCTCGACCAGATCATCGAGCAGGCCGAGTCCGCATCGGTGCGGCTGACCCCGGCCTATGACCGAGCCGTGTCAGAGGAGTATGTGCAGGCGGATGGGTCGAACCGATTCCAGGGCGCCGATCAGGTGATGATGACCAGTCAGGACATCCTCGACGCCGAAGCCCGCCTCCTTGAACACGGGAAGGCAAAGAACGGTCCACGCCTGCCGGACCGCCTGGTCAAGCGGCATGTCTCCCGGAAGGTCAAGGGCGTCCGGCTCGCTCCGGACCAGGCGGCGGCCATCACCGCGATCGCGACGTCCGGGCGGAGTCTCGACCTGCTCGTCGGGCCCGCCGGGGCCGGGAAGACCACCGCGCTTCGCGGACTGCATCGGGCCTGGACCGCCCAGTATGGGAAGGACTCAGTAATCGGCCTGGCCCCGTCCGCGACCGCAGCCGAGATCCTCGGCGAGAGCCTCGGAGTGACGGCGGAGAACGTGCCGAAGTTCCTCTACGAACACGACAAGGGCCGGTGGGATCTCCGGGCTGGGCAGCTGGTGATCGTCGACGAGGCTTCCCTCGCCGGCACCCTGACCTTGGACCGGCTCACCACCCATGCAGCCGAGACCGGGGCAAAGATTGTGCTGGTCGGTGACTGGGCACAGCTGTCCTCGGTGGAGACGGGCGGAGCGTTCGGGATGCTCGTGCGCGCCAGGCGGAACGCGCCGGAACTGTTCACGGTGCGCCGGTTCGTCCACGACTGGGAGAAGACTGCGTCCCGCAACCTCCGCCACGGCAAACGCGCAGTCCTCGACACCTATGAAACCGAACGGCGACTGCACGACGGGGACCTCGACGCGATGCTCGACGCCGTCTACACCGCCTGGCAGCATGACCGTGACGCCGGCCTGTCCACGCTCATGCTCGCCGGCAACGCGGAGATGGTCGCCGAGCTCAACCACCGCGCCCGAGCCGACCTCGTCGCCGCCCACCGAGTGCACGAGACCGGCGTGGCGTTGCACGACGGCACCACTGCCGGGGTCGGGGATCTCGTGGTCACCCGCCGCAACAAGCGCCGCCTCACGACCGGAAAGTCGTGGGTCAAGAACGGTGACCGCTGGCAGGTCACCGCCCACCGCGACGACGGCGCGCTGGAAGTGCGACGCCTCGGCAAGGGCGACAGGCCGCGCGGGAAGCGACTCGTGTTGCCGGCGGCCTACGTGCGGGAGGATCTCGAGCTCGGTTACGCCTCCACCGTGCATCGCGCCCAGGGCTCGACCGTCGAGACCGCGCACACCCTCGTCGACCCCGACACCGCGTCGCGCGAGTTGCTTTATGTCGCCCTGACCCGTGGCATGAGGGAGAACCATGCCTATATCATCCAGCCGGACCCGCACGAGGTCGAACCCCATCTCGACCCGCCCGAGGAACTCACCCGCTTCGAGCAACTCGCACGGGTGCTCGCCCGCAGCGATGCCGACCTCTCGGCCACCGAGACCCGCCAGGTCGAGGCCGACAAGCACGCCTCCCTGGCCACGCTCCTGGACGAGTACGACCTCCTCGCCCGGGAAGCCCAGACCGAGAGGTGGGAAGCCCTCCTCGACGTCGCACCGTTTGCCACCGCCGAAATCGCCGACGACGTCTTCACCAGCCCGTACTACGAATACCTCGAGGCCGCGCTCGCCCGGCACGAGGCCACCGGTCACGACGTCACCGCGGCCTTGACCGCGATAGCCCCGGAGATCCCGCCGGCTGATGACCGCACGGACCCGGCCGCAGAACTGGCCGCGTGGCTCGATCGGGCCACCCTGAACCAGGCTGTTCGCCGAAGCGCGAACCGTCGCCGTGTCGCTGGACTCATACCGACACCGCCCGGACCTATCGCTGAAGACGTGCGCGCCGCGCTTGCTGAGCGGCGAGATCTCATCGAGGCCGCGGTGGACCGACTTCTCCACCGCGCAATCAGTGAGGGCGAGCCGTGGACCAAGGGCCTCGGCACGCCAGATGCGGACCCGCGGGCGCGTGCCTTGTGGACGAAGAACGCCACCACGGTCGCTTTGTACCGGCACCGCCACGGCATCACCGACCCGAAGCCCGTGGGAGAATCCAAGAAGATCAGCTCCGCTCAGCAGGCCGTCGAGTATCGGTATGCTTCTGCCGCCCTCCGCGGAGCCCGGGCAGCGCAGGCGTATCCCACCGACTTCGCACCGCACCGTGACGGACCGCAGCACAGGCCGGGACGCACTCTATGATCTGCCGGCGCTGACGCATCACCGTGAAGAGTCTGGTCGAGCGGGCCCGTCCCAGCAATGTGGCCGCGACTTCCAGTGTTCCAGATCAGCAGCGTCGCGACCTCGGACGGCGAATCTCAGCAGTCAGCTCGGGAACTCGACGTGGACGGCCTCAGTTTTGGGGATCAACTGGCACGCGAGCGCGTACCCGTCCTCGATGTCTTCCTCGTCCAGGACCCCGTTGTGTCGCATTTCGCCTTCGCCGCCGGTGATGCGGCATTCACATGTGAGGCACTCTCCTTGTCTGCAGGAGAATGGTGCTTGGAGCCCGTGGTCCAATAGTGCGTCGACGAGCGGCTTGCCCTGTGGCCATGGCACGACGTGGGTGGTTCCGCCAAGCGTCACGTGGGCGGTCGCGTCGGGCTGCTCTGAATCTGTCGCGGGAATTGTGGAAACAGGGGTGAAAGCCTCCGTGACGAAGCGGTCCGGCGGAAGATGCGCGTCATGTGCAGCGCGACGAACGAGGTCGATATACGCAGGTGGACCGCAGACATAGACGGTGGCTTGGGTCTGATCGCGAATGACATCGACAGCCTGCTCCAAGTCGAGGCGCCCATGCCGCTCGGTGTAATGCATTGTGACCATAAGTCGCCGAGAATACCTGCTGCCCAGCTCCCTGATCTCAGGAAGGAACAACGCTTCGTCAGGTGACTTCACGGAGTAGTGAAGATGGATGCCACGTTCGGTGGTGCGAAGTGCGTTCTTGAGGATGGAGAAGACCGGAGTCACGCCCACACCGGCAGCGAAGAGCAGGATCGGTCTCGTGGTGGAGTCGAGCTTGAAGTTCCCGCTTGCCGGTGACGCGTCAAGCAGAAGACCAGGGCGGGCATGTGAGAAGAGCCAGTTCGATCCTTCACCGTCGGGCTCGCGTTTGATGGTGATCGCCGGGTACGTGTCGCTCACGGGGCACGACGACAGGGAGTAGCTGCGAGAGATCGTCCGCTCCGCGCCCACCGGCAGATGAAGCGTGAGGAACTGTCCTGCGGCGTAGTCATCAGTGGAGTCACGATGCGCGTGCTCGAGCACGATAGTTCGAGAGTCCGCAACTTGGTCCTGCACATCGCGGATCCGGAGTTGGATGTGCCGGTGGCGGCTGGACATCAGTTCTCCTTGCTCCCTGCGGCATCCGGCCCGGCCGCTGCCGGTGTCTCCTCGGGCGCAATCGGACGGTCCTTGCGCGTGGTCAGGAGCCAGGCTGCGGCAACGAAGGCCGAGGCCACCAGAGGGATGGACGCTGCGCCGAGGTTGTCGATGAGAGCCCCGCCGATGGCTGCGCCGACACCGGCGCCGCCGTAGAGTCCGCTGATGCCGAGCGCGGCGGAGAGCATGGCTCGTTGGGGGTCGACTGCGATGATGCTTGCCTGCATGGCCGGGCTCAGTGCCCAGGCGAAGAGCGACCACACGCTGACGAGCACGAGGAACCAGAGCCCGAACCCGCCGCCGAGCGCGAGGTAGATGCCGACGGCGAGCAGCGCGATGGCGTGGCCACCGACAATGACGAGACGAGCGACTCGCGGCCCCTTGGAATCTGCGAGTGACCCCCCGCCGAACACGGCGACGACACCGACGACACCGACGAGCAGCAGCGTCCAGGTGACGTTGCCAGGGGCTGCGCCGAGCTCGCGTTCGACGGTCGTGCCGAGGAAGCTGTAGAAGGTGAGCCCGCCGGCTCCGCAGAGGAACATGGCGAGCACGAGGGAGAGTACCTGCCAGTCGCGGACGGGGCCGAGGCGGACAGAAAGCGGAGTGGGCTCATTTCCGGGCACACGCGGCGTCAACAACGCAGAGAGGACAGCCACGATCAGTGCGACGACGGCGATGAGGATGAACGTGCCTCTCCACGACCACATCTGCCCGACCCAGGTGCCGATGGGAACACCGGTGAAGAGGGCCACGGTGAGACCTGCGGTTGCCACGGCGAGGTAGCGCCCCTCGCTACCGGAGGGTGCGCGTGTCCCTGCAATGGCCATGGCAGTAGGACTCACGGCGCCGGCCGCGACTCCGGCGAGGATTCGGAGGACGATCGCAAGCCAGAACGTGTCGACCACGGCCATCAGCCCATTGGCGATGGCGAACACGATCAGACCGCCGACGAGGACCACCTTCTTGTCCAGGCGATCAGTGGCGACGGCAGCGATCGGCGATCCGAGGCAGAACGCCAGTGCAAAGGCCGTGACCAGCAGGCCTGCGCGTCCTGCGGTCACACCGAAGTCGCCGGCGACATCCGGGAGGATCCCGGAGATGACGAACTCGTCGGTACCGAGGGCGAGGGTGGCGATGAACAGCAGCATCAACCACCCGGGCAGTGATCTGCGGGTGTCTTGCGTCATGGGAACTCCTTCATGTTCTATGTTCGTCGAACGTCGAATGATGCTTCAAAGTGTACGCTAGCTCCATGGCTCATGCGACGCATCCGGACCTAGCGACGGTGAAACTTCCCGAGGTCCTGCACGCGCTCGCGGACCCGATTCGCCTGGGCCTGGTTCGCCTCCTCAGCGATGGCGAGGAGAGGGCGTGGGGGCAGCTGGATGCGCCGATCGCCCCCAGCACACTGAGCTATCACTTGAAGGTCCTGCGCTCTGCGGGGATCACGCGAACCCGGATGGAGGGAACGCGTTGCTTTGTGCATCTGAGGGTTGGCGACCTCAAGGATCGGTTCCCTGGGCTGCTGGAAACCACGCTCGCGTTGGCGGCGGAGCCGGACGCCGGGATAACCCAGGTCGGAATCAAGACTGGCTGACAGCATGGGGCTCTTTGCTCCTCTCGGTGATGCGTGCGTCGGCTTCGCGCGAGTCGCTGAAGTGAGTGCGATAGATCGGCACGGCCAACGCCGTTGTGATGATCGCGACCAGTACGAGGACTGAGAAGAGTCGCGTGTCGATAATCCCCAGGCCGAGGCCGATATTGATGTAGATCAGTATCATCAGGCCGCGAGCATTCATCAGGCCGCTCATCGCCACAGATTCGCCCCAAGGCCACCGGAAGGCCTTCAAGACTGCCATCGACGCGAGCGCCTTCGAGAGGAACGCCGTGACGAGCATGATGCCGAGTGCCAGGAGAACGACGGGCTCGAACGATGTTCCCAGATCGGTATTCAGGCCCGAGTAGGCGAAGAAGACCGGCAGGAAGAGGCAGCGCACGAGCTGCAGGGCACGCTCGTTGAGCAGCGCGGGAAAACCGGGAACCTTCGGCAGCGCGAGCCCTGCGATGAACCCACCGAAAACCGAGTAGATCCCGATGTAGTCGGTGAACCAGCCCGCGGCCAGTACGAGACACAGGATGGACACGAACAGTCCGTCACCGATATGACCGTTGCGGACGGCGTTCTCCATAGGCTTGCGGAAGATCTTCGGCAGCAACCAGAAAGCGGCGACGACGAACACCACGGCTGGGATGATCGTTGATAGTGCCGCGACAGCGGAACCGTGAACGGCGAGGGCACTAATGACTGCCAGGAAGCACCATGCAAGCGCGTCGTCGATCGCCGCTGCACGCGTTGCTGTCGCACCGAACCTCGTGTGGTTCATCCGGCGTTGCTGGAGAATTCTGGCGAGCATCGGAAACGCTGTCACCGACAGAGAGCCGGCCACGAAGAGTACGAACACGCTGGAGGAGACACCGTCCGGCCGGAATTCTTCGACGAAGGGCAGGGTGGCTAGGGCTCCGAGACCGACCGGCACGATGACACCAGCTATGCCAAGGACGACTGGTGTCGCCGCGTCCCGCCGCGACGTCGGCTGGTGGTCGTGCTCAACGCCGACGAGAAACATGTAGAAGCACAGCCCGGTCATCGCGATCACGTAGAGCACTGGCTTGACGTCGACGCTGAAGACCCATCCGCTGACGTCTGGGAGTAATGCTCCGAGCACGCTGGGCCCGAGCAGAACACCGGCGACCATCTCGCCGACGACCGGAGGCTGGCCGATGCGCGGCGCGAGCCGACCGCAGATCTGCGCGACGGCGACGATGATGAGCCACGCCGCAGTGACGCTCAGGAGCAGCTGCATCGTCTCGTCATGCATCGCGCTGCTCCACCGCGCCGTCGAGGAAAAAGTCCAGCCCGTCTTGGCCGTCGACCAAGCTTCGATGCAACGGTTGGAACCAGCCCTCCCCGACATCGTCTGGGCGATCGTCCGCGAACGCGTCGAAGAGCTTGTTCTGCCTGCGCTGGACCTCGGTGATGTAGGGAAGTCGGAACGTTTCGTACGCGCGCAGACGGGAGTCGTCACCATCGATGAGATCGATGATCCCCGGCGCCAGCGCAACCGCGTCCTGGACCGTCAGGTTGAACCCTTGACCGCCGAGGTTGTGCATCGCATGTGCTGCGTCGCCGAAGACAAGCGCCCGCCGAGCCAGCCAGGTGCCACAGGCCACTGTCGCCGAACGGAAGCTCGTAGTGAAGAGAGGGCCGGCAGGGTTGGAGATGGACAATCCCGCGGTGGCAGCCCGATCCACGGCTTCGTCGCGAAGGGCGCTCGGTGTTTGCGGCTGCGTGCGATCGGCCCGCATGTCGAAGATGAGGGTGTTGGGACCGACTCCGTTGTCGACGACCGTGGTAGCGCCGCCGGCTCCCAGAACCATGGAAATGGCTGGAACGTCATCTCGGCGGTCGGGAAACGCGAGGACATCCACCTTCCCGGGGAAGTCGACTCGCTCGTAGGGCACGCCCAGCCAGTCGCGCAACGTGGACTCGCGCCCGTCCGCGGCAACCAGTACCGACGAGGTGTGCTGCTGCGGTCCTTCGGGTGTGGCGAGGTCAACATGCCATACGTCTTCAGTGAGATCGATTGAGGTGACTTCAGCCTGATACCTGATCTGTCCTCGCGGGTGGCCTCCGATGTCCTTAAGGAGAACGCGATCGATGTCCCCGAGCTGTTCGTTGCTCGGGTAGCGGCGTTGTGCGTCCTTACCGGTCGTTCCCGCATCCAGCTCATAAAGCAATGTCTGCCCGTGGAACTCTCGGAGGCGCTGCACGGTCCCGGACCACCCCCAGGAGTGATCCGGGAGAAGGTCCTCGATGAGTGACTGAGTGATCGGATGTACGAGGACTCCTTGAGCACGCCGCTGGTCGGAGGCTGCGCGTTCGATCACCTGCACGGTCGGCTGGCGTGGATGGTTCAAGAGGTATCGGCTCAGGAAGAGGGACGCGGTACCGCCTCCGACGATTAACACATCGCTGTGGAGTTTGGCCTGCTGGCTCATGCCGGCTCCGTCATCTTCTGGGCGGCCATGAAGGCCTCGCGCTCGGCAAGCTCGAGGTCGGGATAGGCCGGGCAGCCGTAGAACGGTTCGAAGGGCTCGAACACGGCCCACTCGTCGTTCTTGCGCAGTTCGTGTGAGAACGTGTTGGCAAGACCCCAGAAGTCCCCGCCGAGGAGAAGCGACACCGACGTGTCATCGACCCGGTCGGGCAGTTCGCTCTTGAAGCGACCGAAGTCGAAGTTGTAGTCGTAGAAGCCTTGAACGAGCCGGAAGTAGGTGTCGTACCCCGTCTTGTACGTGCGGGTGAACCTGTCGGTGCTTTCTTCTGGGGTTGTACGTGCGTCGAGGACGTCCTTGATCTCATTGGCCGCGAGCAGCCCGGTGGCCATGGCGAGATACACCCCACCGGAGAACACCGGGTCAACGAAGGCGGCCGCATCACCGACGATGTACCACCGGTTGCCGACGACCTGTTCAGCGTAGTAGCAGAAGTCGGATTCCTGCACCGTGGATGTGCGGATCGGCGTCGCCTCTCCGAGACGTTCCATGATGCGAGGGATGCGAGAGACATGCTTCTGGAAGAGTTCCTCGCGGGGACCGGTGGCAGCACGCAACGTCTGCTTGCGCATGACGGCGCCTACGCTGAGCTCTCCGGGCGCATTCGGGATGGCCCATACCCAGCCGTCCTCGTGATTGCCGATCTGGATGTCGCCGGTCCACCCAGGGTTGGTCGCCTCGTCCAGGCCTTGATAGTGCCGGTAGACAGCGACCATGCGCAGCTTCTGCAGGGGCTTGCGCAGTCCGTACTGGTGCGCGATGACTCCGGCCCGTCCGGAGGCGTCGATGACATAGCGGGCGTCGACGGTCCGCTCCCGTCCGTCCTGGCGGAAGGTGACCCGATGGTTCTGGGCGTCCTCTGCCAGGATGACGTCGACATCGTCCACAGGACTGGCCAGTTCCGCGCCAGCGGCGACTGCGGCGTCCTGGAGGAAGGCATCGAACCGTGAGCGGTCGACCTGGAACGTGGTGTGATAGCGGCCGGGACCCTGGTCATCGAAGCAGACGCGGTGGAACTGGCCGTGTTCATTGGAGAACTCCGCACCGTACTTCACCGTGTGCCCCTCTTCCTTGAGGGTGTCAAGGAGGCCGAGCTGATTGAGCAGACCAGACATGTAGGGCAGCAGGGACTCGCCGATGTGGAAGCGTGGGAATGGTTCCTTCTCGAGCACAAGTGTGCGCAGTCCGTGTTGCGCGGCGCGTCGGGCAGCGACCGATCCGGCCGGACCGGAGCCGATGACGGCGACGTCGTAGAGTTCCTCGGTGGACATGGTGGGTTCCTCCTTGAAGGTAGGTGGATGGGGCGAAGAGCGATCAATGCCAGTGACAGGAGAGAGCGCGGGGGTGAACAGGCGCGGTGAGGGGCGACAGCGCAACCGGCGGCCAGGAACAGGCTGCATTCCGCGTGATTGAAAGAGATGACGTCTGCGGGTGTTCGGGTGGGGTCACGTCGCTATGGGTGATGTGTGTGATGGTGCTCTCCGCAGGGCGAGCACCCGCATGCGCGTAACGGAGCCGCGGAGCAGGGCCACTTGACCCGGCCCACGCCGTAGCCCGACTGCAGCGGCATCGGCGTACGGGTTGACTTGCCATTCGCCGGGGGTCTTCGGGCGTCGAGGGTTCCGTGGCTGGTTGAGATTCCCTCTCGTGGGGATCGTCTCTCAGCCATATGACTCTGGAAGAATGCTGCTCAGCAGTGATAGCTCCGAAGCTATGCGTAACGGAGGTGTGGGGCGATTGTTCGTGGCTCATCATGGAGCTACACCTCCGTCGAGGATGATGATGCTTCCCGTCGCATATCCACCGCCGTCGCTCGCCAGCCATTCGACGGCTGAGGCAACTTCTTCCACCGTCCCGATGCGGCCGAGGGGCGGGATTGCCTCGGGCGCGATCTCGGTTTTGGTTCCGCCGAATTCGTAGACCATGTCGGTGTGTATAGCCCCAAGCGAAAGGGCGTTGACTCGGATTCCTTTGTGGGCGACTTCCTTTGCGACTGTCTTTGTGATGACTTCGACGGCGGCCTTGGAAGCGCCGTATGCGGACAGTCCAGGCAGGGCGTTGTGGCCACCGATGACAGAGCCGAAGTTGACGATGAGACCGCCGGAGCTCATCAGTTTGAGCTCGTGCTGAATGCATCGCAGCGTGCCGGTGACGTTGGTGTTCAGTAGCGCTTCTGTCTCCGTGAGGTCGAGCGACCCCACGTCTCCTTTCTGGAAGATGCCTGCACAGTTGGCGGCGACATCGATGTGGGGTGCTATTTCTGTGATCGTGTCGAAGGTGCTAGTGACGCTCTCTGTGTCGGTGACGTCGATTGCAAGGTGGCGGACATTGTTCCATTGCTCGTGTGATTTCGGGTTCCGCGAGAGGGCGATCACGTTCCAGCCGAGAGCGGCGAAGTGATCGACGATGCCTCTGCCGATTCCCCGGGAAGCTCCGGTGATGAGGATTGTCCGGGTGGGGTGCGCGTGGCTCACTGTGATGGTCCCTTAAGTTCGTGTGTCGGCTTTCGTTGCGTAGGGGTAGAGAGTTGGCTACCGGTCTGCCATCTCCGCGTCGGCAGTCGCTGGCTGCTTCTTCCGAGTCGATTGGGTCGCCAGAACGCCTGCCGCGAGGACGGCGAGGACTGCTCCTGTCCACGTCGCGACGACAGGGTCCTCGCCGAAGATCCCCATGGCTCCTGCGCTGATGGCGGTGCCGACCATCACGCCGGAGGTGATGACGGCGGTGTGGACGGTGGAGACGAGGTTCCCGGAGCCGCCGACTTCGACGACGCGGGTGATCATGGCCGGGTTCATGGTGACGCCGACGAGACCGACGACGAGTACGAACGTGAGGGTCACGCCCGGGGTGTCGCTGAACAGGGAGATGAGCACCAGGGAGATGAAGAGCAGGCTGTGGCCGAGCCGGAGGACGCCGACGGCATGGTCGTCGGCGAACTTCCCGACGATGAGGTTGCCGACGACGGTGCAGAGGCCGTAGGCGAAGAGAATCACCGTGGTTGCATTGGGGCTGAACCCGGCGTTCTGCTCCAGCAGTGGCGTGAAGTAGGAGAATGCCCCGTAGGTAGCGCCGATGGTGAGCAGGCTGACCATGAACCTCCACCACAGTGCTGGCTTCTTGAGATTGCGGGCGTCCTGGGAGGCCGATTCGGTGTCGGCTGCCGGAAGACCTGGGAGTGCGATCCGGTCGATGAGGCAGACGACGAGGGAGGCGATTCCGAGGGCGTAGAAACTGACCTGCCATCCCCACCGTTCGGCGATGAAGTGGCTCAAGGGCAGGCCGAAGACGGTGCCGACCATGAGGCCGCTCATGACGATCGCGATGCTCGGCCCGATTCGGTCCGGGCTCGGTGCGAGCCGGGCCCCGAAGGAGACGCAGAGTCCGAACATGGCACCGGCAAGGCAGCCGGTCAGGAGTCGGATCAGCGCTAGCCACCAGTATTCGTGGATGATCGGGGCCAGTGTCTCGATGACGCCGTAGGCGGCGACGACGAGCACGAGCGAGCCCCGCGGCGGGCCCTTGCGCAGAGCGATGGCAAGGAGGGGCCCGCCGATGGCCATGCCGAGCGCGTAGACCGAGACGAGTAGTCCGATGTCGCCGGTGCTCACCTCGAGGTCGCGCGCCATGTAGGGCAGCATTCCGGCGGTCTGCAGCTCGCTCATGGTGACGACGAGCAGCGTGAGCATGAGTAGCCAGAGCTTGGCTTGCATTAGTGCGCCTCCTGAATGGATCCGTACTTCGCGGCGATTTCGCGGGCGAGATCCTGATCGGTGGCGGAGATATCCGGGATGGGTCGGCCCGCTTCGGCGGTGAGTCCGACCTCGAAGAAGAATCGTTCGAACCCGCCCGGGGTGAAGAGAAGGAGTTGCTTGGCGTAGTCGCGGGTGCGGTTGGTGAAGCTGTGCATGACTCCTTGGGGGACGAACACCAGGCTTCCCGGTCCGGCTTCGTAGTCGGCGTCGCCGATGGTGATCTCGAGGGTGCCGTCGAGGACGTAGAAGATCTCGTCCTCGTTGATGTGGTTGTGCCGTGGTGGCCCGCCTCCGGGCGGGACGGTGGCCTCGAGGACGGTGAGGCGGCCTTGCGTGTCGCGGGAGTCGAGCTTGCTCGTGTAGAGGTCTCCGTTGAGCCATACTGCTGGGCCGGCTCCGGCAGGGACGTGGATGCCGCTGCTGTTCTGGGTGATCTGGTCGGGCACTTGGGTGGTCTCCATAGCTTGGTGGGCTCGGTCCCCGCCGACGGCTACTCGAGCCAATCGCGGGTCGGGCCGATGGTCAGAGGAAGGCGTCCGTGGCGTCGCCGCCGACGATGCGGTTGCCGACGAGGTCGAGGAGGGATTCCTGTCCGACGGCGTGTTGTGTCATCACCTGCATGTCGGTCACGCGGGCGCCGAGGTCGCTGGAGGCGGTGTAGACGCCGCGGGCACCGAGGAGGTCGGCAGCGTCGAGCACGAGTTCCCGGCAGCGGCGGAAGGCGCGCTGGCGTACGGCTGCGGTTGCGACGAGGGCGGCCTGGACTTCCTCGGTGTTCTCGGGGGTGTCGGTGTAGACAGTCCAGGCCTGGGTGAGGGAGTCGTAGACGGCAGCTCGCAGGGCGAGGATGTCGCCGGTGATCCGCCCGACGTTGTTCAGGACGCGATCATTCGCGTGGCCGCCGTTGTCCCGTAGCCCTGCGGTCTTCTTCGTCGTGGCGTCCACGGCGACCTGCAGGGCGCCAATTGCGGTGCCGAGGGGGATTCCGGCCATCTTGCGGAGGATGCCGTCGTGAGGGTGGTGCATCGGGCCGGGCAGCGTCGGCTCGAAGAGTGACAGGGTGCGTTCGGTGGGAATGATCAGGTTCTCGGCGTGATAGTGCTGGCTGCCCGAGCCCTGCAGGCCCCAGGTGTGCCAGGTGTCCTCGATCGTGACCTGGGTCTTGTCGAGCACGGCGATCCGCCATGAGCCGGAGTCCTGTTCGTGCTGCTTGTAGAGCACGCCGGCCATGACGACATCGGCGTGGTCGATCCCGGAGGCGAACTGCCATCGGCCGCTGATGCGGCAGGTGCCGTCGCCGAGATCCTCGGCGCGCCCTTGTGGGTGCACCCATCCAGCGGTGGCGAGACCGGGCCGGGGGAAGTACTCCTTGCGCACGTCGTCGCTGACGAATCCCCGGTAGATGCCCGAGTCCATGCCGATCATGACGCACCAGGAGATGCTCGCGTCGATCTTCGCGAGTTCTTCCAATGCCCGGGCCTGTCCCGCGGACGTCAGACCGACGCCGCCGGCGTCCGCGTCGAGGGCCAGGTCGAACAGGCCATTCTCGCGCAGGAGTGCCACGCATGCGAGCGGTAGCTGTCGTGCCTGACGGGCTTCTGCACCGAACTCTGCGAGGGCATCAGCGTGTGCGCTGATCCAGTCCAGTATCTCGTGCAGCCGCGCGTCGGCGGCGAAGTAGTGGTGGTCCTGCTGACGCAGCATTGTTTCGAGCACTGCCTTCTCCTTCGGCTGGTAGGTATCGCCTCGCTCTGGCCCGGTCACGGCCCGCAGAGTGCGCGGTGCTGCCGTGGCGGCCCTGGTGAGGCGTGCGGGCTATCCCGCGTGGGCCAGTTCGCCGGTGGTCTGCCGGACGAACTCATCAACGAGCGGATGGTCGGCGGCCGCGATCTCGGTGAGGCCCTGTTCGACCGTGACGATCCGGAGCCAGGCGTCAGCACACGCGACGAAGACGCCGTGATCTGTGCGGATCCACGTGCCGGGCGAGGCCAGGGGCGGAACGACGACACCGCCGGCGAAGTCGACCCTGAGAACCGTGAGGTGCTCACCACATGGCGTCTGCGCGTGGGCGCCGGGGTGTCGGTATCCGGCGCGTACGACACGATCGACTTCCTCGGCCGGGGCCGTGAAGTCGAGGCGGTAATCCTCGTCCTTCGGCCAGCCGAAGTAGGAACGAGACGATTCATCCTGGGGCGTGAGCGTGAACGTCTCGTCGGCAAGCTGCGGGAGCAAATCTGCGAGCATCTCCACGTTCGCCTGCTCCTGCCGGGTGCGCAGCTCGATCGCCGTGTCCCTCCCGGTCAGAGGCAGCGGGCGCTGCATGATGATGCGCCCGCTATCAAGACCCGCGGTCATCTCCAGTGCCGTAATCGCCGAGTACCTCGCGCCGTTGCGGATCATCCAGTAGAACGGCGCGATCCCGGCATACTCCGGCAGCGGGCTCGGGTGGAAGTTGACGGGCAGGACGCGAGGGATGGACAGCAGCGGTTCCTTCAGGATCTGCTGGAAGTTCCCGACGATGAAGTAGTCCGGTGCGATCTCTCGGAGCGCTGTGAGCAGTGAAGGGTCGTTGACGGTGCTCGGTCGATAGACCGGGACCTTGAGTGCCGTGGCCTGCCGCTCGAGATCGACTTGCTGCTGGTCCTGAGTGAAGTAAGGGCTGACCTTCCCCGGAGGAGAGGTGACGACTGCTGCCAAGTCCACGAGCGGGTGGTTGGCCAAGAGGTCCAGGAAGGGTGCTCCGAGCTTGGAGTTGACCTCGGAGAAGAGGACGACGGTGATGGGTGGTTGTGTCATGGGTGAGTCCCTCAGCTTTCGAAGGTCGGGATCCGGGGCCAGAGACCTGGCCAGTGGAGTCCGGTCGGGGGAGTTCGCCCGGCCCGCGCGTGGCGCGGCTGGGCTTATGCGTATCGGCCCGGGGCGATCAGTGAGTGGGGGTCGAGGACAGCCTTGAGCTGGCGCTTGAGGTCGACACTGGCCGGGCTGGCGGCGGTCGAATCCGTCGTCGTGGCGTGGTCGACATCGAGTCGGTACGGCGGGAAGCCTGCCTCGATGAACAGCTCGTAGAGCCGGTCGAGCGCCTTGTGTGCTCGTTCAGCCGCTTCCGCGGTCCGGGCGAAGCGGATGGTGACGACCAGGTCGATGACGTCGGGGTTCAAGGCGTTCACGGTCGATCCGCATTCCACCCCGGTCTCGGCCCGTACTTGCGCAAGGAGCTCGCGGGCGTGCATCACGGAACTGCCATCGAAGGGGACGTACGGCAGGAAGAAGAGCCATCCGCCTCCGTGCTCATCGACGTCCTCCGCCTCGGCGCCGACCGCCGCGCGCAGCATCCGTTCGTTGTGCGAGGGATCGCCGGAGAATGCGGCGTCGACGACATCGAACACGGTGTCTCCGCGGAGGGTGCCGTCGGTGGAGTCCGTGTAGGAGGCGAACGCACCGGAGGACTCGAGCTCCGCCCTGACGACCTTCGAGACAGCCTCGACCGTCTCCGGCGTGCCCTCGACGTTGAGCAAGGCAGTGAAGGTGCCCGCGGCACCGCCGTATGACTGGTTGGACACGTCGTCGTAGATCTTGATGACGCCACGATTGAGCCCGTTCAGCGCGATACCGCGGAGGGCGTCGACGGCCGTGGAGTAGTCGCGTTCGGCGAAGGTGAGACTGAGGGTGCGGCGTGCGCTCGGCCGCGGGTGCAGACGAATGATCCCGGCGGTGACGATGCCGAGGTTGGACTGGGAGAACAGTCCGAGGTGGCTAGCGCCGAGTCCGTGCGTGTTGAGCGGGGTGGCCACTCCGTCGTCACGGGGCCACCAACCTGATCTGATGGCCTCTCCGGTGGGGAGAACGACCTCTAGGCCCAGGAGGTCGTCGATTTTGGGCCCGTAGAGACCGACCCCGCGATCGAGGGCGTTACCGAGGATGCTGGTGTGACCCGATGAGGCTGTCACGTTGAGCATGCGTGAGGTGTCGGTGAGCCGGGTGGCAAGGTCGAGCTGGGTGACCCCTGGCTCGATGACGGCCCATCCGTGTTCGAGGTCGATCTGTCGGATCGTGCCCAGACCGGAGAGCTCGATACGGGTCGCACCGTCGGTCGCTGATTCCTTGGAGCCCAGACCCCAATTGCGCCCCGTGCTCACGGCATAGAGCTGAGGTGCATCGGGTGATTCGGAGAAACGCCGAACGATGGCGCGAACCTCGTCCACCGACGCTGGCCTTAGATCGCCGTACGTTGTGCGCGGCTCGTACTCGCCGACATTCCTTTGCGGCGGAAGCGGCGCGCGATCCTCGCCTAATATCGTCTCGATCTGTTCGGCAATATTTGGTACCTGAGTCATTCTAATTCTTCCTTCTTGACGCCGTTCTGGAGAAATATTGTCGAGGCCGCCAACGTATGAAAATGGTGAGACTCACGCAGGCCTCACGCCTTCCAAGAAGGTGACTCGGGTGGCCCCGAGCGGCAGTGCGACCACCTGGCGGACCGGCCGCAGAGTCGGGGGCCCCGCCGCGCGACACCGCCACCGCCGCCGTGGCGCTACTGAGCGCGACACACTTACGCCTGCTCAGCCCACCGGTGCCCTCCCGCTCGGCAACTGCGTACCGAGCGGGGGCCAAGGACCGTCGGAGACCAATTGTTGACCGCACGGTCACCATCTAACAGGCGTGTGGCATGATGGTCAAGTACGGTGACTGCTCGAGTCGAAGGAGGGACGAGGGACCGTGAAGCCTGGACGCCCCAGAGCATTCGATCTTGACGCCGCAATCGACAAAGCGATGCTGATCTTTTGGGAAAAGGGCTACGATGGAACAACCCTGAATGACCTCACTGATGCGTTCGGTATACAGCGAGGAAGCTTCTACAAGGCCTTCGGGAGCAAAGAAGCGCTATTTGAGCGCGCACTTGCGCGCTACCAGGAAACCGTTGCCGCGTACACGATCGACGCCCTAGAACAGCCAACCGCGATAAAGGTCATCACGGAGACCTGGCGGAGCGCAGCCGACGCAAGCACCGGCCCGGACACACCCAACGGCTGCCTCATCGTGCAAGCAGCGCTTGGAGTTACTCCCGATTCCAGTTCCGCGCACGATGAACTCACCCGCATCAGAAACGAGCACAGAGCTCGACTTATGTCAAGATTTGACCGAGCCGTCAGTGAGGGGGATCTACCCTCTGACACGAACACCGGCGCGCTCGCGGATTACGTTGTCGCCGTGCAGTGGGGAATCTCCGTACGAGCCCGTACCGGGGGGACACGAGAAGAAGTGCAAGAAATGGTCGAGTTCGCACTCTCACGCCTCCAGGCGCCCGCTCTTGCGTCTAATCTCAACGCTTAACTCCGGTTAACCCTGACTTCTCGCGGCAGTAATACTGGGCCGGAAAGATGGCGCTGGATGGCTGAGAGCCGGCGCGACAAGGCGGGCGAGCCAAGGCTCCTGGGGTCATTAATGAGGGTTCTTAAGAGCTGGGCCGGTCGCGACTCGCGCCGTCTTGAAAGACATTCCGCACTGAGACGCCTTCGGGGACTCTGGCCAACGCGAGAACCCGAATTGTCCGCTCCGGCTGGCCTCTCCAGTTCGCCTCCGCCGCACAGAGCGCTGGCACATCGATTCCGGCCTCACGAAGCACCAGGGGAGGGATCTCGCTTGTAAGGTCGGACGTCATCGTGAACCAAAGGCATTCGATATCGGACCAGGCTAGGCTGTTTTCCTTGAGGACGGCATCGACAAGAGACATGGTTGCTTGCCGAATCGCTTCTCGATTGTCGTCGCTGACGCCCGTTCCACCCCGAATGGCTCGCAGTGAATAAGTCACCTCGACACCTCCTTATTATTGTCTGTGCAATCTTACCTTTGTGGACCTGGCTGCTATCGACGGCCCGCATGCGATCGGCGCAGGTGCGTGGCCTACCTGGTTGATGGACGTGATCTTTCCATGGGTTCTCGATGCGCGCCATCGGTTCAACTCTCGCCTCGCCAGCTTCCGGCGCTCGGCCGCGGTCTCGGATGTGGTGAGCGGAGCGTCAACTGGTCCGTCCGTGTTGGATCGGCTGCATCGACGGCTACGTTGTCCGTCGAGTCTTCGGCGGGGGCCGTCGTCGCTGCCAAGCCCACTGGGTCCTCCGTCAGCCTGCTACGCCGCGGGAGGGGTGGGCCTGTTGTCTGAGAGCCCCGCCGCATTCAGGTTCGAGTTGTGTCTGAGGGGCGCCCTACACTGATCCCTCGAACGGGTGTTCGAATATCGGGAGGTGTGGAGCATGACTGCGAAGACGGCAACGGGAGCGCAGGTCGCTACGGTGTGGAGGACCCCGGATGGGGCCCCAACCACGTTCATGTGGGACGGGCGGCGTTTCGTGGTCCGCTCCAGACCGATCCCGTGGGTCGAGCGGATCCCGTGGTGGGAACCCGCCGATCGCGCGCCCAAGAACACCGAGCCTCTCGTGGTGGAGCGGAACATGTGGCAGGTGCAGGCTAAGGCGCTGGACAACGGCGAGCTCCTCATCATTGACCTCGCCGCTGCGGACGGCCCGCTGTGGTCGGTGACAGCGGTCTTCGACTAACCCCCTGTCTGCTCGTGCCCACCTTTACCCACCTCCGCGTTGCCTCCTGCTTCACCACCCATCACGGCACCGCCTACCCCGAAGCCCTCGTCGCCGCCGCGGTCGCAGCGGGAGCGGATGCCGTGGCGATCACGGACCGTGATGGCATCTACGGCGCGATCCGCCACGTCCGCGCCTGCCTGCGCGCGGGCACCGATCCGATCGTCGGCGTTGACCTGCAAACCCGCGACAGCGACGACAACCTCTACGAGATCACCGTGCTCGCACACGGCCGCACCGGTGGCGCAGGCTGGGCGGGTCTGGTCCGGCTGACCTCCGCCGCGCATTCCCCACGCCGCAAGAAGTGCGCCCGCACCCCGCATGGCACCGCACATCGCAACGCCTGGATCACCGCCGACAATGTCCGGGCATTCCTCGCAGGCGAGAACGGGCCGGTCGCGACGGTGCTACTCGGGCCGGGCTCCGATGTCGGCGGCGCCGTACAGGCCGGTGACCGCCGCCGCGCCCAGAAGCTGCTCGAGGCATGGCGCCGCCGCCTCCCGGGCGGAGTAGTCGTGGAGATCGTCTGCCATCACACCAAGCCCGGCACCCGCGCAAGCCTCCAACACGCCGCGGACATGCTGCAGCTCGCCCGCACCCTCGGCGTACCCGCACTGCTGACCAACGCCGTGCGATACCTGCAGCCCGGTGATGCGATCACCGGCGACGTCCTCGACGCCGCCGCTCTGCTCATGCCCTTGGGGCAGTTCGAGCAGCAGACGGCGCAGGCCTGGCTCAAACCCCCCAAGGCCATGCAGCATCTAGCCCGGCAGATCGTCGAATACGCGGGCCTGCGCCACGATGACGCCACCGACCTGCTCGCCGAGACCGAACGGGTCGCCAACCGGTGCCGCCTCGACCCCGACCAAGACCTGCGATGGCGGGTGCCGAAGATCCCCGAGCTCGACGCAATCGGCCTCGCCGGCCAGGACCCGGTGCGAGTGCTGCGCCAGCGGTGCGAGACCGCGACCGCCGAACGCTACCCCCACGCCTACGGCCAGGCGCTGGCCCGCGTGCGGGACCGGATGGACGCCGAACTGGCGACGATCCACCGCTTCGGGTACGAGAGTTACTTCCTCACCGTCGCCGACGTCGTCGACCACCTCCGCCAGATGAATATCCGAGTGCAGGCCCGCGGCAGCGGCGCCGGCAGCCTCGTCAACCACCTCCTGCGCATCTCCTCGATCGACCCCCTCGAACACCATCTGCTCTTCGAGCGGTTCCTCGGCACCGCGCGCAGCACTCTGCCGGACATCGATATCGACGTCGAGTCCGCGCGCCGTCACGACATCTACCGGAGCATCTTCGACCGGTACGGCGCTCACCGGGTGACCCTGCTGTCGATGCAGTCGACCTACCGCGCCCGCGGCGCCGTCCGCGACGCCGGCGCCGCCCTGGGCTTGAGCGAGGAGCAGATCAACCAGGTCGCCGAGAACATCTGGAGGCTCAACGCCCGCGACCTCCGCACCGTGCTCGACACCAAGCCCGAGCTCCGCGACGTTGCCGCCCGAGTCCGCACCGATGCGCAACTGGCCCTGCTGCTCGATCTCACCGAGCGTCTCGACCGGCTCCCGCGGCACATCTCCATGCACCCCTGCGGGGTGATCCTCGGCGACAACGACCTCCTCTCCCTGACCGCCACGCAACCCTCGGGCATGGCCCTGCCGATGTCCCAGTTCGACAAGACGGACATCGACGACGTCGGCTGCCTCAAACTCGACGTACTCGGCGTTCGGATGCAATCCACCCTCGCCTACACCGTCGGGGAGATCCAGCGCGTCAACGGGCCCGCCGCCGCGATCGAAGGCGGGCTGCCGGTCGATGCCCCGTACGTGTCCGCCGACGGGCGGGTGGACCTCGAGCAGGTGCCCCGCGACGACGAGGCCACGTTCGAGCTCATCCGGTCGACCCACACTCTGGGCTGTTTCCAGATCGAGTCGCCCGGACAGCGGGAACTGCTCGGGAAGATGCAACCGGACCAATACGAAGACCTCATCGCCGACATCAGCCTGTACCGGCCGGGTCCGATGCAGGCGAACATGACCGCGCCGTTCATCGACCGCAAACTGCACTACGCGTCCGTGACCTACCTCCACCCGAGGTTCCGGTCGTTCCTCCGGGAGACCTATGGGGTGGTGATCTATCACGAGCAGCTCATGCGGATCCTCTCGGACTGCATGGGCATCAGCCTCGCCCAGGCCGACGAGGTCCGCCGCGCCATGACCGGCAACCTCGACGCCATCGAACACGAGTTCCGCACCCGCACCCGCCAGCGCGTCGACCAGGGCGCGCGGCTGTTCAGCGACCGGGACATCGACCGCATCTGGACCAACGTGGCCGCCTTCGGGTCGTTCGGATTCTGCAAGGCCCACGGAGCATCGTTCGCGCTGCCGACGTTCCAGTCCGCCTGGCTGAAGACGCACTATCCGGTGGAGTTCCTAGCGGGGATCTTCGAGCACGACCCGGGCATGTACCCGCGCCGGCTCCTGGTCGCCGAGGCCCGCCGGATCGGCATCCGACTACTCCCAGTCGACGTGAACGCCTCCACCCGCTCCTACCACGTGGAGCGCCTCTCCCCAGAGGAGAAGGGCATCCGCCTCGCGCTACGCGACATCACCGGAATCACCGACCCCGAGATCACCCGCATCGTCGCCAGCCAGCCCTACACGTCGATCACCGACTTCTCCCAGCGCGCCCGACCCTCCCGCCCGCTCCTGCTGCGGCTGGCAAGGGTCGGGGCACTCGACAGCCTCACCCTCGACGAGCACGGACGCGCGGCCCGGGGTGGAATCATCGCCTACGTCCGCCAGCTCACCGCCGACGCCCGCAAGACAGCCAGAACCGTGCCTGCCGGGCAGGTGACGTTGTTCAGCGATCAGATGCTCATCGACTCCACCATCCCCGACCCCAGCACCAGCGAACGCATCGCCACCGACCTCGAGATCCTCTCCACCGAGGTTGACGGGCACGTCATCGACACCTACCAGCCCCTGCTCGATGAACTCGGCGTCACCAAGGCCGATGAACTCCTCGGCCTGCGCTCCGGGAGCGAGGTCCTCGTCGCCGGCGTCCGTGTCGCTACCCAGACTCCGCCGATGCGATCAGGGAAACGCACCGTGTTCATCAGCCTGGACGACGGGACCGGCTGCATCGACATCGCCCTGTTCGAGGAAGCCCAGCAACAAGCCGGCCCCGCACTGTTCGCCGCGAAACTCATGATCATCCGGGGCCGCACCCGTCGCACCGGTGAGCGCGGCATCTCCCTCCAAGCCGGTCAGGCCCACGACCTCAAGCAACTGTGGCACGACTGGCGACGCATCAACCCCAACTCCACAGTCGTCTCCCCCTGTGACCGCTGAAAGCTCTCTGACATCTGCGGTACGGTTTATCGGTGCGCAGGGTGGAGACTAATGGCATCGTGAGCGATACTCTGGCTCAACTCCGTCCTTGGATTTCTCCCACCTACTCGGTGATCTTCGTGCCAGTCGATGGTATGCCGGGCTCGCTCCCGGAAAGTCGGCGTATTTAGGTGCCCAGTCGAGCTTTGCTTCCATCTTTCTTGGATCGAGTTCGTTTCGACCGTCAGCAACCGCTGAATGTGATGCCTCCGCGGTCAGCAATCGGAGGCCGCAGAGCCTGGCGGCGCAGGCCACGAGCCTGGCAAGTATCGTCGGGAACGCACTCAGCGGGCACGACCGCGTAGAATACAAGGTGGCGCTATAAACTCCGTAGCGGTGGAGTGAGTGGCACTGCACCGTTCGGCCTTATCAGCACAACGAGGTGTCGGGCCCGCGTGATCGCGACGCGCAGCAGGCGCCGGTCTGCGTCTTGAGCCTTCGATCCTGGTTGGGGATTGAGGAGCGGCCGGTCATGTCGATTCTCCACGATGATGACGGCGTCGAACTCTTTGCCCTTGGATTTGTGCATCGTCATTACATGGACTGGAACCTGGTCAGTTTGTTGGACATTGATCGCTTCGGCGGCCAGGGCTGTTCGGACCGTGTTAACTGAGCCAGCGTATCCAGTTGTGCCATTCCAGGTTTCCGACAATGCCCGTGCGACGGCGTCCGTAGCGTTGAGCATGCGTATCAGGCGGACTTTTCCGGCCAGCTCGTCGAGCTCAGCACTACCCTTGAGCGCACGCCGTGCCGTCTGCCAATCCGTAACACTCCTTCCAGATAGCGGGGGAGCCGTTTTCGCTAGCTCGAGAAGGTTTTTGGCTGTCTTTGAAGCTGGTCTTGTTTCGTTGCGAACCGCCTTGATGGAACGCTCAATCGTGGTGATCTTTGACCGGGCTCCGGCGGTACCCAGGCCGAGCTTGACACGATAATAGTCGGCGATGCAGTTGAGGGTGCTGACGACCGCGTCCTTAACAGAAAGGGTGGGCCACTCTAAGATGCTTGCAACGACGAGGGCGGAAGCGGCCGCGAGCTCGGGATCCCAGTGAAGAACGTGGTCGATAGGTGCAACTGTCTCGCCGTTCTGCTCTTGCTCCAGCGCGAGGTTTCCGGAGATCCGGCTTGCGAAGGTGTTTACGCGCGTAAGGATGGCGATTGTGGGCGGAGCATTCAACTGTCTTGAGAGTGCCGAGAACACCTTCTGGGTGATGAGGTGCGTCATGACTTCGGGCTTCTTATACCGATACCCGAACAACCGCACGTTGGGTGGTGCCTCTGTAGGGGTGTTACGTAGAACTGCGTTCGCATATTCTAAGATCCCAGATGCGGGGCTTCGGTGATTGTCGGACGACAGATCAAAAGTCGTCGGCTGAAGCGCCATTCTGGCAACCTCTAGACGATGCTCGTCGACCCCCTCGATGTGATCGTAAATCCGTTGGTCGGGGTCGGCAAGGCAGATAATCGTGCTTGTCGCGCTGAGCGCGTGTACGACTCGCCATTGATCTGTACTAGTGTCCTGGAACTCGTCGACCACGATGATGGGATACCGCCGGCTATACAGGTTGCGTAGATCGTTGCTACGCTCAAGGAGTTCGGCAAGTGTGGGTGCCAGGGTGTCGAAGACATAGAGAGACTCTTCGGTTGCGAGGCGTCGCTTCTCCGTCTTCCAGGCGTTGTCGTCACCCTCGAAGTCTGCCCGGATGATCGCTTCCCGTTCGGGTGTGATAAAGCGTGCCGGTGTGCCAGTAAGGAGCCGTCCGTGACTGCGAACGAGATTAAGAAAGAAGGCGTGAAAGGTGCGGACCTCGAGTGCCGCTCGCTGGGCAGAACTCAGGGTGGTCTTCATACGATCGGTGACCTGCCGTACTGCCGCACGAGAGAAGCTAAGAAACAGAATTCGCTGCTCAGGCTTAAGATTCGAGCAACACTGTGCGGCCTTCAGGAGAGCGATCGTCGTCTTGCCGCAGCCGGGACCCCCCTCGATAATGACATGGCCGGTTGAAGCCAGGATGGCTTTGCGCCGCTCATCGAGCTCGATTTCCCTCATCGTGTTTCCACACCGGAGTTGGGATCAGTTTCTGGTTCCGCGGCGGTCTCGGAAATAGCCCCATCCGGTTCCTCTTGCGCGAGGCTGTGGAGACCTGCTGCTTCGTCGGTGGCTGCTGCCGCGCCGATGCTCGCCATATCAGTATCGATGGCTTGCAGGAATTGAACGTACGAGCGGGGAAGCTCGCTGACGTCTGTGGCCTCAGCAACGAGCATGGCGGCGTAGCCGCTGTAGGCCCCTTTTCGCTTGAGAAGAACACTTTCCACTAAAGCGTCTACGGCGTTCGTGTCGGCATTCGTAGGCAAGAGGCCGGCATCGGATGGATAGTCTGGAAGCAACGATGCTCGTGCGAGGAATGAGCGCTTCGGTCGTTCGGGCATCTCGTCGATCAGCAGCTTCTCGATGCTCTTATGCGGAATCACGAGATATTTGTCGAAATGCTGAGCGTTAGTGGTAGCGTTCGGCGGGAACGGGCTGTTTGGGGTGTCGTGGAGGCCGTAGCAGCGTTTTCCGAGAGTCTTAAATACTGGGGCGAATCCCGGCACTTGTCCGTCACTCTTGGCGTCGTAAATGCTGACGCCTGCGAGATCGAGGTGGGTATACTCAACGCTTGGGTCGGCATCCATGATGTCGGCTACGGCGGGGATGACCGAGGCTTCAGTGCCGCCTTCGACGACAAGAACTCCTCGTGCCAAGATAGCCTCGGCAAACTGCCGGCGTTCTTCCCGGACCTTCTTGGGCTTCATCAGCCCATCGATGCTGAATTGGTCACTGGTGAGTTCGCCGTCATCGGTGCGCTTGAGCATCAGAATGTTCTCGAAAGCGAAACGCTCGATGACATATGGGGAGTGAGAGGTGACGATGGCCTGCCCCATTCGGCTGGTAACGAAATCGACCAGTCTCCGTTGCGCGTGTGGAGGTAGTGCGATTTCGGGTTCTTCCATGGCGAAAATCACTGACTCGTCACCCTTTAGTTCTGCGATGTAGGTCAGCAGGGCGAAAACAAGGAGATTCAGCGAGCCTGTACTAAGCCTGTTAAAGGGGACCGCATGCTTGCCTGGCGAGGCAGTGACGAATACTCGAAGGGTTTCGCGGATCGACTCGCGGGTGAGGTCTGACGGGTGCAGCCCGACCTCGTCACCATTGATCGCCATGAAACGACTGATTCGCTGGCGGACTTCGTTGAGGACTGAGTCCAGTCTAGATTCGTCGCGCACGTCGAGGTCTGCTAAGGCCGTGCGGGCTCGTTCCCATAGCTCGCCCGTGGCCTGATCCTCGAGCCGGACGATCGTGTCGAGCAATGAGCCACGTTGGAAGCTGAGCGCTCGGGTGCCGGTGCGAGTTGTGCGGAGGTATAAGTAGCCGCAATGACGCTTGTCCTCGCGGCTGAATCGACGTCGGCCCTCACCGAGCACTTCGGAATCCTCTGAGAGATCGTCAACAACGGGGGGAGGATGTGCGAAAAATGTATTGCCCTCGAAATCGTCCTCTTCAGGGTCGAACCTGCCGACGAATACGAGTGGAAGACACCAAGGGTGCTGATCGGCGCTGTCGACCGCGCCTGGGTCGTAGTCGGCAAAGTCGCGATCGGCCTCGGACCACTTGCGCAGATTGTCGCCAAAACGAGTTTCCGCGGCGGCATCGAGGTCGACGAGCACTACCTCGATCTCAATCTGAGGCGTGTCTTCACCTTCGGGCTGATACTTGGCCCCAAAAAAATCGTACTCGTCAACGATCGGGCGGCGCAGCATTCGTTCAGGTCCGAGGACAAGATCGAGAGCCTCACAGACGGTGGATTTCCCAACACTGTTGCCGGCTACCAATAGTGCGTTCCCGTTGAAGTCAACGCGCCCTTCAGACACGCCTCGGAAGTTCTTTATTTGTAGTCTGCTGACACGCATTGGAGACCTCGGATCATGTTGGCATCCCGCGGGACTGCGTAGCTGCCGATGGCGACGGTCAGTACGTTGCGGGTTGGGCCAATTATGCCGTGGAGTGCTCGGTGGTGGCGTCCAATCAGTACACCTCTCGCATCGACCCCGCACGATAGTCAACGTAGGGCGGGGAGCCGATGGAGGCCGGCCGAACACTCGGCCATGACTCCTACTGAGGCTCCGTGGTCCGAGGGCTTCGCACCGTAGGCTGCGGACACCCAGAATCTGGGGGTGCGCTTTCCATTCCTCGACGAGGGCGGGGACTCGACACCGCGGCAGGCCGGGGCCCTTACGCGGCAAGGTGGTACCCGCTAGTCTGAAGGGGCAAGCCACGAAGGGTATCCCCCGTGAGCATGCTCGGCTCGTCCAGGAACAGGTAGCGCGGGCCCGTGAGCAGCTCCATGGCGGTCGAGACGCGCTTGCGCTGGCCGCCGGAGAGCTGCGAGACGGGGGTGCGCGCGTGCTCGGTGAGGCCCAGGGCATCGAGCACTGAGGCGATGCGCGCCTTGCGGGACTTGCGATCGACGTCCTCGGGCAGGCGCAGCGCGGCTGTGGACTCGAGGACCTGCTGGGCGGTCAGCTCGCGGTGCAGCACGTCCTCCTGCGGGACCATGCCGATCTGCGAAGACAGTGCCGAGCCGAACTGGGCCATGTCCAGACCGTGGTATTCGATACGGCCCTGATCCGGGTTGACGTCGCCGAGCATGCAGTTCAGGAACGTGGACTTGCCGGCGCCCGACGGGCCGATCACGGCGATCAGCGACCGGTCCGGGATCTCCAGGGTGATGTCGTCGACCAGCGTCTTGCGCTGGCGCGGGTTCTTGCGGTCGGGGACCGTGTAGGTCAGGTCCTGCACCATGATCGAGGTGTTGCCCTCGGTGCGCACGACCTCCGCCAGGCCGACCTCGGTCTGGCGGAAGGGGACGCCGCCGATCACGGCCTGCGCGCCCGGCAGCAGCTCGACGGTCCCGGAGATCCGCTGGCCGTTGACCCACGTGCCGTTCGTGGAGCCGAGGTCGGTGAGCATCGAGCCGCGCTCGGTGCGCTTGACCTGGGCGTGGCGGCGCGAGACCAGCAGGCCGTCGATCAGCACGTCCGCCGACGGATCGCGTCCGACGGTCAGCGACCCGCCGATCTCACGGGCCCGGAACGCCGGCGACAGGCGCATGCCGGAGCGCAGCTGGGCGTCCTCCTCCGGGGCGCGCAGGATCTCTGCGGCCTCGGGGCGGTTGACCCACGAGCGCTGCTCGATCTGCACGGCCGGATCCGCGCCCGAGGCCTCCTCGGCATCAGGGCCCTGCTCCCGCTGCGGCGCCAGCTCCCGGTTCATCGACACCGCGAAGACCGTGGGCTCGGCCGAGGCCGCGGGGATCTCGGCGGAGTGGATGTCATCCAGCGACGGGCCGGACTGATCCCGGGCCGGGCGCTTCTGCTCAGTGCTGCGCTCGCGGTTCCGTCGGTCCTGGGCGGCCTGTTCGACGGGCAGGGCGAACACGGTCGGCTCGACCGAGGCCAGCTGGATGTCCTCGGAGTGCAGATCGACGGGACGCGCCTGGGCCGGATCGGCCGCCGGCGGCTGGGGTGCGGGCGCCTGGTGCGACGGGGCACGGTTCGCGGGGCCCTGCCGGTCCTGAGCTCGCTGCGCAGAGCTGTGCTGCCCGGGGGCCTGCTGCATGGAGCCCTGCTGGCCCGGCGCCTGAGGCGAGGCGCTGCGCTGCCCCTGTGCCTGCTGGGCGTGCGCGGGCGTCGAACCCTGTCCCGGCCCCTGAGCGGCGCTCGCGGACCGTGCTCCGGGGGCCGTCATCGACGACGAGCCTGCGGCGGCCCCACCCGACGGGCCCGGCCCGGCAGCCGGTGCGCTCGGGAGCTGCGGCGTCATGGCGATCACGAAGCCGCGGCCGGTGTCCGGGGCCAGAGTGATCTGGGCGGGGGACTCGAGCAGAGCGGCCATGTGGGCGTGGAGGCGGAAGCCGTTGAACGCGGTGCCGGTCTCTGAGCCGCGGTCCTCGATCGTCCAGGAGGCCCCGGACCACCGCAGGATTAGGTGGATGTCCTGAACGCCTGGGTGATCGATGCGGACATCGGCGAACTGGGAGGAGCCCACGGTCCACGGGCGCCGGGGGTCGAGCTGTCGGTTCTGACCTGCGAGGTCCAGGGACAGGGGGTGCATGAGGCCTTCCAGATCGCGTCATCGACGGGCGCGCCGCACCCGTCTTCACGACCGCGAATATATCGGCATGCGCGCAGGTGCGGGAACTATGACACCGCTCGGGCCTGTCGCCGGCGGTGAGGGCGCTCACGCGCGAACCCGGCGTCGCCGTCGTCTTTGGCACAATGACCTTGTGATCTCATCCCAGGACTCTCAGCGCAAGCCCACCAGACGACTCGTGATCATCGGCGGAGGCCCGGGAGGCTACGAGGCCGCTCTCCATGCGCGGACCCTGGGTGCGGACGTCACGATCATCGAGGACAAGGGCATGGGCGGCTCCGCCGTGCTCACCGATGTGGTCCCCTCCAAGACCCTCATCGCCTCGGCGGACACCATGAACCGCTTCACCGAGGCGCAGGACCTGGGCGTCCACGTGGCCGGGGCGACCAGCGACGACGACAGCCTCAACGGGCTCGAGGTCGACCTGGAGGTCGTCAACACCCGGCTGCTGCGCCTGGCCGTGACCCAGTCCCGCGACATCCGCCGCGGGCTGGAGCGCGACGGCGTGCACATCGTCGAGGGCCGCGGCTCGATGCTCGATGACCGCACCGTGCATGTGGTCGCCGCCGACGGCATGGAGTACGACCTCGAGGCCGACGCCGTGCTGATCGCCGTGGGCGCCCACCCGCGCGAGCTCGGCTCCGCCCGCCCGGACGGGGAGCGGATCTTCAACTGGACGCAGCTCTACTCGATGACGGACCTGCCCGAGCACCTGGTCGTGGTCGGCTCGGGCGTGACCGGCGCCGAGTTCGCCTCCGCCTACAACGGGCTGGGCGCCAAGGTCACCCTGGTCTCCTCGCGCGATCAGGTGCTGCCCGGCGAGGACGCCGACGCCGCCGAGGTCCTCGAGAACGTCTTCGAGCGCCGCGGGCTCAACGTCATGTCCCGCTCGCGCGCCGCCTCTGTGGAGCGCGTCGACGACGGCGTGGTGGTCACCCTGAACGACGGCCGCAAGATCTCCGCCTCGCACTGCCTCATGGCCGTGGGCGGGGTCCCCAACACGGAGGGGCTCGGGCTGGAGAACACCGGCGTGCACGTCTCCGAGTCCGGGCACATCGAGGTCGACGGCGTCTCGCGGACCACCGTGCCGTCGATCTACGCCGCCGGCGACTGCACCGGCAAGCTGCCGCTGGCCTCCGTGGCGGCCATGCAGGGGCGGATCGCGGTCTCGCACTTCCTGGGGGATGCCGTGCGCCCGCTGCGGCTGTCCACCGTGGCCTCCAACATCTTCACCTCCCCGGAGATCGCCTCCGTGGGCATCACCGAGGGCGATGTCCGCTCCGGGCGCTACGCGGCAGACGTCCACAAGATCCCGCTGCCGAACAACCCGCGGGCCAAGATGATGGCCGTGGACGACGGCTTCGTGAAGGTCATCGCCCGCAAGGGCCCCGGCACGGTGCTCGGCGGCGTGGTCGTGGGTCCGCGCGCCTCGGAGCTGATCTTCGCGCTGTCCGTGGCCGTGTCCAAGGGGCTGACGGTCGATGACCTGGCGGAGACCTTCACCGTGTACCCGTCGCTGTCCGGCACGATCTCGGAGGCCGCCCGTCGCCTGCACCAGCGCCTGTGAGCCCTTCGGCGAGCACGACGGGGGTCCTGGAGCTGACAGCTCCAGGGCCCCCGTCGTGCCGGCGGCGGATTCAGCGGGTCCCGACGGAGCGCATGTCCACGTCCTTGGTCTCCGGGGAGCACCACAGGGCGATGAACGTGATGACCGCGGCGAGCGAGAGGTACATGCCCACCGCCGAGACGCCGAAGCGGGAGGTCAGCCACACCGCCACGAACGGGGTCAGCGCAGCGCCCAGGATCGAGGCCACGTTGTAGGCGATGCCCGAGCCCGTGTAGCGCACGTTCGTGGGGAACAGCTCCGGCAGCACCGCCGACATGGAGCCGAAGGTGAGACCCATCAGCGCCATGCCCAGCGCCAGGAAGCACAGCAGGCGGATGATGTTGATCTCCGTGCCGGTGCCGAGGTTCTCCGGGGCGATGAACCAGCCGAAGATCAGCCCGAAGCCCACGATGGCGGCCGTGATCACCAGCAGCGAGGAGCGGCGCCCGAAGCGGTCCGCCAGCCAGCCGGAGACCGGGACCATGCCGGCGAAGAGCAGGACCGCGATCAGCTGGATCACCAGGAACGAGCGGTAGGGGATGCCGAGCATGCCGGCGTCGGGGGAGCCGATGCCGTAGGAGAGGATCCACGCGGTCATCAGGTAGAAGAGCACGTAGGTGGCCAGCATGATGAAGGTGCCCTGGATCATCTGCAGCCAGGAGGTGCGGAAGACCTCGCCCAGCGGGGACTTCACATCCTGCTTGGCGTCCAGCGCCTGCTGGAAGACCGGGGTCTCCGCGATCGCGAAGCGCACGTACAGGCCGATGGCCACCATGACGATCGAGGCCAGGAACGGGACGCGCCAGCCCCAGGCCAGGAAGCCGTGGTCCAGGCCGTCGACCGCGCCGGAGGTGAAGCCCATGGCCATGGTCAGCAGCAGCATGAAGCCGTTGGCCAGGATGAATCCGAACGGCGCACCGAGCTGGGGCCACATGGCCGCGCGGCCGCGCTTGCCCTCCTCGGCGTACTCCGTGGCCAGCAGGGCGGCGCCCGACCACTCGCCGCCCAGGCCCAGGCCCTGGCAGAAGCGCAGGATCGTCAGCAGCAGCGGCGCCCAGATGCCGATCGCGTAGAACGTGGGCAGCAGGCCGATCAGGAACGTGGCGATGCCCATGGTCAGCAGCGCGCCGATCAGCGTGGCCTTGCGCCCCACGCGGTCGCCGAAGTGGCCGAAGAGCACCGAGCCGATGGGGCGGGCCACGAACGCGGCGCCGAAGGTCGCCATGGAGGCCAGCAGCTTGGCGGTGTCGTTCTCGCCCGTGAAGAACAGGACGGGGAAGACCGCCACGGCGGCGGTGGCGTAGATGTAGAAGTCGTAGAACTCGATGGTCGTGCCGATCAGCGAGGCCAGGACGACCTTGCTGCGGTTGACCGGGGGCGTGCTGTCGACGGCTGCGGCGGAAGGCGCGGCAGGCTCGGCGGAGGAGGACATGGCGGTGCTTTCCACGAGGTGATGGGAACGCCCGACAGGCTACTGAGCCGTGACCGTATCGTGATATTCAGTCTCACTATGTGGTCGTCTGCCGACCGCCACGCCCCCGCACGCCTGCACGCGGGCCGAGCCAGCGCTTCTCCGCGCCGCGCGCCGAAATCCCGTTTCCGTGCAGAGGTCTGGTCGAGATCCCGCTTCCGTGCGCGGATTCGGCGATCTGCCGCATTTGCGCGGGATCTCGGCGGCGCGGATGCACGGAAACGGGATCTCGACCCCCGATGCAGGCGCAGGGCACAGGCTCGCGGGCTTGCGAGGAGGGCTGATCAGGCGAGGTGCGTGCGCAGCCAGTACAGCAAGGCGGCCGTGCGCTGCGGATCCTTGAGGTCGGCGGCGACCACCGTGCGGACGTACCAGCCGGCATCGGCTAGGAGGTGCAGCCGGTGCTGCTCATCGCCGTAGGTCTTCCGGTCCTCGTCATGGACGCGGGCGTTGTTGTGGCTTCGTTCGCTTGGTGGCGGGGTTTTTGCAGCGCTCCGTGGCGGTCTTGTTGCCGCGATCACGCAGGACTGGCTGCAGGTAGGTGTCGCGGTCTGAACCGAGAGGGGTGCGCCCGGTCGGGGCCGTTTGGATCGCTGCCGCTACGTCAGAGTCCGAAGGCTCCGCCGCTGACGAGGATCACGATGCCGAGGCCGATGAGAACGATGGGGAAGAGGATGTGCTCCCAGCGTTCGAGCACTTCGGCGATCGGGGGGCGGGTGGCGACGAACTTTGCCAGGGCCACCAGGACCGCGACGAGCGCGAGGAAGACGATGCAGTAGGCGACTACTGCGAGAGGTTCCACGCTGAGGAAGACAGGGGTGTAGACGCCGATGTTGTCGCCGCCGTTGGCAAGGGTGACGCCTGCGACTGTCCACACGCCGACCTTCTTGCCGGCAACCTTGGCCTCGTCTTCATCGTCGTCATCGTCTCCGCGCCAGGCCTGCCATGCGGCCCAGAGGCCGAGGCCCAGAGGGATGAGACCGAAGTACGGGATGGCTGCCGAGGGCAGGAATGCTCCGGCACCGATGGTCACCAGGACCGCGGCACCGAGGATGCCGGCGAATCCGAGGTACTGGCCGGCCAGAATGCGGGCGGTAGTGCCGCGCTGGCCTGCCCCTCGCGCGAAGAAGAGGGAGAGCACGATGATGTCGTCGATGTTGGTCGCTGCGAACAGGCCCATCGCCTGCAAGACCGAGGTGAGGATCATGCGCCCTCCCCAGCTGCGTCGCATCCGGGAAGCGAGCAGGCGGGATCGATGCACGGGGCGTCTTCGTCCACTGCCAGGGTGGCATCGACCAGTGCCGTCAGCGCCTGCGCCAGGTGCGAATCGGCGATCTCATATCGTGTCCGACGACCCTCGGGCTCGGAGACGACGATCCCGCAATCGCGCAGGCATGCCAGGTGGTTGGACACGTTCGGGCGTGTCAGGTCCAGATCTCGGGCCAGTTCCGCCGGGTAAGCGGGATGGTCGAGCAGGGTCAAGATGATCCGGGATCGAGTGGGGTCGGCCAGTGCACGACCCAGGCGGTTCATCACGTCGAGACGCGAAGCAATAGTCAGCATGGACTGAACTATACAGCGCGCACTGAACACTCGGTCACAGGCGTCAGCCCAGATCGCATGCCCGTAAGGGGAACCCTCACCGGACACCACCGCTACTTATCGAGAGGAACGACGGCACGCCTGGCGGGCTGTCCCGTAAGACCCGTCCGGTGAACTGTCCGGTGAAGGGAGGCTATATGACACACTGGGGAGCATGTCCCCCTTGAAGGTCGGCTATGCCCGAGTCTCCACCGACGAGCAGGACCTGACCGCGCAGCGTGACGGACTCGCGGCGTTCGGCGTCGATCCCAAGCGCATCTACGTCGATCACGGGCTCACGGGCCGCAACGCCGACCGTGAGGGCCTGCGGCAGGCGCTGGCTGCCTGTCGGGACGGCGATACGTTCGTGGTCACCAAGCTCGATCGGCTGGCGCGTTCAGTCCGTGATGCCCACCAGATCGCCGACGACCTCGCGGCGCGGGAAGTGAAGCTGAGCATCGCCGGATCGGTGTACGACCCGACCGACCCGATGGGGAAACTGTTGTTCAACGTGTTGGCGATGGTCGCCGAGTTCGAAGCCGACCTCATCCGTGCCCGCACCCGCGAGGGGATGAAGGTCGCCAAGGCCAAGGGCCGGCTGCGCGGGAAGTCACCGAAACTCACCCCCCGGCAAGAAGCTCACCTCGTCCAGCTACATGTTGCCGACGAGCACACCGTGGGCGAGCTGGCCGAGCTGTTCAGCGTGGGCCGCTCCACGGTCTACCGCGCCCTTCAGCGCGCCGAGCGCGGGCGCGCGAACGCCTTGCAGTAGGTGCGTCGTGGACGCTCGAGCGCGGTGGCGAATCCTCAGGCTCCACGTCGAGGACCAGGTGCCCCTCGCGCGCTTAGCTCGCGAGACCGATGTAGGGCTGCGGACCCTGGAGCGCTGGCACGCCCGCTACCGCGCCGACGGCTACGCCGGACTGGAGACAGCCTCACGGGGGGACGCCGGCTCCCGCCGCCTTCCGCCCGACCTCGTCGACCTGATCGAGGGCCTGGCACTGAGCAAGCCGCGGCCGGCCATCGCCACGATCCATCGCAAAGTCACGGGCATCTGCGCCGCCCGGAGGTGGCCGGTCCCCTCCTACTCGGTGGTGTGGGACATCGTGCGGACCCTGGATCCCGGCATGGTCACCCTCGCCCTGGAGGGCGCAGCGTCCTACCGCGACAAGCACGAGCTGGTGCTACGCCGGCAAGCAGAGCTGCCCAACGCGATGTGGCAATCCGATCACACCATGCTCGACATCCTGGTGGTGGGCACCGACGGCAAGCCCGCACGGCCATGGCTGACAACGATCCTCGACGACTGCTCCCGGGCGGTCTGCGGCTACATAGTCTTCCTGGGCGCACCGTCGGCGATGAACACCGCCCTGGCGCTGCGCCAAGCGATCTGGCACAAGACCGACCCGGCCTGGCCGATGTGCGGCCTGCCCGACGTGCTCTACGTCGACCACGGCAGCGACTTCACCAGTGACCAGCTCTCCCACACCGCCGTCGACCTCCACATCCGACTGATCCACTCCACCGTCGCCCGACCCCAGGGACGGGGCAAGATCGAGCGGTTCTTCGGCACCATCAACACCGAGCTACTCGCCACCCTGCCCGGACACATCACCGAAGGGCACCCCTGGCCGACACCGAAACTGTCCCTGGCCGCCCTCGATAGCGCCCTGGAGGCGTTCGTGGCCACCTACAACGACCGCACGCACAGCGAGCTCGGAACCTCCCCGCGCAGCGCGTGGATCGCCGATGGCTGGCTGCCCCGAATGCCCGAGAGCCTGGAAGACCTCGACAGACTGCTGTTGACCGTCGCCAAGACCCGCGTCGTGCGCCGCGATGGCATCCGCTTCCAGGGCCTGCGCTACGTCTCGCCAACTCTGGCCGGCTACGTCGGACGCTCGGTCGTGATCCGCTACGACCCCCGCGACATCACCGAGATCCGCGTCTTCGATCACGACGAATTCGTCTGCAAGGCCGTCAACCAAGAGCACCACGACCAGGCCGTGCGCCGCAGGCACACCATCGGTTTGTGCTTCGGATCAGCCGGCGTAGGAAAGACACTCTCCGCGCGCCGCTACGCACACTACGAGAAGGCTCATGACCTGCTGACCTACTGGGGGCCGCGCTCCGACAACGACGCCAAGATCTACGCCGCCTTGAACCGGAGCCGCACCGTGCTCTACACCCCCAGCGTGCTGACCACCCCGCGGACCCTGAAGGACGAGCTGACCCAAGCCATCACCCGCACCAACATGTGCATCGAGCAGCACCTCGTACCTCCCGGCACGGCCACTCCCGAGGCCTGGGGATGGCGACACGGCAGGAACTACGTGGAGCTGATCATCGTCGACGAGGCCGAACGACTGCGTCCCGCCGCTCTGGAACTGCTGCGCGATCGCTACGACCGCGACGACATCGCCCTGATCCTGATCGGCATGCCCGGCCTGGAGAAGCAGTTCAGCCACTACCCCCAGTTCTACAGCCGAGTCGGCTTCGCCCACCAGTACCGGCCCCTGGGACAAGACGAACTGCTGTTCGTCCTCGAGCGACACTGGCGATCCCTCGGCAAGACCCTCGACCCCGACGACTTCACCGACGCCCAAGCCATCGCAGCCATCGCACGGATCACCCGCGGCAACTTCCGGCTCCTCGAACGCCTCTTCCCCCAGATCCAGCGGGTCCTGAAGATCAACGAACTCGACACCATCACCAACGACGTCATCGAAGCCGCACAGAGCACCCTGGTCATCGGTGTCACCTGACCCCGCCACGAAGCGACCGAAGAACCCCGCCATTCAGCAGACGAAGTCACAGGCGTTGTACTCGAGCGCCGTGCGCTGCTCGCGCCAGGCCAGGTCCAGCACGAACCGCGGCCCATCCCGCACGATGACCGGCAGGTTCATGGATGGCTCAGCGAATCCAGTGCGCACGACGAGCAGCCTCAGCAGCACCGAACGCAGCCCGAGGCTCTTGTGGAGGAGCATCGCCCCGCTGTGCTCGTGCTGCCGTTGCTCCACGCAGGACAGCTGCGGCCGGGATTCCAGCGGTCCGAAACGGGACTCCTCGCCCAGCAATCCGTGCGTCCAGGGCGCGGGTGAGGAGCTCAGTGGCAGCCCCCACAGCTGCGCAGCACTCAGGTGGGAGACGAGAAGGCTGTCCGCGTAGTGCAGCTGCAGCAGCGCGGCTCGCTCCCAGACCCTCAGGATGGGCTGTGGTTCACCTTCGCCCACGGAGACGAGCTGGTCCGCCGCAGGGAAGCGTCGATCCGGCCCCTTCACGAGGCGGCCCAGGCGGGCCGGCGGCTCAGCGGATGGTGGCCAGGGTCGTGCCGGCGGAGACGGTGTCGCCGGGGGAGACGTCGAGCCCGGAGACCGTGCCGTCCTTGTGCGCCTTGAGCGGCTGCTCCATCTTCATGGCCTCGATGACCACGACCGTGTCGCCCTCGGACACCTTGGCGCCGTTCTTCACCGCGAGCTTGACCACGGTGCCCTGCATGGGCGAGGTCAGGTCGTCGCCGGAGGCCTTGGCGGCACCGCGGCCGCGCTCGCGCCGGTTCTTGGCCGCCGGTGCTGCGGCGGGCTTGCCGGAGCCCAGCACGGTGGCCGGCAGGACGACCTCCAGGCGCTTGCCGGAGACCTCCACGACGACCGTCTGGCGCTCCTCGGCCTCGCTGCCCGAGCCCGGGGCACCGGCGAACGCCTCGAGGTCGTTGACGAACTCGGTCTCGATCCAGCGGGTGTGCACGGCGAACGGCTGCCCGTCGGTCGGGGCGAACGCCGGGTCCGAGACGATCGCGCGGTCGAACGGCACGACGGTGGCCATGCCCTCGATCTCCAGCTCTGCCAGCGCGCGGCGGGACCGGGCCAGCGCCTGGTCGCGGTCGGCGCCGGTGACGATGAGCTTGGCGATCATGGAGTCGAAGCTGCCGGAGACCGTCTCGCCCTCGACCACGCCGGAGTCCACGCGCACGCCGGGCCCGGACGGGAAGCGCAGCGTGGACAGCGTGCCCGGAGCCGGCATGAAGCCGCGTCCCGGGTCCTCGCCGTTGAGGCGGAACTCGATGGAGTGGCCGCGCACGACGGGGTCGTCGTAGCCCAGGGCCTCGCCGCGGGCGATCCGGAACTGCTCGCGGACCAGGTCGATCCCGGTGACCTCCTCGGAGACCGGGTGCTCGACCTGCAGGCGGGTGTTGACCTCCAGGAAGGAGATGACGCCGTCCTGGCCGACCAGGAACTCGCAGGTGCCCGCGCCCTGGTAGCCGGCCTCGCGCAGGATCGCCTTGGACGAGGAGTAGAGACGCTCGTTCTGCTCCTCCGTGAGGAAGGGCGCCGGCGCCTCCTCCACGAGCTTCTGGTTGCGCCGCTGCAGCGAGCAGTCGCGGGTGGAGACCACGACCACGTTGCCGTGGGCATCGGCCAGGCACTGGGTCTCGACGTGGCGCGGGGCGTCCAGGAAGCGCTCGACGAAGCACTCGCCGCGACCGAACGCGGCGACGGCCTCGCGCACCGCGGACTCGTAGAGCTCCGGGATCTCCTCGCGGGTGCGGGCGACCTTGATGCCGCGGCCGCCGCCGCCGAAGGCCGCCTTGATCGCCACGGGCAGCCCGTGCTCGTCGGCGAAGGCCACGACCTCCTCGGCGCTGTCGACCGGGTCGGTCGTGCCGGGCACGCGCGGGGCGTCGACGGCCTCGGCGATGCGGCGGGCGGCGACCTTGTCGCCCAGGGACGAGATGGCGTGCGGGGGCGGACCGATCCAGGTCAGCCCGGCATTGATCACGGCCGCGGCGAAGTCCGCGTTCTCGGACAGGAAGCCGTAGCCGGGGTGGACGGCATCGGCGCCGGAGCGCGCGGCGGCGTCGAGGATCTTGTCGATCACCAGGTAGGAGTCCGCGGCGGTGGTGCCGCCCAGGCCATAGGCCTCATCGGCCATGCGCACGTGCAGGGCGTCGCGATCGGGATCGGCGTACACGGCGACCGAGGTCAGCCCCTCGTCCTGGGCGGCGCGGATCACGCGCACAGCGATCTCGCCGCGATTGGCGATCAGCACCTTGGTGACGGGTCTGCGCGCGGCGGAGGTGCCGGTCTCGGGGGCCTTCTGTGCGGTCACTGTGGTTGCTCTCCTGTAAAAGACGCGGCTCGCGCGCAGGTACGGCGTTCCCCCGGGCAGGGGGCGGATCAGACGCTCATTCGATCACATCTGCCCGCGGATCGAGATGTAGGGGATCGACAAAGCTGGCGGTGCCGAGGCTGGCTCCTTCAGCCCGTGCGGCATGCGCACATGAGATGGCCTCGAGTGTAGCCAGGGGCGGCTTCCGGGGCAGGACGTCTCCTGTGCGTGCGGGCTCTGACGTGGGCGGTCCGGTGGGAGTGCGGCACGCCGACGACGGGCCGACGGCACCGAGATCGCGCTCTGCACGGCTCGGGCGGGTCGTCAGACTGCGTCAGCGGGGCTGTGCCGTTCGCACAACAAGGGACGGTCGCGGGGGCGTCATCCTTCGCCGTGACGGCTCCACCACAGCGCGGCCTGCACCCGCGAGGCGGCCCCCAGTTTGGCGAGCACGTGCGAGACGTGGGTCTTGACGGTCGACTCCGCCACGACGAGCCGCGCGGCGATCTGCTGATTGCTCAGCCCCTGGGCCAGCAGACGCAGGACCTCCCGCTCGCGTCCGGTCAGCGGTTCGGTGAAGCCCGATGCGCCCGACGCCGGCGCGGCAGCCCGCTGCTCAGACGCTGCCGTCCGAACCGACGACGCCTGCGCCGAGATCGGTGCGCTCGTGGCCTGCGTGTGCCCGGGAGGCCCCGCAGGCTGCGGATCTTCCGCCTGCCCTGATCCGTCCGGCTGGGCGATGGCCCTGTCGATCACGGTGCGCATCACCTCCGGCGACAGCGCCGCATCGCCTGCCGCCACGCGCTGCACTGCGGCGACGATCTCGGACGGCTCGGCCGTCTTGACCAGGAAGCCGGCGGCCCCTGCACGCAGGGCGGCCAGCACGTAGTCGTCCAGGGCGAACGACGTCAGCATGACGATCGCAGCGCCCGTGCCCCGCAGGGCCTCGATCACGGTGAGCCCGCTCGCCCCGGGCATGCGGACGTCGAGCAGCACGACGTCCGGGCGGGCGCGCGCAGCGAGCTCGAGCGCATCCTGCGCCGTGCTCGCCTCGCCCACCACGCGGATCGGCGGCTGCGCGGTCTCCAGGATCAGGCGGACACCGGCGCGGATGGCGGCGTGGTCATCGGCCAGGACGACGGTGGTCACCGGGCGGGCTCCTCTGCACGTCGGTGAGGCTCCGTCGGTCCGGCCGCCATCTCCGACGATCCCGATGCGAGCGTGTGCGCGTCCCAGCACGCGCGCACGTGCCAGGTCCGCTCGTCGATCGGACCGGCTTCCAGCTTCCCGCCGGTCTCCCGAGCGCGTCGGAGCATCGAGGGCAGGCCGATCCCGGAGCCGTCGTCGGCCACGGCATGGTCGGCCAGGGGCGAGCGGATCTCCAGCACGACGCGGCCGTCGTCGTCCGTCAGCAGGAGCGACGCAGGGCCCGGTCCGGCGTGCTTGAGCACGTTCGTGACCGCCTCCTGGCCGATGCGCAGCGCCTGCCCGCTGAGCCCGGCGGCGTCGAGTCGTGCCGCTGCTGCGGGACGGACGTCGATCGTGGCCTCCGGTCGCAGGGCGCGCAGCCGAGCGCTGAGCCCATCCCAGGAAGCGCTGTCGTCATCGGCGGGCTCATCCGTGCGCAGGACGTCGATGAGCCGCCGCATGTCGGCCATGGCCTCCACTGCGCTGGTGCGCACGACCTCGAGGGAGCGCTCCAGCGCCGCGGGGTCCTGGCGCAGGGCCGAGCTCGATCGCAGCGCGCCGGTCTGCAGGGCGACGGCCGATAGGTGCCCGGTCACCCCGTCGTGCAGCTCCTGGGCCAGATGCGTGCGCTGCTCCTGGAGGCGCAGCGCGGCGCGCGCTTGCTCGAGCTCCAGCTGACGAGCGGCCGTCTCCCGCTCCGCCTCCGCCGCCCGCTCGGCCTGGGCTCGGGCCTCCTGATGACCGCGGACCTCCCCGGCCCACAGCAGCGGCAGGATCAGCACGACGCCGGCCATCACGACCAGCTGCGTCCACAGCTCACGGTGCTCGGGCAGGGCCAGTGCGGCCAGAAGAGCTGCGGCCGTCGCGCCCAGGCACAGGATGCTCGTGAGTCGATGGAGGCGACGTGAGCCGTAGCGGACAGAGGTGAAGATCGCTTCGAAGAGCAGCAGGGCGGAGACAGGGCCGGCGTCGAGGCCGACCGACGCGGCTGCAGCCGGGGCGGTGACCAGCAGGACGACCCATGGTCTGGTCGTGCGCAGGACCAGAGCGGCGGCCGCCGTGAGCTGGAGTGCGAGCCCCGTCCAGCCGGGCACGGGCATGCCGAGCACGCGGGTGGCGGGTTCGAAAGGCAGCAGAAGCTGCGCCAGGACGGCGAGCAGTGCATACGCGCAGGCGACCGCGACGTCGCGTCGACGCACAGCCAGGCCCGCAGGCCGGGACGTGCTCTTTGCGGCTGTCTGATGCTCGGGCGGCGGCTCAGCTCCTGGCTCGAGCCACTCCGCGGTGCGGGGCTCGGCGGTGGTCATGGCGCTCACGCTATACGAGCGCCGCGCGCCGCAGGGATGTCGTGGTGAGATCTCCCCCGAAAGTCCAGGCGCCCCGCGTGGAAGATGCCCCCGACGGCCGATGCCCGCACACGGCCGTGCTCGCGAGGCTGGTTGCCATGGATGCGATGCGAGAGCTCACGATGATCAGCAGCGGCGATCAGATGGTGCTCACTGGGCTGGCCCTGCTGGATGCCACCAGCATGGGGACCCTGGCCCTGCCAGCGGTCCTGCTGCTGATGAGCGGCAGATCGCGAGGCGTCAGCGCGCGGGGGATCGCGCTGCGAGTGCTGGCCTATCTGGCGGTCATCGCCGTCTTCTACTGGATGCTGGGACTCGTCCTGCTGGCGGGGCTCCAGGCGGCGCTGGCTCCGCTCGGACAGCTGCTCGAGCAGCGCCCCGGGGCGGTGGTCCTGGTGGTGCTCGGCGCAGGACTGGCGTGGCTGAGCTGGTGGCTGGATCCGGAGCAGGTGCGCAAGCGCGGGGGCGACCCCCAGGCCTCCATGAGGCGGTGGATCGACCGGGCCGATCGCGTGGCCGGAAGCTGGCGCGGAGTGGGCCTGCTGGCCATGGCGGCCGGGCTGGTCGAGGCCGCCACCATGATCCCGTATCTCGCGGCGATGGCTGGGATCGGGCGCTACGACCTGGGGCCGGTGGCCTCGGGGATCGTGCTGGGGCTGTACTGCGCGGTCATGGTGCTGCCGGCGGCACTGCTCGCGCTGGGACGACTGGCCCTGGGGGAGCGGGTGAGCCGTGGGCTGTCGTCGGTGCGGGAGCTGGCGGTGCGCACCGCACCGGATGCCGCGGCCTGGGGGCTGGGGATCGTCGGCGTGATCCTGCTGGTGCGCGGTGTGGGGCAGCTGTGGTGAGCCGGGCCGGCCTCAGGCCTGCCACAGTGACGCCAGCACCACGTGGGTGACCGTGCCGACCAGCAGGGACAGGATCATGTTCCCGCGCCATAGGTGCAGTCCGATGGTCACCGCCAGCGCGATCGCCGCCGGGACGGAGACGCTCGGCGAGACCAGGTCCAGGTCCTCGAGGGCGTAGATCACCAGGATGATCATCACGCCCACGCCCAGCCGGTCGCCGATGTAGGGCAGCAGCCGGGACTCCTGCAGCGGGGCCAGCACGGCGAACGGCAGCGCCCGCAGGGCCCAGGTGATGCCCGCGGCCACGCCCACGGCGGCCAGGATGTAGCTCGGCTCAGACATCTCGCGGCTCCTGCCCGGCCGTCGTGCCATCGTCGGGATCGACCACGTCCAGCTCGCCCGTGCGCGGCAGCTCCCGCCCGCGAGCACGGCTGATGAGGTAGCCGATGATCAGCGCGAGGACGTAGGCGCCCATGGCAGGGGCCAGCATGTTCGCACCGAACAGCGCGGCGCTGACCAGCCCGATGCCCACCGCGATCACAGGCTGGGGGAGGGACCGGCGGGCCTTGTAGGCGTCGATCGCCAGGACGACGAACAGCGCCGTCATCGCGAAGTCCAACCCCTTGATCCACGGCGGGATCAGCGAGCCCAGCAGAGCGCCGGCGGTCGAGCTCGCGACCCAGAACAGCTGGAAGGTCCCCTCCAGCGTCAGGATGCGCGTGCCGGACCAGCGCTGCGCCTCGCGACCGGAGGTGAGGGCGAAGGCCTCATCGGTCAGGGCGAAGGTGCCGTAGGTCTTACCGGGGATGCTGCGGATGCGGTGCAGGGGGAATGTCAGCGCGTAGAACGCGTGGCGGAAGTTGACGATCAGCGCGGTCAGCGCGATCTGGACCAGCGGGGCTCCTGCGGCCAGCAGCCCGGCGAGCAGGAACTCGATCGAGCCGGCGAACACGATTCCAGACAGCAGCGGCGCGACCCACCAGGGCAGGCCGTACTGGATGACCAGCACGCCGAAGGCCAGCCCCACGGGGATCACCGCCGCCCCGGCAGGCAGACCCGTCAGCCAGCCGAGGCGCAGCTGCTCGAGGATGCCGTCGGTCCGGGCACCGGCGTGCGGGTCGGGCGGCTGTTCCGAAGCGCCGCGGGAGGAGGTCATCAGGAGAGTCTAGCCGTGGGCAGACCACGACGAACGGCTCCCGGGAGCCGGTCCGATGCAGGTGCTGGAGCGCTCGCGGCCGTGCCCTCGACGCAGCGGTGCGCCTGGTGCGATCGTCGGCCGTGCCGCGGCTCAGGCCTCGCGCCCCCACAGCCGCCGCACCGGGACGCCGGCTCGTCCAGCCAGCTGCCGCAGAGTGTTGATCGACAGCCCGATCACCGCGTGCAGATCCCCGTCGACGCGCTCGATGAAGGCCGCGCCGTACCCGTCCAGGGTGAAGGACCCGGCCACCCACAGGGGCTCCTCGGTGTCCACGTAGGCGGAGATCTCGTCGTCGGTCATCGCCGCGAAGGTCACGTCCGCCCCGGCCAGGGCGCCTTCGCTGAGCCCGGTGCCGCCGTCGTCGGGGCTGCGGGTGTCGATCAGCCAGTGACCGGTGTGCAGGTGCCCTGTGCGTCCCCGCATCTGCTCGATGCGCTCGCGGGCGACCGCTGCGGTGTACGGCTTGCCCAGGGGGTGGCCGTCGAGCTCGAAGACCGAGTCGCAGCCGATGACCAGCCGCCCGGCCGCCTGGGGGAGAGCGGCGACGGCCTCGCATTTGGCTCGCGCCAGAGCCAGCGCGATCTCCGACGGCTCGGTGAGTCCGGCCTCGGACACGACGGCGTCCTCGTCCACCTCGGAGCCGAGCTGGTCGAAGGCGATGCCGGAATCGCGCAGCAGCTTGGCGCGCGACGGCGAGGTGGAGGCCAGCAGCAGGATCGGGTCGGTCATGGTCCCCACTGTAGGAGGCTCTGGGAAGGTGCTTTCCCGTGCGTCGGCGTGAGCGGTCGCGGTCGACCCGCATCGCCTATGCCGGACTCACGCTTCCCTGCGCCGATTGGCCCCAATGGCGCTGGGAAGCGTCGACTCGGCACGGATCCTGCAGGGAGGCGTCAGTTCGGCGGGTGGCGAAGATCCCTGGCGAGGAAGACCTCCCTGGGCCAGGCTGGCAGCACACGTCGAGAGCCCGGAGACTCGAGCGGGCTCGGAGAGGCAGGTTCAGTCATGCACGGTGAGTACAAGGTCCGCGGCGGGAAGCTGGTCGTGGTCGATCTGGAGGTCGACGGCGACGGAGACGACGCGGTCTTCCGCGACGCCGTGGTCTCGGGCGACTTCTTCCTGGAGCCAGACGACGCCCTCGAGGACCTCACGGATGCGCTGAACGGGCTGACCGCGTCGTCGTCGGTGGCCGAGATCGCGGCGGCGATCCAGGCGGCGCTGGACCGGCGCGACGGCGGCGTCGAGCTGATCGGCTTCACGACCGAGGCCGTGGGGATCGCCGCCCGGCGCGCGGTGGGCGCGGCGGTGTCCTGGGACGATCTCGACATCGAGGTCATCGGCATGAAGACCCTGCCGCCGGCCGAGCACGTGGCGCTGGATCAAGTCCTGTCGGAGAAGGTCGCCGCCGGCCGTCGCGGTCCGGTGCTGCGCTTCTGGGACTGGAACGACGCCCTGGTGGTCATCGGCTCGTATCAGTCGGTGCGCAACGAGATCGATTCCGAGGCGGCTCGTGAGCTGGAGGTGGGCGTCACTCGCCGCATCACCGGAGGCGGCGCCATGTTCATGGAGCCCGGCAACTGCGTCACCTACTCGCTGATCGTGCCCGCCAGCCTGGTCGAGGGCCTGAGCAACGAGCGTGCCTACGCCTTCCTGGACGAGTGGGTGCTCGGGGCGCTGCAGGAGATCGGCGTGGAGCCGCACTACGTCCCGCTCAACGACATCGCCACCCCGCAGGGCAAGATCGGCGGGGCGGCCCAGCGCCGGTTCGCTGACGGCACCCTGCTGCACCACGTGACCATGAGCTACGACATCGACGCCGACAAGATGCTGCAGGTCCTGCGGATCGGGCGCGAGAAGCTCTCCGACAAGGGGATCAAGTCCGCCAAGAAGCGGGTGGACCCCATGCGCAGCCAGACCGGCATGGCGCGGGCGGACATCATCGAGTCCTTCCGCTCCTACTTCCTGTCGCACTACCGCTCGCACGAGGGGGACTACATCGACCAGGAGCTCGCCCGGGCGAAGGAGCTCGTGGACGAGAAGTTCGGCACCGACGAGTGGACTCACCGCGTGCCGTGAGGCCCTGATCCGGCGAGCGGGATCAGTCCTCGCGGGCCTGGGCGGTCTGCCGGTCGTTCGTCTTCCGGATGGCTTCGACGAGCTCGTCCTTGGTCATCTCCGAGCGGCCCTCGATCTCCAGTCGTTGGGCGACCTCGTAGAGGTGGTCCTTGGTCGCGTTGGCGTCGACGCCGCCTGCGGACTCACCGCCGGTGCGCGCGCCGTTCTCGGAGCGCTCGTCCGACGGGCCGTTCTCGTCCTTGGGCTCCCAGTGGTCGCCGACCTTCTCGTGGGTGCGCTTCACCGCCGCCCAGGCCGTCTGGTGCGCGCGGGCTCCGGAGCCGTACTCCTCGCGCGCGTTCTCGAGCGCTGCGGCGTAGGTGTCCTGCGCCTTCTGATCGGAGCGCTCGAGCGTGGAGGGGATCTCCTCGCGCTCGGCGGGCTTGTCGGAACTGCTGGTCGGGCTCATGGCTGCCTCCTCCGTGGTCGTCCATCAGCAAGCATAAAAACCCGGCACGACAGCACGACGCCTCCGCGGGGCCCGGGAAAGGCCGATGCGCGGAGGCGTCGTGCCGGCCTGATGAGGCCGAGGGGCTGCGCTCAGTAGTCGAGCACCACGCGACCCTCGATCTTGCCGTGGATCATCTCGTCGAGGATCGCATTGATGTCCTCGAGCGGCCGCTTGCTGAACGTCGGGTGGATCAGACCCCGGGAGTAGAACTCGAGGGCCTCCTCCATGTCCCGACGGGTGCCGACGATCGAGCCGCGGATCGTCAGGCCCTTGAGCACGATGTCGAAGATCGGCGCGGGGAAATCGCCCGGAGGCAGTCCGTTGAACACGATCGTTCCGCCTCGGCGGGCCATGCCGATGGCCTGGCCGAAGGCATCCGGGTGCACGGCCGTGACCAGGACGCCGTGGGCGCCGCCGATGGCCTCCTGGACAGCCTCGGCGGGATCCGGCCCCATGGCGTTGATCGTGATCTCGGCGCCGTGGCGCTCGGCGAGGGCCAGCTTGTCATCGGCGACGTCGACGGCGATCACGCGCATGCCCATGGCCACGGCGTACTGCACGGCGATGTGGCCGAGGCCTCCCACGCCGGAGATCACGACCCACTGCCCGGGGCGGACCTCCGTCTGCTTGAGGCCCTTGTAGACGGTGACCCCGGCGCACAGTACCGGGGCGACCTCGTGCGTGTCCGCGCCGTCGGGGATCAGTGGGCAGTATCGGGCATCCACGAGCATGTACTGCCCGAACGAGCCGTTCACGGAGTAGCCGCCGTTGCTCTGCTGCTCGCAGAGGGTCTCCCAGCCCGCTTCGCAGTGCTCGCACTCGCCGCACGCGCTCCACAGCCAGGCATTGCCGACCAGGTCGCCGACCTTCACTCGGGTGACCTCCGGGCCCACGGCGACGACCTCGCCGACCCCCTCGTGGCCCGGGATGAATGGCGGCTCCGGCTTGACGGGCCAGTCGCCGTGCGCCGCGTGCAGGTCCGTGTGGCAGACGCCGGAGGCGATCAGGCGCACGAGCGCCTGCCCCGGCCCTGGCTCCGGGACCGGCAGGTCCTGGACCTCCAGGTCCTCGCCGAACGCGGTGACCACCGCTGCGGACATCGTGGTGTCTGTGGTGCTCTCGGTCATGACGCTTCAGTTCCTCTCGGTCCTGGCCCCAGGCCGCCCATCGGTCTCGGAGCCTTCACAAGTGCGACGACGGCGCCGCCGCGGCTTTCGCAGGTCTCGATGCCTGCGGTCGTCTTCTCGGTCTCGGTCTTGGTGTCGGTGACGGGGGAGGGCGACCGTCGGGTCGACGCTTCCGTGGACCGGATCGGTTCATCAGGTCCACGGAAGCGTCGATCCGACGCCGCCCTGGGGCTGCGCAGCCCTCAGACCGTGCAGAGATCGCTGCGCGTCAGGAAGCGGCGCCCGAGCGGCGCCTCGAGCGAGAAGCCGGAGCCGCGCCCGGGCACCGCGTCGATGAGCAGCCGAGTGTGCTTCCACGCTCCGAACTGCTCGCGCGAGATCCACAGCTCCAGCTCGCCGAGCTCCTCCCCGGAGGCGTCGTCGAGCGTTGCGGTGCCCAGCAGGACATCCGCGTCTCCCGTGCGGAACTCGCCGACCGGGAAGCACATGGGCGCGGAGCCGTCGCAGCACCCGCCGGACTGGTGGAGCATCAGCGGGCCGTGGACCGCCCACAGCTCGCGCAGCAGATCGACAGCGGCCTGCGTGTAGCCCACCCGCGCGACGTCGTCCTCCGGCCCCGGCCGCGCTTCCAGAGCGGCCGGGGGAGCCTCCGACTGGTCCGCAGCACCCATCAGAAGAAGCCCTGCGCCTTCTCGGAGTAGGAGACCAGCATGTTCTTGGTCTGCTGGTAGTGATCGAGCATCATCAGGTGGTTCTCGCGCCCGATGCCCGAGGACTTGTACCCGCCGAAGGCCGAGTGCGCCGGGTAGTTGTGGTACTGGTTCACCCACACGCGACCGGCCTGGATGGCCCGGCCTGCGCGGTAGCAGGTGTTGGCGCTGCGCGCCCAGACGCCGGCGCCCAGCCCATAGAGGGTGTCGTTGGCGATGCGGATGGCGTCGTCGTAGTCCTGGAACGACGTCAGCGACAGCACCGGCCCGAAGATCTCCTCCTGGAAGATCCGCATGTCGTTGGTGCCGGCGAAGATCGTGGGCTTCACGTAGTAACCGCCGGCCAGGTCGCCGGGCAGCTCCAGGCGCTCGCCTCCGGTGAGCACCTCAGCGCCCTCCTTCTTGCCGATGTCCAGGTAGGAGATGATCTTCTCGAGCTGATCGGTCGAGGCCTGCGCTCCCACCATGGTGTCGGTGTCCAGCGGATCGCCCTGCACCATCTTCTCGACGCGCTCCACGCCGGCGGCCACGAAGTCGTCGTAGATGGACTTCTGCACGAGCGCGCGCGACGGGCAGGTGCAGACCTCGCCCTGATTCAGCCCGAAGAACGCGAAGCCCTCCAGGGCCTTGTCGTAGAACCCGTCCTTCTCCTGGGCGATGTCCTCGAAGAAGATGTTCGGCGACTTGCCGCCCAGCTCCAGGGTCACCGGGATGATGTTCTCGGAGGCGTACTGCATGATCAGCCGGCCGGTGGTGGTCTCTCCGGTGAACGCGATCTTGCGGATCCGCGGGTTCGACGCCAGCGGCTTGCCGCACTCCACGCCGAAGCCGTTGACGATGTTGATGACGCCGTCCGGCACGAGGTCCTGGATCAGCTCCATCACGACCAGCAGCGAGACCGGGGTCTGCTCGGCGGGCTTGAGGACCACGCAGTTGCCGGCGGCCAGGGCCGGAGCCAGCTTCCACACGCCCATGAGGATGGGGAAGTTCCAGGGGATGATCTGGCCCACGACGCCCAGCGGCTCGTGGAAGTGGTAGGCGACCGTGTCCTCGTCGAGCTGGGACAGCGAGCCCTCCTGCGCGCGGATCGCGCCGGCGAAGTAGCGGAAGTGGTCGATGGCCAGCGGGATGTCGGCGTTGAGGCACTCGCGCACCGGCTTGCCGTTGTCCCAGGTCTCCGCCACGGCGATCTTCTCGAGGTTCTCCTCCATGCGGTCCGCGATGCGGTTGAGCATCAGAGCGCGCTGGGTCGGGGTGGAGGCGTTCCAGGACGGGGCGGCGGCCCAGGCGGCGTCGAGCGCGGCGTCGATGTCCTCAGCGGTGCCGCGGCCGACCTCCGCGAAGGCCTTGCCGGTCACCGGGGTGATGTCCTCGAAGTACTGGCCCTTGACCGGCGGGGTCCACTTCCCGCCGATGAAGTGCTCGTAGCGGGACTTGAACTCGACCTTCGCGTCGGGCTGTCCGGGGTGGGCGTAGACCGTCATGGGAGGCTCCTTCGACTCTCGCGGTGGGCTGCGCGGCGACGAGGCATCGCCGATGTGATCTGCAGCACATTTCCACACTGTAGATCCCGAGCCGACGGGTCGCCAGGGCATGACGCAGGTTCGGAGTCAGTTGCCTGGCTGTGACGGGAGCGGGCCTGGTCACGAGGCGGGGCCGGCATCAGATCTGCGGTGCACGGAAGCGGGATCTCGACGAGCGTGGACATGCGACGACGGCGGGCATCTCCTGCAGAAGGAGATGCCCGCCGTCGTCGTCCGGCCGGGGGTTCCCGGAAGCGGTGAGCCCTGGCGAGTCCCGGAAGGGGGGATCAGGCCTGCGAGGCCCGACCGGAGCCGTGTGCCGCGGCCGAATCGGGGGCGGTGGCCCGGTGTGCGGAGGCGTCCTCGTCGGGGACGCGGGTCTCGGCGTCGCCGGGCTGGTCCGAGGCTGCGACGGCCTGCTGCGAGGAGGTCGTCTCCTCGACGAACGGGTCGCCGCCGCTGCGGGGGGCGTCGTAGAGCCCGCGGTCCAGAATGCCCTCGCGCTTGGCGACGATCGCGGCCACGACCGTCTGACCTGCCACGTTGGTGGCGGTGCGGCCCATGTCGATGATCGGCTCGATCGCCAGCAGCAGACCCACGCCGGCCAGCGGAAGGCCCAGGGTGGACAGCGTCAGGGTCAGCATGACCGTGGCGCCCGTGGTCCCGGCGGTGGCCGCCGAGCCCAGCACGGAGACCAGCGCGATCAGCACGAAGTGGATGGGCTCCAGGGGGACGTCGTAGAACTGCGCCACGAAGATCGCCGCCAGTGCGGGGTAGACCGCCGCGCAGCCGTCCATCTTGGTGGTGGCGCCCAGCGGGATCGCGAACGACGCGTAGCTGGAGGGCACTCCCAGGTTGCGCTCGCTCACTCGCTGCGTCAGCGGCATGGTGCCCAGCGATGAGCGCGAGACGAAGCCCATCTGGATCGCGGGCCAGGCGCCGGAGAGCCACTGCCGGATGCTCAGCCCGTTCAGGCGCATGAGCAGCGGGTAGACGCCGAACAGCACGAGGGCCAGGCCCACGTAGAGGGTCACGACGAACACGGCCAGCGAGCCCATGGACGTCCAGCCGTACTCGAAGACGGCGCGTCCGATCAGGCCCAGCGTGCCGATCGGAGCCAGGCGGATGATCCACCACAGCACCTTCTGCACGATCGTCAGCAGCGAGCGGATGACGTCCAGGAAGGGCTTGGCCGGCTCGCCGACCTTCAGCGCGGCGATGCCCACGACCATGGAGATCACCAGGATCTGCAGGATGTTGAAGCTGGCGGCGGCGTCGATCGCTCCGGAGTCGGTGAGCTCGGCGTCCACGCCCAGGCCCAGGAAGTTCACCGGCACGATCGACTGCAGGAAGCCCAGCCAGGAGCCCTCAGTGCCGGAGTAGGGCTCGGTGGGAGCCTCGATCGACTGGTTCGACCCGGGCTGGACGACGACGCCCAGGACCATGCCGATCACTACGGAGATCAGCGCGGTGATGCAGAACCACAGCAGGGTCTTCCACGCCAGGCGGGCGGCGTTGGTGACCTGATCCAGGTTGGCGATCGAGGCGATCACGGCCGTGACCACCAGCGGCACCACGGCCGCCTTGAGGATCGTGACGTAGGTGCTGCCGATGATGTCGAGCACCGACATCAGGGCGTTCGGCGAGGTCTCGGGATCGCCGCCGATGGCTCGGGCGATCAGGCCCAGGATCAGACCCAGGACCAGGGCCGCGATGACCTGGAAGGAGAAGTTGGACAGGAGGGCGGGGAGACGACGACGGGATCCGTCGTGCTCGGGCGCGCTGGCGGTGCGGGACTCTGCCGCGGAGGACGAGGTGGACATGCATGAAAGGCTAGGACGGTCGATGCAAGTCGCGCGAGGGAATATGACAGGCTGTTACGCAAAATCCCGGTGATGTTCCCCACCGACTCCCAGGGGAACATCAGCTCCGCGCGGTGCGTTGACCTCGCCCCTCATCTGCCGTGCCTGCGTGCGCGACGTCGCGCTATCCGTGCACGGAGGGACGTCGGCGCGTCGGGGTGCGGCCTACAGGCTCAGCGCGTAGTCCAGGGTGTCCAGACCCACGGAGCCGATGCCCAGGGCGCGGGAGTGGAAGCGGGCGAGATCGAAGTCCGCACCGGCCTGGGCGGCCGCATGATGGCGCGAGCGCTCCCAGGCCTCCATCCCCAGCGAGTACGACGGCGCCTGACCCGGCCAGCCCATGTAGCGCATCCACTCGAAGCGCAGGCTGTCCGGGTCCATCACGATGTTGCGTCGCAGGAACGCCCAGCCGTCTTCCGGCGTCCAGGCCCGGCCCGGCTCGGCTCCGCCCAGGATGTCGCCGAGGCGCCTCGGGATCCTGAACCCGCAGTGGAAGCCGATGTCGAAGACCACGCGGGCCGCGCGCATCCGCTGCGCATTGAGCATGCCCATGCGGTCGCCGTCGTCCTCGAAGAACCCCAGCTCGGACATCAGGCGCTCCGCGTACAGCGCCCAGCCCTCGCCGTGCCCGGAGACCCACAGTCCGAGCCGGCGCCACAGATTGAGCTCCCGCGCGTGGGCGACCACGTGCGAGAACTGCAGATGATGCCCGGGGACGCCCTCGTGGTAGACGGTCGTGCGCTCGCCCCAGGTGCGGAACACCTCCTTGCCCTCCGGCACCGACCACCACATCCGCCCGGGACGGCGGAAGTCGGCCGAGGGCGGCGTGTAGTAGATGCCGCCGTCGGAGGTGGGTGCGATCCGGCACTCGAGACGGCGCATCTCGTCGCTGATCTCGAAGTGGCTTCCGGACAGGGCGTCCATGGCGTGGGTGCTCACGCCCTGCATCCAGGTCAGCAGCTGGTGGCGGCCGTGCAGCTGGCGGTGGGGATCCTCATCCAGGGCGTCCATGGCCGCCTGGATCCGGTCGTCGCCGGCGTGGTCAGGGAGGATCCGCTCGGCGGTCGCGCTCATCTCGGCCACGATGCGCTGCAGCAGGTCGATGCCCCACTCGTAGGTCTGGGCCAGATCGGGGCTCAGTCCCGTGAACTGCCGCAGACGCAGCCGGTACTCCTCGGGTCCGACCGCCATCTCCTCGGGCGCCTCGCGGCTCAGCTCGCGCAGCTCGGCGGCGAAGCGCACGTAGGCCTGACGGGCCCGATCGACGCCCGAGTAGACGCTGCGTCGAAGCTCGGGCGGCAGCTGGGTCACCCGGGAGGAGCGGGACAGGTCCATGAAGGACCCGTTCGCGGAGGCATAGCCGTCGGCCAGCGAAGCGGCGTTGGCCAGCTGTGCCGCGGCGGTGACCGGCCCGTGGGCCTGCTGATGGCGTGCTGCGACGATCGCGGAGTCCACGGCCTCGGGCACGCAGCGCAGCTGTTGCTCGATGACCTCCCAGTCCTGCTCCGTGTACTTGGGCAGGTTGTCGAAGGCCTCGCGGATCTTCTGCACGGGGGAGGAGATGTTGTTGATGCGCGATCCGTCCAGCCCGGCCTCGTGCAGGTGGGTGTCCAGGATCAGCTGCGAGTCCAAGGCGTGGGCGGTCACGCGGTCGACGTCGTCGACGGGCTCGGTGCGCGCCAGTGCGGCGGCCGCCGCGCGGGTGACGTCGAACTCCGCCGACAGGCCCTCGGGGCTCACGTCGCGGTAGCCCCAGCCGTGGTCGGGGGCGCCCAGCTCGATGGCCCACGCGGGATTCAGCCGCAGCATGGAGCGGAAGTACCCCTCGGCCACGGCGTCCAGCGGCGTGGGGCGGCGACGCGGCTGCTGCGCTGCCTCCTGCTCGTGGTGCGAGGACGCGGAGTCGAAGGATGCGGAAGCCATGGGCCGAGTCTAGGCCGCGGTGCGCAACGGCCCCGACGTCACCGGAACGGCAGGGTGCGCCGCCAGGCCCCGCGGCCGGGGCGCAGCCGCAGGCCGAGGCGGGCCCTGCGGTTCTGGGCGCGTCGTCCAGCGCTGCCGCCGGCGGCCGTCTCCGTCTCCGCGGTGGCGGAGAGCACCACGGCGGTCACCGCCGCGACCTCCTCCGGGGTGGGGTTCCCGCCCACGAACTTCAGAATGGGAGCCTGCTGCTCGTCCTGCCCGGTGCCCACGGCGTCCGTCTGCTCGGCGCTCACAGCGGGATGTTCCCATGCTTCTTCGCGGGCGTGGAGGCGCGCTTGTCGCGCAGGCCGCGCAGGCCGCGCACGATGTTCTCGCGTGTCTCGGACGGGGCGATCACCGCGTCCACGTAGCCGAGCTGCGTGGCCTGGTACGGGTTGAGCAGGTGCTCCTCGTACTGGGTGATCAGCTCCTGGCGCTTGGCCTCGACGTCCTCGCCGGCCTCTGCGGCGGCCTTGAGGTCGCGGCGGTAGAGGATCTCCACGGCTCCGGAAGCGCCCATGACCCCGATCTGGGCCGTGGGCCAGGCCAGGTTGATGTCCGCACCGAGCTTCTTGGAGCCCATCACGATGTACGCGCCGCCGTAGGCCTTGCGCGTGATCACGGTGATCAGCGGGACCGTGGCCTCGGCGTAGGCGTAGAGGAGCTTGGCCCCGCGGCGGATGATGCCGTTGAACTCCTGGTCCGTGCCGGGCAGGAAGCCGGGGACGTCCACGAGCGTGAGGATCGGGATGTTGAAGGCATCGCAGTGGCGCACGAACCGCGCGGCCTTCTCCGAGGCGGCGATGTCCAGGGTGCCGGCGAACTGCATGGGCTGATTCGCCACGATGCCGATCGTGTGGCCCTCCACGCGGGCGTAGCCGATCAGCACCGACGGCGCGTAGAGCTCCTGCATCTCCAGGAAGTGCCCGTCGTCGACGACGGCGGCGATGACGTCGCGCATGTCGTACGGCTGGTTCGCGGAGTCCGGGATCAGCTCGTCGAGTGCGAGGTCGTCCTCGGTCGGATCGGGGCCCTGGTCGTGCTCGAGCAGCGGCGCCTCGGCGAGGTTGTTCGAGGGCAGGAACTCGAGCAGCTCCCGGAGGAAGTCCAGGGCGTCGGATTCGTCCTCGGCCAGATAGGTGGCGGTGCCGGTGACCTCGTTGTGCTGGCGGGCCCCGCCCAGGGTCTCCATGTCCACATCCTCGCCGGTGACCGTCTTGATGACGTCCGGGCCGGTGATGAACATGTGGGAGGTCTGGTCGACCATGATGATGTAGTCGGTCAGGGCGGGGGAGTAGGCCGCACCGCCGGCGCACGGACCCATGATCAGCGAGATCTGGGGGATGACCCCCGAGGCCCGCACGTTCATGTTGAAGATGTCGGCGAACATGGCCAGCGACGCCACGCCCTCCTGGATGCGGGCGCCGCCGCCGTCGTTGATGCCGATCAGCGGGCAGCCGTTCTTCAGCGCGAACTTCTGCGCCTTGACGATCTTCTCGCCGTTGGCCTCCGACAGGGACCCGCCCAGCACCGTGAAGTCCTGCGAGTAGACGACCACCTGTCGGCCGTCGACGGTGCCGTAGCCGGTCACCACGCCGTCGCCGGCGAACTTCTTGGACTCCATGCCGAACGCGGTGCTCCGGTGCTCCCGCAGGGCCTCGAACTCCACGAACGAGCCCGGATCCAGCAGCTGGTCCACGCGCTCGCGCGCGGTGCCCTTGCCGCGGGAGCGCTGTCGCTCAAGGGCGGCCTCTCCGGCCGGGGCGTACGAGCGCTCTCGGCGCTCGCGGAAGTCGGCGATCTTGCCCGCCGTCGTGGACAGGTCGTGGGTCATGGCACCTCAGAGCTCATACGGGGCGCTCGGGCGCCGTGCCGGCCGATGGGCCAGTGCGGCGGGAGCATGCGGGCGGTGGGATGCAGGCCAGTCTAGGGAGGGCCTGCGAGCAGACCCGTTGTGGGGGATCTACAACATCAGGGGCTCCGGCAGGGCCGTGCGGGATCTACCCGTCGGCCGGATCGGATCAGTCGAGCTGGCCGATCGAGATCTTCCACGGCCGGGCGGTGCGCTCGGTGATCACGCCGACCTCCAGGAGGGGATCGGGCGCCAGCAGCTCGAGCGCGGCCTCCGGGGTCTCGGCGCGCATGAGCAGCAGGGCACCGGCGGGAAGGTCGTCGTCGTAGGGGCCGGCGAGCACCAGGGAGCCGTCGGCGAGCAGCTCGCGCAGGAAGTCGCGGTGGCGCGGGCGGTGCTCGGTCAGGGCCTGCGGGTCCCCGCCGTAGACGTAGGTGACGGCGATGATCGCCATGGCGCTCTCCTGTCATGGTCGACGGCGAGCAGTCAGTGGATTCCCCGGAAGTCACCTGCAGGCGCTCCGGGAGCCCGACTACTACTGTGTATGGAACGAACATAGCGGGCCGCTCGGACGCCACGAGCAACCCGCTGCGGATGTCGGCCCAAGGGTGGTCGGCACCGGGCGGTTCGTGGACCGAGGCACTGACAGCACGGGCCTCGCCCGCGGCCTCGCCCGGCGGTGGAAGAAGCGGCGGACGAGGCAAGGACCGAGACAGGAGCGACGATGACCCCCACGGACCCCCGGGCCCAGGCCGCCCCTCTGCTCGACGACGCCCAGACCGACCGGTTGGCGGAGATCCTGCGCTCGCCGTTCGAGGTCCTGCCGCAGATCCCCTCGACCAACGACGAGCTGGTGGAGCGGGCCCAGCGTGCAGCCCGTCGCGGACAGCCGCTGCCCGATCTGAGCCTGCTGGCCGCCGAGCACCAGTCCGCGGGCCGCGGGCGCCTGGACAGGCAGTGGGTCACCGGACCCGGCGACGCCCTGACCTTCTCCCTCCTGCTGCGTCCCGCGCACGGCTCCGGTCCCACGGCTGTGCCGCTGCCGACGCAGAGCTTCCCCTGGCTGACCGTGCTGCTGGCCGCAGCGATCGCCCAGACCCTGCGCGCTCAGGGCATCGAGGCCTCCCTGAAGTGGCCCAACGACGTCCTCGTGGAGACCGGGAGCGGCTCCCGGAAGATCTGCGGCGTGCTGGCCTCGCTCGTGGTCCACGACGGCTCCGCCCCGGCCCTCGTGCTGGGCGCCGGGCTCAACGTGGCCGTCGCCCCGGAGGGCGCTGCCAGCGTGCGCGGCGAGGGATCGGAGGCCTCGCGCGGCGACCTGCTCGTGGAGATCGCCGAGCGCTTCACCGCCCTCTATCGCCTCTTCGCCGAATCCCCCGAATCGCTGACCGGGCCCGGAGAGCTGCGCGCAGCCGTCGAGCAGCTGCTGTCCACGCTCGGGCGGCGCGTGCGCGCCGAGCTGCCCGGCGGGCAGGCCCCGCTCGAGGGAGTGGCCGTGGGCCTGGACGAGCGGGGCGCGCTGGTGATCGACCACGACGGCGGACGCATCGCCGTCTCGGCCGCCGACGTGGTGCATCTGCGCCCGATCGAGGAAGGAGACCGAGCATGAGCTCACGGCTCGAGCTCGGCCCCGGCGAGCAGGTGGTGGTCTCCACGCGGGCCCATGCCAGCAAGCTGTGGCGCCCCCTGGCGGTGCTCGTGATCGCCGTGTTCCTGCACTCGCTGCTCCAGCGTGCGCTCGAGGTCCGCTGGCGCCCCATGGACCAGCCGTGGACGACCGTCCACACCGCCCTGGGCTGGGTCGTGACTCTGCTGCTGCTCCTGGTGATCCTGCTGGCCGTGCTGCGCCCGGTGATCCGCTGGGCCAGGACCCGCTTCGTGCTCACGGACCAGCGGCTGATGCTGCTGGGACCGTCGGCGCCGTCCGGGGGAGTGCGCATCCCGCTGGCCTGGCTCGTGTCCGTGCACGGCAGCCGCGCCCGCGGCCCCATGGGCGGTGCCGGGATCGGCACGCTGAGTGCGGACTTCGGGCAGGCGGGGATCCTGCGGCTGGGCCACTCGCCGAGCGTCCAGGAGTTCGCCGGCCTGATCGAGGAGAAGTCCGCCCGCTTCCGTCGTCAGCAGGGCCCCGGAACCCCCGGACCCGCCTACGGGTGGAGCCCCCAGGCCCCGGGCGGGTATCCTCCGGCGGGGCCGAGCACAGGGGCCGCCTGGTGATCGGCCCGCGCACAGCGGCCCGGCGCGCGACCCCGTCGACGTGCACGGCCGCGGCCTCAGAGGCCGGGCGCAGAAGCGGAAGGAGCGCATCATGACGGATCGCGATCCTTCACGACCAGGCGCGCAGTCCTGGTTCTCGCGCCTGCGCGGGGCCGGCTCCTCGCAGCGACCCGCCGATCCGGCCGCCCGGCCCGCGCACCCGTCCGCAGCCCGGACCGGCTCCGAGGACGGCTCATCGCGCCCGACGACCACGCGCGAGCTGCCCGTCGTGGGCCCCGCCACCGGGGGTCGCCTCGGGCAGCCGCCGGCCGAGGGGTCGAGCGGTTCCTCGGGCGATCCTGCCGCGCATCGGGTGGACGGGGAGCTCGACGAGACCTTCGAGGCCCCCGAGGTCGGCCCGCAGACGGCGGCGATCAACCTCAACATGCACAACCCGGTGCAGGCCGATGTCTACGGCTCCCCGGAGTCCCGCGAGGCCTTCCACGGCTTGGAGCACGGTCTGCTGGGCGGTGAGCGCACCATGGACCGCAAGCGCGCCGCCCACGCCGGAGGGCTGTCCATCCTCAGCGCCCGCAAGATCTGGCGAGCCATGGGCTTCCCCAACATGAGTGCCGACGAGATCTACTTCACGCAGCGCGACAGCCAGGCTCTGCGCCGGATCTCGGGGATCGTCGAATCGGATCGGCTCTCCGAGGAGGCGGCGCTGTCGCTGATCCGGGCCATGGCGCAGATGACCGACCGCATGGTCGTGTGGCAGGTCGAGGCCATCGTCGAGGACCTCGTGATGAACCGCGGATACTCGGATGCAGAGGCTCGGCAGGAGCTGCTCGAGCTGCTGCCGCGGATCCAGGAGGACCTCGAGTACCTGCTGCTCTACACCTGGCGCCGCCAGCTCAACGGCGCCGTCCAGCGCCTGGCCATGCGCCAGGAGAGGTCCATGGATGCGCCCCAGCCGGATGAGGTGGGCGACGAGTCCGCCTCGCTGCCGCTGGCCCGCGGGATCGGCTTCGCGGACATGGTCTCCTTCACGACCCTGTCCCGGAAGATGAACGAGCGCACTCTCGCGGCTCTCGTGCAGCGCTTCGAGCAGCGCTGCGCGGAGATCATCTCCGCAGGCGGGGGCCGTCTCATCAAGACCATCGGCGACGAGGTCATGTACATGTCGGAATCCCCGGAGGAGGGCGCGCTGATCGCGCTGGCGTTGCGACGTGCCATCCTGGAGGACCCCGAGCTGCCCAAGACAAGGGTCGGATTCGTCTGGGGGCGGGTCCTCCCGCGCCTGGGCGATCTCTACGGACCCACCGTGAACCTGGCCTCGCGACTCGTCGCGCTGGCCGAGCCCGGGGGCGTCCTCGTCGACGCCTCCACGGCCTCCGTCCTGGAGGACGACGACAGATTCATCCTGGACCCGCAGCCGCCGCAGAGGGTGCGGGGCTTCGGCGACGTCCGCCCCGTGCGGATCACCGCTGGGACCGGCCCCCAACTGGAAGTTGACTACGAATGAGTGCTCCGCTCGTCATCAGAGCAGGCGCCGCGACGGACCGCGGTCGTCACCGGGAGACCAACGAGGACTCGCTCGTGGTCACCCGGACCATGTGCGCGGTCGCCGACGGCATGGGCGGCCACGAGGCCGGCGAGGTCGCCTCCGCCATGGCCGTGCGCACCCTGGGCGGCTCCGCGCTGTTCAGCTCCCGCAGGCCCGCCGAGGTCGAGGTGCCCGCCGAGCCCGAGCCGCCAGAGGACGTGGCGCGGTTCCGCGAGCGGATCGAGCGCGAGATGAAGCTCGATCCGGAGATCCCGGCCGAGGCCCTCGTGCTGGTGCGCAAGCTGCGTGCGGTGCTCCACCAGGCCGACAGCTCCATCCAGGACGAGCTCGGCGGGCGTGCGGGGACCACCGTCACAGGTGCCTGGCTGGTCGAGATGGGAGGCGATCCCTTCTGGGTGGTCTTCAACATCGGCGACTCGCGCACCTACCGCCTGCTGCGCCCCCAGGGGGAGGCCCCCGCGCCAGATCACGCTGCGGTCGCCAAGCGGGCCACGGATCAGTTCTCCGCCTACAAGGAGGCGGGAGTGGAGGTCACGGACGTCATCCCGATCTCGGACGAGCGCGTGGAGCCGCCGCAGCAGGTCGGCCTGGAGGAGGGCTCCTCCACCGAGCGCCTCACCCCCGTGCCGGGCGCGCCGGAGGCCCCGCAGCCTGAGCTGCAGCAGATCACGGTGGATCACTCGGAGGTCCAGTACCTGGTCTCGATCGGGCAGATCACCCCGGCCCAGGCCATGGTCCATCCGCGCCGCAACGTGATCACGCGCGCGCTGGGCACCGGCCAGGTCTGGGAGCCGGACGTGTGGGTCCTGCCGGCGCGAGCGGGCGATCGCCTGGTGCTGTGCTCCGACGGGCTCACCGGCGAGGTCTCCGTGGCGCACATCGCCCGCGTGGTGCACTCGGTGCCCCACCCCAAGGAGGCCGCCGACGTCCTGGTCAACGCCACGCTGCGCACCGGGGCTCGCGACAACGTCACGGTGATCGTCGCCGACGCCGTGAGCTCGCGCCCGGCCGACGAGGACACCACCACGTTCGTGCCGATCGAGCTGCGCCACGAGCTCGACGGCGGCGCCGCCTAGGTCCGGCCTCCATCAGGTCGGCGGCGCCGTGCTGCCCTGGCCCCCCTGATAACCGCCGCCCCCGCCCCCATCGAGTGGCGCCGTGGTGTGCGATGGAGCTCCTCGCTGCACCGGGTGGCCCCGGGGTGTGCGCTGCCGCGTCCAGAAGCACACCCCGACGCCACTCGACGGAGCAGGGCACACCACAGCGCCACTGGATGTCGCCGAGGGGATGACAGGGCGGGTTCCACGCCCGACGCCCCGCCCCTCGTCAGGCTGAGCTCGTGCGGCACGAGCCCAGCCGGTGCGCTCACATGGTCTCGAGCGGCTTGTCCAGCGTGGGATCGGCCTGCGCGGGCGCGGTCTGATCAGCGCTGGGGTGCTCGGCGTCCGAGGAGTCCCGGGACGAGCCCTCGGCCGCGGCGGCCACGCCGGCCGCCTCCGCGGCGGCGCGGTGATCGGCAGCCTCCTGCTGGCGCTGGGCCTCGGCGCCCGAGGCGATCTTGGCGCGCAGCAGCTCCTGCGGGAAGTCGAAGGCCGCCACCACGTCCATGATGTGCGGACGCAGGCGCCCGACCAGGCGCTGCAGGTAGGCATCGACCATGCGACCGCGCATCAGCGACAGGCGGCCGTGGGCCAGGTACCAGTCCAGGTTCTCGTCGATGATGCTCAGCCCGAACAGGTCGCGCAGCCAGATCATGACCTGGCGGGTGCCGTCGTCGTCGATCTCGTCGAGCGCCCGGGTGAAGGCCTCCCACTGCAGCAGGTGCCCGTGGGCTCGGGCGGCCTCGATGAGGCGGTTCTGGTTGCGGTCGAAGGCGTCGGCGGCTGCCTGCGGGTCGGACCGGTCCGCGTCGCGCATGTTCTCGGCGGCCTCCTCGACCATGGTGCGCACGCGATCGGAGAGCAGGCCGTGCTGCGTCTCCGGATCGCGCAGGAAGTTGACCGATCGGCGGGGGTCGCCGGTGTCGCGCAGGACCTGGGAGAGCCCGCGCAGCCCGGAGCGGCTGAGTGTGGTCTCGGCGGCGCGGCTGGCGGCCCAGCGCGCCTTGCCCGCGGCCGGCAGCGACGAGATGCCCTTGGCGAAGTCGCCGAGAAGGCGCTTGGCCACCAGCTGCATGAGAACGGTGTTGTCGCCCTCGAAGGTCGCGTAGACATCCAGGTCGGCGCGCAGCCCGGTGAGGCGGTTCTCGGACAGGAAGCCGGCGCCGCCGCAGGCCTCGCGGCACTCCTGCAGGGAGTCCAGGGCCAGACGGGTGGAGGTCGCCTTGAGCGCGGCGGCCATGGTCTCCAGGTCCTGGCGGGACTCGTCGGTGTCGTTGCGCCCGGAGAAGACGCCGTCGAAGGCCTCGAGCAGCTCGTCGTGGGCGAAGCCCGCGGCCAGGACCTTGGCGACCAGCGGGAACAGGCGGCGCTGGTGCTGGTGGTAGTCCAGCAGCACCGACTCCTCCTCGCCCTTGACCGGGGCGAACTGACGGCGCTGCGAGGCGTAGGTCAGGGCGATGTCCAACCCGGCGCGCGCGGCGATGATCGACGCACCGTCGAGGGAGACGCGGCCCTGGACCAGCGTGCCGAGCATCGTGAAGAAGCGGCGGCCCGGGGACTCGATGGGGGAGGTGTAGGTGCCGTCCTCGGACACATGGCCGTAGCGGTCGAGCAGGTTCTCGCGCGGCACGCGCACGTGGTCGAAGTGCAGGCGGCCGTTGTCGATGCCGTTGAGACCGCCCTTGTGGCCGTCGTCCTCGCCGCCGACGCCGGGCAGGAACTCGCCCTCGTCATCGCGCAGCGGCACGAACAGGGCGTGGACCCCGTGGTTCACGCCGTCGACGATCAGCTGGGCGAACACGACGGCGGCGCGGCCGTCCAGAGCGGCGTTGCCCAGGTAGTCCTTCCAGGCCCCGCGGTGGGGCGTGTGGATCTCGAACTCCTGCGTGCTGGCGTCGAAGGTGGCGGTGGTGGCGATCGAGGCCACATCCGAGCCGTGGCCGGTCTCCGTCATGGCGAAGGCGCCCGGGATCTTCAGGGACCAGATGTCCTTGAGCCAGCGCTGGTGGTGCTGCTCGGTGCCCAGGTTCACGACGGCGGAGCCGAACAGGCCCCACTGCACGCCCGCCTTGATCTGCAGCGACGGATCCGCGAGGACGAACTCCTCGAAGCCCGAGAGGTAGGAGGCGGGATCTCCTGAACCGCCCAGGGAGGCAGGCAGCCCGGCGCGCACGGCATCCGACTCGGCCAGGATCGACAGGTTGTCGAAGGTCTTCTCCCGGTGCTCGGACCAATGGGTGCCCGGGGCGATGTGCAGGCGCGGGTCCGCGGCCAGGCGGCGGGCCTGGCGGCGCTGCTCGGCCCAGCGTCCGGCCAGGATGTCGCGCAGGACGTCGTGGTCGACGACAGCGCTCTCCGCGGCAGGGTCCAGGTGAGGGCCGGCTGCCTGCTCGGCGGCTGCGGTGGTGCTCTTCTCGGCGATGGTGGTCATGGTGTCCTCCTGCGGTGGATCGGCTCGGCCGCTGTGCGGCCTGTCGGGAGTGCTGGGACGGTTCAGTGCGAGTTCGAGTGAGAGGGCGACGGCTCAGGGCGAGGCGCGCGCCGGGGTCTGGGAGTCAGCGGCATCGGAGCCGGGCGGGGTCGTGCCGGCGATGATCCAGCCGGTGACGATCTCCACGAACTCATCGAGCTGCGGGCGCTCGTCCCTGCTGCGGTCATCCGGCTCGGAGAGGCTCCAGGACTCGCCGGCGCCGCGGGCCATCCCGACCACGCCGGCGGCCCAGTAGCGGGCCATCGCCGGTTCGAGCCATCGCTCGGTGGGGGCGTGGCGGCGGTGGGCCTCCACGAGCAGATCGGCGACGGCGGCGGCGAACCGGCCCACGGGGTCCTCGCTCGAGCCGTCCGTGCCCTGGGTCACGAAGCGGTAGACGTCCGGGGCGTTCTCCAGCTGCCAGAGGTACTGCTCCACGATCGTGCGGATCGAGGCGCGGAACGACGGGGCCTCCGCGGCCGCGCTGCGCATCCGCTGGGCCATGCGCTCGACCACGTAGGTGGCCAGCTCGCGGCGCAGGCCCTCCTTGTCCTTGAAGTAGCGGTAGAAGACCGACTTGGAGGTGCTGCAGGCCGCGGCGATCTCCGCCATGGAGGCGCCGGGGCCCAGCTCGGCGACGGCGCGGCGGGACAGCCGCAGCAGCTCGAGGCGGCGCTGCTCCCGATGGCGGTTCCATCGGCGGGCGCGGCCATCGGCCTGCTGCGGGTCCTCGGCGGCCACGAGGCGGCTGCGTTCCTTCACGGCTGAGCGGTTCACGATACCGAGAGTATCAGGTACTCTCGGTATCATGTGACCCAGATCGCAGGAAGATGCGCGATCGACCGATCCTCGACCCACAGGAGATCCGCATGACCGCCTCCGCAGCCTCCGAGTCCGTGCCCACCCCCGCCGACCTCGCCCGCCGCGCCGAGGATTCCGCCCCCCGCCTGCGCTCGGCGTGGGTCGTGGCCGGCGACCGCATCCCGTTCGCCAAGTCCGGCGGCGCCTACGCCCAGGCCTCGGTCCAGGACATGTTCACCGCCGTGCTGGACGGCCTGGTCGCACGCACCGGGCTGGCCGGACAGCGCCTGGGAGCCGTCGCCGGAGGTGCTGTGCTCAAGCAGCCCAAGGCCTTCAACATGGTCCGCGAGTCCGTGCTGGGCTCCGCACTGGATCCGCGCACCCCGGGCATCGACGTCCAGATGGCCTGCGCCACCGGCATGGAGACCACTTCGCTGATCGCCAACAAGATCCGCTGCGGCCAGATCGACGTCGGGATCGCCGGAGGTGCCGACTCGGCCTCGGACGCCCCCATCGTCGTGGGCGAGGGCCTGCGCCGCGTGCTGCTCGAGCTGAACTACGCCAAGACCACCGGCGCCAAGCTCAAGGCCCTGTCCAAGCTGCGCCCCGGCGATCTCGCCCCCGTGGCCCCCGGCGTGGCCGAGCCGCGCACGGGACTGTCCATGGGCGAGTCGCAGGCGATCACCGGCAAGAAGTGGGGCGTGACCCGCCAGGCCCAGGACGAGCTGGCCGCCGCCAGCCACCAGAACCTCGCCGCTGCCTGGGACCGCGGCTTCTTCGACGACCTCGTGACTCCGTTCCGCGGCGTCCGCAGGGACACCACACTGCGTCCGGACACCACCGCCGAGAAGCTCGCCGGGCTCTCCCCGGTCTTCGGCAAGTCCCTGGGCGGGGCCACCATGACGGCAGGCAACTCGACTCCCATGACCGACGGCGCCTCGGCGGTCCTGCTGGCTTCCGAGGACTGGGCGCGCGAGCACAAGATGCCGCGCCTGGCCGAGGTCGTGGACGTCGAGTCGGCGGCCGTGGACTTCGTGGACGGTGACGAGGGCCTGCTCATGGCCCCCGCCTACGCCATGCCGCGGCTGCTGGCTCGTCAGGGGCTGCGCCTGCAGGACATCGACCTGGTCGAGATCCACGAGGCCTTCGCCTCCACGGTCGTGGCCACCCTGACCGCCTGGGAGGACGAGCAGTTCTGCCGCGAGCGCCTGGGCCTGGACGAGCCGGTCGGCCCCGTGGACCGCTCGCGCCTGAACGTCAACGGCTCCTCGCTGGCGGCCGGACACCCCTTCGCCGCCACCGGCACCCGCATCGTGGCCTCGCTGGCCAAGGAGCTCAAGGCCCGCGCCGTCGAGCTGGGCCGTCCCACCACCGGTGTGATCTCCGTGTGCGCCGCCGGCGGCCAGGGCGTCGTGGCCCTGCTGCGCGCCCAGCCGCAGGACTGACCCGCCGGCAGCACACACCTCCGAGACCTCGCACGCACTCCTTCGAAAGGCCCTCGCATGCCCAAGACCCCGCGCTGGACGCGAACCCTGACCGACCTGCGCTCGTCGCAGGACGCCTACCTGGACGTCGTCGCCACCGGCCCCGGCCGCTCCATGGCCGGCGCTCTGGGGCTGCCCGCCCCGGTGTCGCTGACCCGCCACGAAGCCGGGAGGCCGGAGAAGCCGCGCACCGTGCTGGTGATCGCGGACGAGTCGTCGTCGGCTGATGCCGATGCCCTCGCCCAGGCGCTGAGCGCTCGCGGGCACGACGTCCGCCGGGATGCCCAGGCCGTCGCCGAGGGATCCGAGCGGATCCAGGCCGCGCTGCTGGTGCTGAGCCAGGCGCACGGGCCGTCGGATCTCACAGCGCCGTCGCTGTCGCTGGGCTCCGTGCTGCGCCGGCTCGACCGCGGCGCCCGCGTGGTGGCGGTCTCCCGTGCGGCGGAGGGCGTGGCAGCAGGCTCGGCCGTCGCCGTGCCGGCCTCGGCCGGCGAGGCCGGGACCGAGTCCGTGCGCCGCAACGCGGCCCGGCAGGGCGCGGTCGGCCTGGTCCGCTCGCTGGCCCAGGAGATGCGCGGAGGGGCCACCGCCAACGGCATCGTGGTGGCGGACGGCGTCGCCGTCGATGCCCCCTCCGTGCTCGGCGGCCTCGACTTCCTGCTCTCCGGACGCAGCGCGTTCGTCTCGGGGCAGTTCCTGCCCGTCACCTCGGAGGCCGGACCCGCCTCGCTGGCTCAGGCCGCGCTGGGGGAGACACCGCTCGAGGGCCGGGTCATCGTGGTCACCGGCGCCGCCCGCGGGATCGGCGAGCAGATCGCCCGTCTGCTGCACGCGCAGGGCGCCCAGGTCGTGCCGATCGACGTCCCGGCCGCCGGTGACGCCCTGGCCAAGCTGGCCAATGCGATCGGGGCCGCCTCGCTGCCTCTGGACGTGACCGCCGATGACGCCGGCCAGCGCATCCTGGAGCACTGCCGGACCCGGTTCGGGCGGATCGACGGCATCGTGCACAACGCCGGGATCACCCGAGACAAGATGCTGGCCAACATGGATGAGGGCCGCTTCGCCTCGGTCCAGGCCGTCAACGTCGAGGCCCCGCTGCGGATCACGCAGCAGCTGCTGGCCGACCCGCTGGCCCAGGGGCTGCGGGTCGTGGGGCTCGCCTCCACCTCGGGCATCGCGGGCAATCGCGGGCAGACCAACTACGCGGTCTCCAAGGCCGGCGTGGTCGGGATGGTCGCCGCGCTGGCCCCGGAGCTGGCCGCCGGCGGCGGCACCGCCAATGCGGTGGCTCCAGGCTTCATCGAGACGGAGATGACCGCCAAGATCCCCATGGCCCGGCGCCAGGTCGCCCGCCGCCTGAACTCCCTGCAGCAGGGAGGCCTGCCGGTGGACGTCGCCGAGGCCATCGCGTTCCTGCTCTCGGATGCGGCAGCCGGGATCTCCGGGCAGACCCTGCGCGTGTGCGGGCAGAACCTGGTGGGAGCGTGAGCATGCACGACCAGCAGACGCATCTCGACGGCGCCGATCGCGACGTCGTCCTCCTGCCCCAGCTGCCCGCGCTCGGCCCGCTCTATGCCCGGGCGGCCGGGGGATCGGCACTCGGCGCGGGCACCCGCACGGTCCGCGGCCTGTGGGCCAAGGCGGCCGGCGCGATCCCTGGGCTGGGCTCGGGCAGCGCCTCCTCCGGCGGGACTCGGCTCGAGCTGCCGGTGGTGGACCTGCTCGTGGCCGACGTCCCCATCGACGACCAGGCCCACCGCGGATTCTGCGAGGTGGTCGGGGCCCCGATCCGCACGCGGCCCGACGGCGGCGTGGAGGCCTTCAGCGGCTATCTGCACGCGCTGTCGTTCCCCGCGGCCATGGCGCTGCTGACCCGCGAGGACTTCCCGCTGCCGCTGCTTGGGCTGGTGCACCTGTCCAACTCGGTCGTGCACGAGCTGCCGCTGCTGGTGGGCGAGCACGTGGGCATCACGGTGCGCGCCCAGAACCTGCGGCCGCATCGCTCCGGGGCGCAGTTCGACGTCGTGGCGGAGCTGCGCACCGAGGACACCCAGGAGCTGGCCTGGACGGGGTCCTCCACGTACCTGGCCCGGGGCGTGCGCCTGCCGGAGGAGGAGAAGGCCGAGCAGGCATCGCGTCCGGAGTTCGAGGCGCCGCTGCCCACCGCCCGCTGGCAGCTCGGCGCCGACACCGGTCGGCGCTACGCGGCCGTCTCCGGGGACGTCAACCCCATCCACCTCAGCGGGGCCTCGGCCAAGGCGCTCGGGATGAAGGGCGCGATCGCCCACGGCATGTACACGGCCTCCCGTGCCCTGGCCATGGTCGATGCCCCCGCGCCGCTGCGGTGGGACGTCGAGTTCGGCGCCCCGCTGCTGCTGCCCGGCGCGCCGTCCGTGGCGGTTCAGCGGGACGGACGCGGCACCGAGCTGCGCACCGCCGAGGTCGCGGTATGGGATGCCCGTCGCGGACGTCCCCACGCCATGCTCAGCGTGCGCAGGCTCGACGAGCACTCGCGGCGCCGGCACCTCGCCTACTGAGCTGTCCCGGGAGCGCTCTCGGATCGCCGGGGCGGGAAGGACCCGCGGGTCCTGCCCGTCCCGGCGTCGTCGACGCTGTGTCGTCGGAGCAGTGCGCCACAATGACGGGGTGAGCCAGCAGAACAGGACCGCGGCGCAGGCCGCGAACGCAGCCGAGCAGGACCAGCCCGTCGAGATGTCGGCAGGGGAGATCCCCGCGGACGCCCTGCGGGAGGAGTACGCCGAGCTCGTGGAGCGCGTGCGCCAGGCGCGGGTCGAGTACTACCAGCAGGATGCCCCCACCGTCTCGGATGCCCAGTACGACCAGGACTACCGGCGCCTCGAGGAGCTCGAGTCCCTGCATCCGGAGCTGCAGTCCAACGACTCGCCCACGCAGGAGGTCGGCGGCGAGCCCTCTGCCGCCTTCGCCCCTGTCCGCCATCTCGAGCGCATGTACTCGCTCGAGGACGTCTTCTCGCTCGATGAGCTGCGCGCCTGGCTCGAGCGCGCCCAGGCCCAGGTCCAGGCCCTGCACGGGGCACCCGAGCTGCGCTGGCTCACCGAGGTCAAGATCGACGGCCTGGCCATCAATCTGCTGTACCAGGACGGCCGCCTGGTCCGCGCGGCCACCCGCGGCGACGGCACCACCGGCGAGGACGTGACCCACAACGTCGCCACCATCTCCACCGTCCCGCAGCAGCTGCGCGGTGAGGACCTCCCGCAGCAGATCGAGATCCGCGGCGAGATCTTCATCTCCACCCAGGACTTCCAGAAGGTCAATGAGCAGCGCGTGGAGGAGGGGAAGGCCCCGTTCGCCAACCCGCGCAACGCGGCCGCCGGCTCCCTGCGCCAGAAGGATCCGGCGGAGACGGCCAAGCGCCCGCTGTCCATGTACGTGCACGGCATCGGGGCCGCCGAGGGGCTGGAGATCAGCGCCCAGTCGGAGGCCTACGACCTGATGGCCACATGGGGCCTGCCTGTGAGCCCGTACTCCCGGGTGCTGAGCAGCATCGACCAGGTCGTGGAGTACATCGACGAGTACGGGGACAAGCGCCACTCCCTGGACCACGGCATCGACGGCATCGTGGTCAAGGTCGACGACCGCGCCACGCAGCGCCAGCTCGGGCACACCTCCCGCACGCCGCGGTGGTCGGTGGCCTACAAGTATCCGCCCGAGGAGGTCCACACCAAGCTGCTGGACATCCGCGTGGGCGTGGGCCGCACCGGGCGCGTGACCCCGTACGGCGTGATGGAGCCGGCCCTCGTCGCCGGCTCCATGGTGGAGATGGCCACGCTGCACAACCAGGACGTCGTGCGGGCCAAGGGCGTGCTGATCGGGGACACCGTCGTTCTGCGCAAGGCAGGAGACGTCATCCCGGAGATCGTCGGGCCCGTCGTCGCCCTGCGCGACGGCACCGAGCGCGAGTTCGTGATGCCCACCCACTGCCCGTCGTGCGGCACCGAGCTGCGCCCGGCGAAGGAGGGTGACGTCGACATCCGCTGCCCCAACGCGCGCTCGTGCCCGGATCAGCTCAAGGAGCGGGTCTTCCACGCGGCCGGTCGCGGCGCCTTCGACATCGAGGCGCTGGGGGAGGAAGCCGCCGTAGCGCTGACGCGTCCCGCCGAGCCCGCCGATCCTCCGCTGACCTCGGAGGCCCAGCTCTTCGATCTCTCCGCCGGGATGCTGAAGGACGTGAAGATCGAGCGGCAGAAGCGCGGCGCGGGGGCCAAGCCGGGAGACACCGAGCTCGTGCCGTACTTCTGGACCAAGGGCAGCGCCAAGCACCCGTCCAAGCCCAGCGCCAACACGGTCAAGCTCTTCGACGAGCTCGCCAAGGCCACCTCCCAGCCGCTGTGGCGCGTGCTCGTGGCGCTGTCCATCCGGCACGTGGGCCCCACGGCGGCGCGCTCGCTGGCCACGGCCTTCGGCTCCATGGACAGGATCCGCGAGGCCTCGGAGGAGGATCTGGCCGCCACGGACGGCGTGGGCCCGGTGATCGCACGAGAGGTCATCGACTGGTTCCAGGTGGACTGGCACCGCGAGATCGTCGAGTCCTGGGCCGCTGCGGGCGTGCGCATGGAGGACGAGGTCGACGACTCCGTTCCCAAGGTCCTCGAGGGCCTGACCATCGTGGTGACCGGCACGCTCGAGGACTACTCCCGCGACTCCGCTAAGGAGGCGATCCTCACCCGCGGCGGCAAGGCCTCGGGGTCCGTGTCCAAGAAGACCGACTTCCTGGTGGCCGGCGCCTCGGCAGGATCCAAGCTGGAGAAGGCCGAGTCGCTGGGGGTCACGGTGCTGGACGAGGCCGACTTCACGCGGCTGCTCGCGGAGGGCCCGGAGGCCTTCCAGGGCCCCTCAGAGGAGGCTGAGGATGCTCAGGTCCATGCGGAGGACTGATTGGTCAACGAATGTGAGCAGCATCTCGCCTGCCTCCTGAAGCCCCGCTGACCTGCGCCGCCGTGGGTCGAACGGGCCTTCGGGCGGGGCTGCGGGCTCCGCTCGAGCTGTCCCCTCAACAGCGGGTCGTGACCTGACCGTGACCTTGCTGTTATGGTGCTGTGACCTCGCGAGGCGCAGCGGAGATCCGGGCGGATCGCGGAGGGAGGGAGCGGCTCTCGCGGTCGTCCCGCTGAAGGGACCTGGATCCTCGGGGGTCAACCTTTCAGATTGGCACAGATCACAGCTCAAAAGGGTTGCCAAGCCGAATCGTTACGGTAATGTGATCTTCGAACTTCCGGAGCGAGCCTGCGGGCATCGATCCAGCTCTTCGACTCCTCGTCGAGGGCCACACGAAATCCAGGTTGCAGTCAGCCGTCATCGCTGTCGACAGCTGCATCCCAGACCCAGACCATTGGAACGGAAAGACAGCGACGCTATGACGCCGGGGACGGCACGAGCGGAGACGGCGCCGTCATGGAGCCTGTCGTGAAGAAGAACATCAAGAACACCATCGTCGCCGGCACCGCCGCTGTCTTCGGCGGCGCGGCCCTCCTCGGTGCGGCTGCCCCCGCGCAGGCCGCCGACAAGTGGGACCAGCTCGTCGAGTGCGAGGCCAGCGGCGACTGGAGCGCCAACACGGGCAACGGCTTCTCCGGCGGCCTGCAGTTCACCCAGCAGACCTGGTCCGCCTTCGGCGGCCCCGGCAATGCCGCGGACGCCTCGAAGGACCAGCAGAAGGCTGTGGCTGAGCGCGTGCTGGCCGAGCAGGGCTGGGGCGCATGGCCCGCCTGCTCCGCCAAGCTGGGCCTGTCCGGCGGCTCGGGCTACTCGAGCGGCGCTGCTGCCTCCACCCCCGCCCCGGCTGCTGAGACCCAGGTCTCCACCCAGTCCGTCGAGACCCCGGCCCCGGCCGCTGAGGAGGCCCCGGTGGCCCAGGCTCCCGCCGCTGAGGCGCCCGCCGCTGAGGCTCCGGTCGCCGCCCAGGCCCCCGCCGCCGAGGCTCCGGTCGCCGAGCAGGCCCCGGTCGTCGAGTACACCGCTCCGGCCGCTCCGGTCGCCGAGCAGCCCGCCGTTGCCGGCGCCTACACCGTCGCCTCGGGCGACACCCTGGGCTCCATCGCGGCTGCCCACGGCACCGACTGGGAGACCCTGTTCGCCGCCAACCCGGACACCGTGGCTGACCCGAACCTGATCTTCGTGGGCCAGACCCTGAACATCCCCGCCTGATCCACTCGATCAGCCTCCGCACCGACGGAGATCTGACGATCATCTGATCGTCAGCAGGGACCGAGAAGCCCCGCAGCGTTCACGCTGCGGGGCTTCTCGCATGTCCTCAGGAAGCTTCGGGATCCCGGGAGCTCGCCGAGCGCCGAGTGGTGCCTCAGTGCGGCTCTGGGGCCTCAAGCGCACATCACGGGGCCAGTCGATGGGGGCCGGCACACGCTCAGGCAACTCGATGGTCGTGACCGCGACGGTGGCTGACGGGAGCACACACGGAGACCGCTCGAGGACGGAGCCGTCGGCGTGCCGATCGAGGAGATCACGCGCGCGGGCCTCTCGATGCGGGCGACCTGCCGGAGGAGGCTGGCGGTGCTCAGTCCTGCGGGTCGCCCGATGCCGAGGGGGTGGTGCCCTCAGCAGGCTCGGTCTGCGAAGCGCTCTCGGAGGACTCGGGCTGAGCAACGTCCGCGGAAGCCTCGGGCTGCGAGGCGGCACGGGAGGACTCGGAGCGAGACGCACCCTCGGAAGGGCGGGGCCGACGCAGGAGGGAAGCCTCGCGCTGCTCCACGGTCGGGTCCTCGAGCTCGGTGGACTTGGCGCCGCCGCGGCCGCCAATCCTGTAGCCCTGGACCAGAGTGAGGCTGACGCCGTCGCGGTGCTCGATCTCGATCACCAGCGCAGGAGCCCCGGAGCGATCCGGGAGTGTGGCCGGCAGGGCGAGTGCTGCGCCCAGCAGCTCCGGGGCCTTCTCGAGAGCCATGGCGCGCAGGGCGGCCTCGGGATCGTCGGAGTGGTGCAGCTCGGTGAGCTCGGCGGCATCCTCGGGCTCGAGCTCGTCGACGGTGGTGGCCTCCTCGGCGGGCTCGATGCTGTCCAGCTCGAACTCCCCGTCGCGGCGAGCGGTGATGAGGAAGGCGGGGAACGCGCCGAAGTCCTCCAGCTGCTGCAGGGCCACGGTCTGCACGTGGGCGGCCATCTGATCGACGGTGTCGGCGGTCGCCTCGGAGACGCCCTGGCGCCAGGCGTTCGCCGCGTCCTGCGAGGGCGTGCGCGCTCCGGAGGAGGGGCGCGTCCCCGCTCGGGCTGCTGCCTTGGCGCGGCGCGCTGCCCCGCGGTCCTTCTTCGGCTTGCCGTCCTTCTTGGCCATGCGGGCCTCCTTCCGCCCTTCAGGGGCAGGTGGTGCGGTGCCCCGGCGATGGGGGCGTCTGTCGTCTGCCTCCAGGGTAGGCGTCGTCGGCATCCCGACGGTGCTACTCGGTGGGCGGGGCCGGGCGCGGTCGCTCCGGTCGGAGCCGGGGCTGTCCGGGTCGGCGGATAGGATGGGCCCCGCTGGCCCCGTCGTCGAGCCTCTGCCGGTCCGTGCCACCGGCAGGATCGCTCCGCGGGCCTCATCGAGCATCACGAGCACGGTGAACACCGAAGACAGCAACACCGAAGAACAAGGAGCGTGCATGTCCGCGATCAGTCGCGATGAGGTCGCCCATCTGGCAGACCTCGCGCATATCGAGATGTCGGAGGATGAGCTGCAGTCGCTGGCCGGCGAGCTCGGCCAGATCGTGCAGTCGGTCGCCTCCGTCAGCGAGGTCGCCGGGGACGACGTCCCCGCCACGAGCCACCCCCTGCCCCTGCGCAATGTGATGCGCGAGGACGTCGTGGGGCAGACGCTCAGCCCGGAAGAGGCCCTGTCGGGCGCACCGGACGCGGAGGACGGGCAGTTCAAGGTCCCGGCCATCCTGGATGAGGACTGAGGCGATATGAGCGAGAACATCATCGAACTGTCCGCGGCCGAGCTCGCGCAGAAGCTGCAGGCCGGTGAGGTCACCTCGGTGCAGGCCGTGCAGGCGCACCTGGACCGCATCGCGGCCACCGACGGCGCTGCGGCGCAGGAGCGCAGCCACGGCAAGGCCGGTCTCAACGCCTTCCTGCACCTCAATGCGGAGGAGGCCCTCGAGGTCGCCGCCGACGTGGATCGGGATCGCGCCGAGGGCAAGCAGCTGCCGCCGCTGGCCGGCGTGCCGATCGCGGTCAAGGACCTCATCGTGACCAAGGGCCAGCCCACCACGGCGGCCTCGCGCATGCTCGAGGGCTGGATGAGCCCCTACGACGGCACCGTCACCGAGAAGCTGCGCGCGGCGCGCATGCCGATCCTCGGCAAGACCAACCTCGACGAGTTCGCCATGGGCTCCACCACGGAGCACTCGGCCTTCGGCCCCACCCGCAACCCCTGGGACCTCACCCGCATCCCGGGCGGCTCGGGCGGCGGCTCGGCTGCGGCCGTCACTGCGTTCCAGGCCCCGCTCGCTCTGGGGACGGACACCGGCGGCTCCATCCGCCAGCCCGCTGCCGTGACCGGATCGGTCGGCGTGAAGCCCACCTACGGCTCGGTCTCGCGCTACGGCGTGATCGCCATGGCCTCGTCGCTGGACCAGGTCGGCCCGTGCGCGCGCACCGTGCTGGATGCGGCCATGCTGCACGAGGTCGTCGGCGGCCATGACCCCAAGGACTCGACCTCGCTGAGCGATCCGGCCGAGGGCTTCGTCGAGGCCGCACGGGCAGGTGCTGCCGAGGGCGGGCTGAAGGGCCTGCGCGTCGGCGTGCTCAAGGAGCTGACCGGCGAGGGCTTCCAGCCCGGCGTCGAGCAGCGCTTCCGCGAGGCCGTCGAGGCACTGGAGAAGGCAGGGGCGAGCGTCGTCGAGATCGAGACGCCGAACTTCAAGTACGCCCTGGGCGCCTACTACCTGATCATGTCCTCGGAGGTCTCCTCCAACCTGGCCAAGTACGACGGCGTCCGGTTCGGCCAGCGCGCCCTGCCCAAGGACGGGCACGTGACCATCGAGCGCGTCATGTCCGCCACGCGCGCGGAGAACTTCGGCGCGGAGGTCAAGCGCCGCACGATCCTGGGCACCTACGCCCTGTCGGCCGGCTACTACGACGCCTACTACGGCTCGGCGCAGAAGGTCCGCACGCTCGTGCAGCGCGATCTGGACGCGGCGTTCGAGCAGGTCGACGTCCTCGTCTCGCCGACCGCTCCCACCACGGCCTTCCCGCTGGGCTCGGTCGACGAGCAGGCCGATCCCATGCAGATGTACCTCAACGACATCGCCACGATCCCCACCAACCTGGCGGGCGTCCCGGCGATCTCGATCCCGGCGGGCCTCTCGCCCGAGGACGGGATGCCGGTCGGCTTCCAGTTCATGGCCCCCGCTCGTGAGGACGCGCGCCTCTACCGCGCGGCCGCCGGTCTGGAGCGGCTGCTCGAGGAGGCGAACGGAGGCCCGATCTGGAAGGACCTGCCGGACGTCGTCGAAGCCGTGGGCAAGCTGTCGGAGACCACTGAGGGAGGCGCCAAGTGAGCGATCAGATCCTGTCCTTCGAGGAGGCCATGGAGGACTTCGACCCCGTGCTCGGGTTCGAGGTCCACGTGGAGCTCAACACCGCGACCAAGATGTTCGACTGGGCGCCGAACACCTTCGGCGACGAGCCGAACACCAACACCACGCCCGTCTCGCTGGGACTGCCCGGCGTGCTGCCCGTGGTCAACGGCAAGGCCGTGGAGTACGCGATCAAGCTCGGGCTCGCCCTGGGCTGCCAGATCGCCCCGGTCTCGCACTTCGCCCGGAAGAACTACTTCTACCCGGACACGCCCAAGAACTTCCAGACCTCCCAGTACGACGAGCCCATCGCCTTCGACGGCCAGCTCACCGTCGAGCTGGAGGACGGCACACCGTTCACCATCGAGATCGAGCGGGCCCACATGGAGGAGGACGCCGGCAAGCTGACCCACAAGGGCGGTGCCGGTCGCATCCAGGGCGCGGAGTTCTCGCTGGTCGACTACAACCGCGCTGGCGTGCCGCTGGTGGAGATCGTGACCCGCCCGATCGTCGGAGCCGGGGACCGCGCTCCGGAGCTCGGCAAGGCCTACGTCAAGGCGATCCGCGAGATCGTGAAGAACCTCGACATCTCGGATGCCCGCATGGAGCGCGGCAACGTGCGCTGCGATGCCAACGTCTCCCTGATGCCCAAGGGCACCACCGAGTTCGGCACGCGCTCGGAGACCAAGAACGTGAACTCCCTGCGCGCCGTCGAGCGCGCCGTGCGCTACGAGATCCAGCGCCATGCCGCGGTGCTCAAAGCCGGCGAGAAGATCGTCCAGGAGACCCGTCACTGGCACGAGGACACGCGCTCGACCACCTCGGGCCGTCCCAAGTCGGATGCCGATGACTACCGCTACTTCCCCGAGCCGGACCTGGTGCCCGTGTGCCCGGACCCCGCCTGGGTGGAGCAGTTGAGGGCCTCGCTGCCGGAGCCCCCGGCCCAGCGCCGCGCGCGTCTGAAGGAGGAGTGGGGCTACTCGGACGAGGAGTTCCGCGACGTCGTCAACGCAGGCGTGACCGAGGAGATCGCCGCCACCATCGAGGCCGGCGCCTCCAAGGCAGCTGCCCGCAAGTGGTGGATGGGCGAGATCGCCCGCCTGGCCAACAACGCGGGCGTGGAGATCGCGGACCTGGGGATCACCCCGGAGCACGTGGCCGAGGTCGAGTCGCTGATCGGCGAGAAGACCATCAACGACAAGATCGCCAAGCAGGTCCTGGGCCACGTGGCCGAGGGCGAGGGCACCCCGGCGCAGATCGTGGAGGCCCGCGGCCTGGCCGTGGTCTCCGACGAGGGCGTGCTGCTCTCCGCGATCGACGACGCCATGGCGCAGATGCCGGACGTCGTCGAGAAGGTCAAGGGCGGCAAGGTCCAGGCCGTGGGCGCTCTGATCGGTCCGGTCATGAAGGCCACCAAGGGCCAGGCGGACGCCGGCCGTGTCCGCGAGCTGATCCTGGAGAAGCTCGGGGTCTCCTGAGCCGTCTCGTGAAGGTCGATCGCGCCCGGGAGCCATGCTTCCGGGCGCGATCTGCACTCCGGCCCGGATCGGCATTCCCGGCCCGACGACACCCTGAAGGAGCACACATGACCACCATCTGGAACTACCGCGGCGACGACCGGGCCCTGTGGGCGGTGATCGCCGCGATCGTCGGCTCCTATGTGCTGGCCATGCGCCTGGCGCGGTGGGATGCCACCTGGCAGTGGGTTCCGCTCGCCCTGCCGGTCGCGGTGCTGCTCATCTGGTTCTTCCTGGCCGAGGCGGGTGTGCGTGATCTGGGGTTCCCCGCGCCCAGGGATCGGGGCAGCGCGGCAGCCGGGCCGCTGGGCGGGGCGAGCGCGCTCGTGATCGGCGCTGCGCTCGGTGGCGCCGGGGCGGCGGTCCTGCCGCTGCTCCAGGGCGGCCAGCCCGAGCTGCTGGGCCAGGCTGCGGTCTCGAGGCTCGGCGGACCGGCGGTGGCCGCTGTGCTGGCTGCGGTCGCTGCGGCGGCGCTGGAGATCGTGTTCCGCGGTGCGCTGCTGCGGCTGGCGATCGCACGGTGGTCGTCAGGCACTGCGATCACGGTCTCGGTCCTGCTGACGGTGCTCGGGCTTCTGCCCGTCATGCTCACGCGCAGCGCAGGCACCTGGTCCTGGCTGGCGGCCTCGGCGTGCGCGGTGGCGGTGCTGAGCCTGATGCTGGCCTGGGCTGCCGTGCGCACCAGGTCGCTGTGGATGCCCCTGGGCTGGGCGGCGGGACTCGCAGGAACGGGCGCCGCCGTGCTGCAGGGCTGGCCTGCTCAGGCCCTCGGGGCATGGGCCGCCGCCGGCGCCGCTGCCGCTGCCGGTCTCCTGCTGATCCCCGCGGTCCTGGTGCTCGAGCGGGTGCGGCCCTCCGGCTCAGACCGCCGGGCGGCGTGAACGGGCGGATTCCTTCGGCTCAGGCCAGCCCCAGGCGCTCCAGGGCCCAGGCGTCCTCCCACGCATTGTCGCGCCACTGCTGATAGCGCCCCGAGGCTCCGCCGTGGCCGCCGGCCATCTCGATGCGCATGAGGATCTGCTCGCGCTTGTCCGGGTTCTCGTGACGCAGGGCCGCCACCCACTTGGCGGGCTCCACGTAGAGGACGCGGGTGTCGTGCAGCGAGGTCACGGCCAGGATCGGCGGGTAGTCCCTGGCGGAGACGTTCTCGTACGGGGAATAGGCCTTCATGGTCCAGTAGACCTCCGCGGAGTCGAGGGGATTGCCCCATTCCTCCCATTCGAGCGCGGTCAGCGGCAGCTCGGGCATGAGCATGGAGGTCAGCGGGTCCACGAACGGCACCGCGGCCACCGCACCGCAGTACAGCTCGGGGGCCAGGTTCAGCACGGCGCCGACCAGGAGTCCGCCGGCCGAGCCGCCCATCAGCACGACCCGGTCGGCGTCGATGTCCGAGCGCGCGCCCAGGTGCCGGGTCGCCGCGACGACGTCTGTGAAGGTGCGCCGCTTGTGCTCCTTCTTGCCGGACTCGTACCACTGCCGCCCGAGCTCGCCGCCGCCGCGCACGTGGGCGATGGCCCAGACCGCACCGCGGTCCAGCAGCGAGATCCGCGAGTACGAGAACGACGGATCCATGCTGATCTCGTACGAGCCGTAGGCGTAGACCACCGCGGGTGCCGGCTGCGCGGCGTCCCGGCGGCGGATGAGGGTGATCGGGATCCGCGTGCCGTCCTCGGCCTGGGCCCAGTCGCGCTCCACGGAGTAGTCGACAGCCGAGTAGTCGCCCAGCACCGGCTGCTCGCGGCGCAGGACTGGATCGGGCAGCTCGGTCCCCGGCGCATCCAGGATGAGGTCGAAGACGCGCCGCGGGATCACGAAGGACTCGGCGGTGAAGCGCAGGACGGGGGAGCCCGGCTCAGCGGCGGTGAGGGAGACAGCCGTGAGCTCGCCGGGCACCTCGAGGACATGGGGCTCGGCCTGGCTCTCCGTGCCGAGTCCCTTCAGCGGCAGGATGCGCAGCCCCGGCAGGATGTCCTCACGGACCTCGAGAACCAGGTGATGCTGTGTGGCGGCGAAGCCCAGCACGCGCAGTCCCTCCCTGGGCGCCACGATGTCGATGCCGGGAGGGAATCCGTCGCCGGGCAGTTCCGCCGACTCGCCGGGCAGGTCCGACAGCTCGATCAGGCTCAGGCGTCCATCCGGAGCCTGGCGATCGTGCTGGAGCAGGACGACGTCCCGGCCGTCGATCCGCACGGGCTCCGCCGAGGCGAGAACGCCGGCCCCGCGCGGCACGACCACCTGTGGGTCCTGCTCGCCGGCCTCCTCGATGCGCAGGATCGAGACCTCGGAGTACTCGGAGCACCCGGCCTCGAGCACGAGCCAGCGCCGGTCCGAGGAGAGCTCGGCCCCCAGCCACAGGCCGGGGTCGTCCTCCTGGGCGATGGTGATGTCCTGCTCCAGCGGGGTCCCGAGCACGTGCCGGCGCAGGCGCCACGGCCGCCAGGAGTCGTCGACCTCGGTGTAGAAGACGGCGTCTCCGGCGGGCGAGAGGAAGGCGCCGTAGGAGGTCTCGGGGATCTCGTCGTCGAGCGTCCGGTCGGCTGCGAAGTCGTGGACGCGCACCGTGAAGCGCTCATCCCCGGTGGTGTCCTCGGCCCAGGCCATCCGGGTGCCGTCGTGGGTGATGTCGAAGGCGCCCAGCGACCAGAACTCGTGCGGCTGCGCCCGGGCGTTGCCGTCCAGGAGGGTCTGCTCGCCGGGCAGGGACTGACCTGCCACGATCTGCGGCGGCTCCCACCCCTCCTCAGCAGCCGGGACGCGGCACTGCACCGAGTGCTCTCCGCCCTCCACGGTGCGCGTGAAGTACCACCAGTCGCCGCGCCGCCACGGCACCGACAGGTCCGTCTCCTGCACGCGGGTCCGGACCTCCTGGAAGAGCTGCTCGCGCAGCGGGGCCAGCTGGGCGGTGGCGGCCTCCGCGCAGGCGGTCTCGGCCTCCAGATGGGCGATGACCTCTGGGGAGTCCTTCTCCCGCAGCCACTCGTACGGATCCTGGAAGGAGTCGCCGTGGAACTCGCGGACGTGGTCGCGGCGCGGCGTCTCGGGAGGAGCGGGGGAGGGATCCGGGTGCTGGGAGGTCATGGCGCTCATCGTAGGAACCGGCGCCGACAGCACAGGCCGCTGCCGTCGTGCCCCTGGCCCACAATGGAGCCCATGACCGAACACCTCTCCCAGGCCCCAGCCCAGCCGTCGTTCGGCTCCCAGCGAGCCGATCTGTGGCTGCAGATCCTGCTGGTGCTGGGCGTCTCGCTGGGGGCCAGCGCGCTGTGGTCCGTCCTGAACCTCGCCGAGACGCTGTCCACCAGTTCGATCGCCGAGTCGACGGCCTCCATGAACGCGCCGCAGAGCGGCTTCCCCCTGTTCGACGTCCTGCGCCGCAGCCTCGGGATCCTCTTGGCTCTGGTTCCACCGCTGCTGGCGCTCTATCTGCTGGCGGGCTCGGCCGGTCAGCTGCGTGGGCTGCTGCACCGGATCGGCCTGGACCGCCGAGCCCCGCTGGCAGATCTGGGCCTGGGGACGCTGCTCTTCGTCGTCATGGGACTGGGCACCCTGGCGCTGTACCAGGCGGGCCGCCAGCTCGGGATCACCGCCGAGATCGTCACCAACGCGGGCGGGACCTCCTGGTGGGAGGTCATCCTGCTGCTGGCCTCGGCGGTGCGACACTCGCTCGTGGAGGAGATCATCGTCGTCGTGTTCCTGGCCGATCGCCTGCTGCGGGTGGGATGGACGTGGCCGGCCGTGCTGATCGGCTCGGCCCTTCTGCGAGGCAGCTACCACCTGTACCAGGGCGTCGGTCCGGCGCTGGGCAACGTGGTCATGGGGCTGGTGTTCCTGTGGCTCTACCGCCGCACCGGACGCGTGATGCCGCTGATCATCGCCCACTTCCTGCTGGACGCCGTCGGCTTCCTAGCCGGGCCCCTGCTGTTCTGACGGAGCGCTCCACAGGCCACGGAACCCGGGTTTGCGCCGGAGCCTCGCTCGTCCGAGAATGGGAATCAGGTCACGAGAGCCAGCGACAAGCCCCAGCTAGCTGGCCGGCAACCCTCCTTCCGCGGTGGGGTGCCCTGGGTGAGGACCGGGCCGGTGCGCCGACGCGTACACGGCAAGCGCGGGTCACGGCACCCGGTCCGACGGGTCCGTCGGACCTCGGTCCGCGGCCCCGGAAGACAAGGAGTCGCCGACATGTCAGCACAGCAGCCCACCCCCTCCGCCCCTCAGGGATGGAGCTTCGAGACCCGCCAGATCCATGCCGGTCAGGAGCCCGATCCCGTCACCGGCGCCCGGGCGCTGCCCATCCAGCAGACGACCTCGTACGTCTTCCCGGATGCCGAGACCGCTGCCGGTCGCTTCGGACTCAGCCAGGTCGGGCCCATCTACACCCGCCTGACCAACCCCACCACCGAGGTCGTCGAGAACCGCATCGCCTCCCTGGAGGGCGGCACCGCGGCCGTCATGGTCTCCTCCGGGCAGGCCGCCACCACCTACGCGATCCTCAACGTGGCCGGGGCGGGCGATCACATCGTGGCCAGCCCGTCGCTGTACGGCGGCTCCTTCAACCTGTTCAAGCACACCCTGTCGCGGCTCGGGATCGAGACCACGTTCGTCTCCGATCCGGACGATCCCCAGGCCTGGCGCGATGCCGTTCGGCCCAGTACCAAGGCCTTCTACGCGGAGACCATCCCGAACCCGCGCAACGACGTCCTGGACCTGGAGACGGTCTCGCGGATCGCCCACGAGTCCGAGGTGCCGCTGATGGTGGACAACACCATCGCCACCCCGTACCTGCTGCGGCCGTTCGAGCACGGCGCCGACGTGGTGATCCACTCCGCCACCAAGTTCCTGGGCGGGCACGGCACCTCGGTGGGCGGGTTCATCGTGGATTCCGGGCGCTTCGACTACACCCGCTACCCGCAGCGCTTCCCCGGGTTCGTGGAGCCGGACGAGTCCTACCACGGCGTCGTGTTCGGGGAGGTCTTCGGCGAGAACGGGCCGTTCGGGGCCAACGTGTCCTTCGCCTTCAAGGTCCGCACCCAGCTGCTGCGGGACATGGGAGCCTCCATCTCCCCGTTCAACGCCTTCCTGATCGAGCAGGGCATCGAGACGCTGTCGCTGCGCATGGAGCGCCACGTCGCCAACGCTCGGACGGTCGCCACCTGGCTGGAGGCCCACGAGGGCGTCGAATCCGTGTCCTACGCCGGGCTCGAGTCCTCTCCGTGGCACGAGCGTGCGCAGAAGTACGTCCCCGGCGGCGCAGGTTCGATCCTCGGCTTCGTGCTCGACGGCGGCTCGGAGGCCGGCCAGGCCTTCGTGGACGCGCTGAGCCTGCACTCGAACGTCGCGAACATCGGTGACGTCCGCTCGCTGGTCATCCACCCGGCCTCCACCACGCACGCTCAGCTCTCCCCGGAGGAGCAGCTGGCCGCCGGCGTCGCCCCGGGGTTCGTGCGGCTGTCCGTGGGACTGGAGCACATCGACGACATCCTCGCGGACCTGGAGCTCGGTTTCGCCGCGGTCAAGGCGCGCGGCGCAGGGGGATCGGTCTGAGGTGACCGCCATCCAGAGCACGACCGCGCGCTCGCAGCAGCCCTTCCGCACCGAGGGGCTGCTGCGCCGCGCCCGCATCGGCGACCTCGGGCTGGAATCCGGGGCCGTGCTGCCCGATGTCGAGCTGGCCTACGAGACCTGGGGCGAGCTCGACGACCGCGCCTCCAACGCGGTGCTCGTCCCGCATGCGCTGACCGGGGACACCCATGTCACGCGCGGACGGGTCGCCGAGGACGCCACCTCCTTCGACCGTGTCTCCGCCGAGGCACCGGGCTGGTGGGACGGACTGGTCGGGCCCGGGCGGGCGATCGACACCGACCGCTTCTTCGTGGTCGCCATCAACATGCTCGGGGGCTGCTACGGCTCCACGGGTCCGTCGACTCTGATCCCGGAGGACAGCCCGCGGGCCGGTCTTCCGTGGGGATCGGACTTCCCCGCGGTGACGATCCGCGACTCGGTGCGCGCCGAGCAGCGCCTGGCCGAGCAGCTGGGCATCGCGTCCTGGCGGCTGGTCGTCGGCGGTTCCATGGGCGGTGCGCGGGCCCTCGAGTGGGCCGCCACGTTCCCCGAGCAGGTGCGGGCCTGTGCGGTGATCGCCTCGACCGCCGCCTCGAGCGCCGAGCAGATCGCATGGGGCCAGGCGCAGCGCCTGGCGATCCGCAACGACCCCGACTTCCGCGGCGGCGACTACTACGACGGCGTCATCCCCTCCGTGGGCCTCGGAATCGCACGGCGGATCGCGCACACCACCTACCGCGCGGCACCGGACCTCAACGCGCGCTTCGGCAATGCGGCGCAGGCCGGCGAGGATCCGGGGGCGCCGCTGCCGGGGCGCCGTCGGGGCCGGTATGCGATCGAGAGCTACCTGGATCATCAGGCCGCCAAGCTCGTGGGCCGCTTCGACGCCAACTCCTACCTGGTGCTCAACGACGCCCTCATGGGCCACGACGTCGGCCGCGGCCGCGGCGGCGTCAGGCAGGCGCTCGCGGCCACCACCTGCGACTGGCTCGTGGCCTCGGTCGACTCGGATCGGCTCTACCTGCCCTCGGAGTCCGAGGACCTCGCCCGGCTTCTGCCCGGCGACGTCCCCCACCGCACCATCCGCTCCGGCGCCGGGCACGACGGCTTCCTGATCGAGCACGAGCAGATCGGCGAGCTGGTCCGAGCCGCCTTCCTCTCCTGAGGGGGCCCTACCGAAGCGACGCATCGACCCTCCTCGCCGCCGAGGGGACCCATTCGTCACGATTCACGCCGGATTAGACGTCCGATGCGTCCCGTCGGCGATCCCGTGCGCCTTGTGCGTCCCCTCGGCGTACTGGGCGCACGAGATCCCCGGTCCACACGGAATCCCGGACAATGGAGATCCGAAGTACGGAGTTCATGCCTCCACAGACGCCCTTTCGGGCACTGGACCGGGGCGACGACGGCGGGGAGCGGATCCGTTCGCATCGGTCGGCGCCGTGATCCGCTGCACTGTCTGCCATGCCGAGACCACGTCACAGTCCACCTGCCTGCCTGCAGGGCCGCGTCTTCACGACCGCCGAGGCTGAAGCGGCAGGCGTCGCGAAGCGTCATCTGTCGGGGAGGCAGTACTGCTCCTGGGGCAAGGGCCTGTGGTCCTGCGCCGATTCGCGCCCTGACCCCCGCACCAGATCCGGTCTGCTGAGGATCCTCCCGGCTCTGCAGCAGGAAGGCTGGGCAGCCAGCCACACGACGGCCGCCATCCTCCACGACTTCCGGCTCCCCGGCAGGCTCGGGCATGTCGGCGGCATCCATCTGTGCTCCTCGACAGGATCAAGGCCTCGAGGACGCGGCGTTGTCGGGCACCGGAGTCAGTTCCATGCCGAGGATCTCTGGACCGACGGATCGGTCCGCCTCACGTCCCCGGCCCGAACACTGCTGGACCTGGCCGCATCGACAGACGCTCGCGGTCGTCGGAGTGGACTCGCCGCTGGAGACCTATACGCGGCTCGTGCTGGAGGACCATCGCTTCACCGGGTGGGAGGCTGATGTCGAGATCCGATCCCCGGGTGGCCGTCGGGTCCACCCTGACCTCGCGGATCGCAGGCACCGGCTGGCCGTGCAGGTCGACGGTGCGGTCCACGAGGACCCGCGGCAGCGACTTCGGGATGTGGAGCGGCAGCGGGCTGCGGAAGCGGCCGGGTGGACGGAGCTGCGTGTGGTGCACACGGATCTCGACGTCGTGGATCCGACGGATCCTGGATGCGAGCCAAGGATCGTCACCCTGGTGCGGGCACATCGGCAAGCGGTCCGGGCGCGGGAGCTCGCAGGGCCCTGACGAGCCGCCGCCCGAGTGCGAGATCTCGTGAAGGGACGCGTGCGACACGATTCAGGCGCGGGAAGACGTTCGTTGCGTCCCCTCAGCGGCAGTTCCTCCGCGCGGGAGCGAGAGGAGCGACGGAAGCGGGGCGTGCTGCGCGCGGATGCCATGATGGTCGGCATGAGCGAGAACCCCGTCGTGATGTGGAACCGTGACCCCGCCGAGTCCCCGGAGGCGCCCCTGCTGGTGCTCTTCCACGGCTTCGGCTCGAACGAGCAGGACCTCATGGGCCTGGTGCCGCAGCTGCCGCAGGATTTCGTGGTGGCCTCGGTGCGCGCCCCGCTGGCCCAGCCTCCCGGCTACAGCTGGTTCCCGCTCTACGACGAGGAGGCCTTCGGCCCCGATGCCATCCGCGCCGCGGTCGAGCCGCTCGTGGGATGGCTGCGGGAGCAGGCCGAGGGGCGTCCGTCGACCACGCTGCTGGGGTTCTCCCAGGGCATGTCGATCGCCACGTCGCTGGTGCGGGCCATGCCGAGCGAGATCACTGCGGTCATCGGGCTGTCGGGCTTCGTGGTGCCGGAGCCGCTGGAGATCTTCCGCGACGACGAGCTGAAGGAGAAGCCCTTCAAGCTCTTCTGGGGCCGCGACCCGCAGGACCCCATCGTCAACGACCAGCTGGTGGACATGACCGCCGAGTGGCTCGTGGAGCATGCGGACACCATGAAGGTCCACTACCAGGGCATCGGCCACAGCGTCTCGCCGCAGGAGATCGGGCACGTCAATGAGTACCTGACCCGCATGGTCCTGGGACGCTGAGCCAGGCCGGGGCCCGTTCAGCCCTCGGCGCGGATGACCAGCGAGGTCCCGTTGTAAGTGATGACGTCGCCGTCGTGCAGCTGTCGGCCGCGGCGGGTCTCGATGTCGTGGTTGACCTGGACCATGCCCTCCTCGACGGCGGTGCGCGCCATGGCGCCGTCCTCGACCAGGCTGCCGAGCTTGAGGGCCTGGCCCAGTCGGATCATCTCGTCGCGGATGGGCAGCTCTTCGGGGGTGCTTCCGGTGGTGGTCATGGCTCCATTGTGGCCCACCGAGGCCATGAGCCCAGCTCGGGGAGGACCGGAAGGGCCCGGGAGTAGCCTGATCCGGTGCCCACCTCAGAACCCCTCCCCGAGAATGCCGACCAGCCCGAGGACCCGCAGCCGCCCCAGGATGTCGTGATGGCCCCGGCGCAGACCCACAGTCCCGTCACGGTGCTGATCGCCCAGATCGCAGCCGTGCTCGCAGGCGGCGCCATGGCCGTCCAGTCGCGCGTCAACGGCGAGCTGGGCGCGCGCACCGGGGACTCCGTGGCCGCAGGCCTCACCGGCTTCTCCGTGGGCTTCGCGATCGTGCTGCTGGGCACCGCGCTGATCCCCGCCGGGCGGCGCGGCCTCATCACGGCGCTGGGCGCCTTCCGGGCCCGACGCCTGCCCGCGATCTTCCTGCTCTCCGGCGTCTTCGGCGCGTTCCTGGTGGTGGTGCAGACCGTGACCACGCCGATGGTGGGCGTCTCGGTGTTCATCCTGGGTATGGTCGTGGGCCAGTCCGTCGGCGGGCTCGGGGTGGATCGTGCGGGCATCGGCCCGGGAGGCATGAAGCCGCTGACCGGCTGGCGCCTGCTGGGCACGGCGATCATCGTGGTCGCGGTGCTGATCGCGCAGCTGCCCCACCTGGGCGGCGAGGAGGGAGCTCCTCAGCGCAGCATGGCGGTGGTCCTGGCGCTGCTGCTCCTGCCGGTGCTGGCCGGGCTCGGCTCCGCCCTGCAGACGGCCTTCAACGGGCGGATCGGGGCGGAGGCCGGGACGCCGATCACCCCGACCGTGCTGAATTTCGCCGAGGGCGTGCTGGCGCTGATCGTCGCCACGGTGATCCACCGGCTCACCGCTGACCTGCCGCCGTGGCACTTCCCCTCCGAATGGTGGCTCTACCTGGGCGGCGTGTGCGGCGTGCTGTTCGTGGCGGCAGGAGCGGTGCTCTCGCGGATCATCGGGATCCTGCGCACGAGCCTGTCCCTGACCGCCGGGATGCTCACCGGCGCGCTGCTGCTGGATCTTCTCGTGCCGACCAGCGGCGCGGTGGTCGCCCCGCTGACGGTGCTGGGGACGGCGCTGACCTTCGTGGGCCTCGTCGTCGTGTCCCTGCCCTGGAAGCGGCGGGCGAGCACCGCCTGAGACGACGACGGCCGCCGCGCTCGTCAGGGAGCGCGGCGGCCGACGTGAGCGGTCGGGTCAGCGGGCTGCGTGCCGTCCGCTCTGAGCGGCGGTCGGTGAAGAGCCCGACGAGTAGTCGATCGACGTGTCCTGGGCGGCCGGCTTGGAGCCGCCCGAACGGCGCACCGCGCGTCGCTCGGAGGCCAGCCCGATGCCGATCAGCACGATGCCGAGCACCAGCCACCCCGAGAGCACGAGCCACTGCATGGTGGTGTCGGCTTCCGGGAAGTAGGAGATGTCGCGGATCAGCGTGGAGATCGCCCCCGGCGGGAGGTACTGCCCGATCTCGCCCCACGGGCCGGGCAGGAACTCCTTGGGGGAGTTGGTGCCGGAGATCGGGTTGGCGAAGAACATGAACAGCAGCGCGGCCACCGGGATGCCGGGGGTGCGCAGCACGGTCACCAGACCGGCGACGGTCGCGGACATCGCCGCGAACGCCAGTCCGACGGCCAGCCAGGTCAGCTCGAACTCGCGCTGGAAGACGTCGAGCAGCGGCCCGCCCAGAGCGGTCACGGCGAAGCCCGCGAGCACGCCGTAGAGCAGCACTGCCACGATCTTGCGGCCGCCGCCGATCACCTGCAGCCCGATCACGATGCCTCCGGCGAGCCCGCCCATGACCATGGGGAAGGACAGCACGCCGAGCCCGGCGCCGTTGGGGTCGTTCTCGCTGAACGGGATCAGGTCCGTCTGGGTCACGGGCATGCCTGTCTTCTGCCCCAGCTGCTCGCCCACCCGGTGCAGGATCTGGCCGGTCGCGGCGTTGTTCGCCGAGGCGGAGAGGACCTCCACGGGCTGGCCGATCACGATGGCGCCGTAGACGTCGCGGTGCTCGATGGCCTCGACGGCGGCGTCGCGGTCATCGCCCGTCGTGATGTCGAACAGGTCCGGTTGGGCGTCCTCGAGGTGTTCCTGGACCATCTCGACCTGCTGCTCGGGGCCGGCGATCATCAGCGGGATCGACTTGGGCTCGGAGGTCACCGTGGGCCAGGAGAAGGCCAGGACGATGATCGAGATGACCACGGAGGACATCAGCGCCGTGATGAGGACCTTGGGCCACGGCGTGACCGGCTTGGCGCTGAGCTGGCCGTGGACTTCCAGGCTGGGACTGGACATGGGGAGACCTCTCGACCGGCACTGGCGCCGTGGATGGGAAACGGAGAGCTGATCTCCGCCTGGGAGGCTAGCACGCAGATGGAGATGGCGTCTCCGGTTGTGCGACCATGGGACCTATGTCATCTCCCTCATCCGGTTCCCGCAGCGACGCCCGCGCCAACCGCAGAAAGATCCTGGCGGCCGCAGACAGGGTCTACGCCGCCGAGGGCGTCGGCGTCACGCTCGATCGGATCGCCCAGGAGGCGGGCGTGGGCGTGGGGACCGTGTACCGGAACTTCGCGAACAAGGGGGAGCTGATCGAGGCGGTCCTGGCGGATCGCCTGAACGGCATGCTCAGCTTGGCGCGCTCGTGCGCCGAGCACGACGACGCCCGCGAGGGTCTCTTCCGCTTCCTGCGCACCGTGGTGGGCTGGATCAGCGACTCCGTGGCCATCGGGCAGCTGCTCGACGGGCGCTCGGAGCACCAGGCGCGTCTGCTCAGGGTCCGCGCGCAGTCCATCCCGCTGATCGAGCAGCTGATCGCGCGCGCTCAGAGCGACGGCCAGATCCGCGCCGACTTCAGCTCTGCCGACCTGCCGATGTTCTTCACGATGCTCGGGGCGGTGCAGGAGCGCGCCGGGTCTGTGGATCCGAAGCTCGTGCACCGCTACGCGGATCTGCTGCTGGATGCGATCTCCCTTCCCGAGGCGACCTCCGAGCATCCGCCGCTGAGCGAGGCGCAGCTGGTCGAGCTGCTCGGTCGCAGCGGCTGATCAGGGTCGCCGTACAGGGAGCAGACATGACCGCATCCGCCGTTTGGAGAGCTGAGCACCGCTGAGCGCACCGGGAGTCGCGGGCCGTCGTCGTCGTTGACTACCCTGGCGGTCGGTGCCTTCGTGCACCCGAGGACCCCGTACGGAAACCCCACGCCAGGCCGCAGCCAGCGGTCGCGGCAGATACCGGAGTGTGCATCTCATGGCCCCCAAGTCCACGCTGGACAACGTCATCTCGCTGTGCAAGCGACGCGGCTTCGTGTTCCAGGCGGGTGAGATCTACGGCGGCTCGCGCTCGGCCTGGGACTACGGCCCCCTGGGCGCGGAGCTCAAGGAGAACATCAAGCGCGAGTGGTGGCAGTCCTTCGTGCGTGGGCGCCAGGACATGGTGGGCCTGGACTCCTCGATCATCCTGCCCTCGGCCGTGTGGGAGGCTTCCGGGCACGTCGCCACGTTCACGGATCCGCTGGTCGAATGCACCTCGTGCCACACCCGCCACCGCCAGGATCACCTGGAGGAGGCCTTCGAGGACAAGAAGGGCCGCGCGCCCGAGTCCATGGCGGAGATCAACTGCCCCAACTGCGGCACCAAGGGCGAGTGGACGGACCCGCAGCAGTTCTCGGGCCTGATGAAGACCTACCTGGGCCCGGTGGACGATGAGAAGGGCAAGCACTACCTGCGCCCGGAGACCGCCCAGGGCATCTTCGTGAACTTCCTCAACGTGGTGACCGCGGCCCGTCAGCGTCCGCCGTTCGGGATCGGCCAGATCGGCAAGGCCTTCCGCAACGAGATCACCCCGGGCAACTTCATCTTCCGCACGCGCGAGTTCGAGCAGATGGAGATCGAGTACTTCGTGCACCCGGACGAGGCCAAGCCCTCGTTCGACACCTGGGTCGATGACTGCGAGCGCTGGTTCACCGATCTGGGCGTGAACCCCGAGAACCTGCGCCGCTTCGACGTCCCGGACGGCGAGCGCGCCCACTACTCGGACGCCACGATCGACCTGGAGTACCGCTTCGGCTTCCAGGGCTCCGAGTGGGGCGAGCTAATGGGCGTGGCCAACCGCACGGACTTCGACCTGAGCAACCACACCGAGGCCTCGGGCACCAAGATGCAGTACTTCGACCAGGCCTCCGGCGAGCGCTACACCCCGTACGTGATCGAGCCGTCCTTCGGTCTCACGCGCTCCATGATGGCGTTCCTGGTGGACTCCTACCGCGAGGAGGAGGCTCCCAACACCAAGGGCGGCACGGATGTGCGCACCGTGCTGGGCCTGGACCCGCGCCTCGCCCCGGTCAAGGCCGCAGTCCTGCCGCTGTCCAAGAAGGACGACCTCAAGGGCGTGGCCGGGGACCTGGCCGCCGAGCTGCGGCGCCGCTGGAACATCGACTACGACGACGCCGGGGCCATCGGCCGCCGCTACCGCCGCCAGGACGAGATCGGCACGCCGTACTGCGTGACGGTGGACTTCGACACCCTCGAGGACCAGGCCGTGACCATCCGCGAGCGCGACGAGATGACCCAGGAGCGCGTCTCCCTGGACAAGGTCAGCTCATACCTGGCCGACAAGCTGGGCTGCTGAGCGGGGGATCGCATGAGTGTGGAACTGCGCTCCTGGGAGCAGGGCGATGACCTCGCCCTGCTCGAGGTCCTGCCTGCGCCCGAGGCCGACCCCGTCGTCGCCCTGCGGGCACTGATGGGTCCGGACACCGACGAGCCCGCGTGGTCGCGCACGGTCGTGGCCGTCGACGACGACGTGGTGATCGGCGGCGGAGCCGTGCAGCTGCACCCGCTGCACCCGGAGCGGGTGTGGGCCTTCGCGGAGGTCGCCACGGCCAACCGCGGCGAGGGCACGGGCCGGCTGATCGCGGACCGCCTGCGGCAGATCGCAGCCGAGGCCTTCCCGGGCAAGCCGCTGCGCACCAAGGCCGCACCCGGCACATCGGGGGCGGGCTTCGCCGAGCACTCCGGCATGGTGCCGGTCATGACGCACCGCCATGTCGTCATCGCGCCCGGCGCCCTGCCGCCGCAGCCGATCGAGGAGGGCGATTCGGCCACCGAGGCGATCGAGGACCTGGCCACCGGCTCCGTCGAGCTCACCAGGGCGGTGGGGGAGTTCTACCGCGCCGTCAACGCCTGGGACGCCCCGGCCGAGCTGTCGCTGGGGAAGGTGAACCAGCAGTTCCTCTCCGAGACCTCGCAGGCCTACGGGGCGATCGTGCTGCGCCGCGGGATCGACCGCGGGGCGGGGCGCAGCGGGAGCATCGGCGCCTTCGCGATCAGCTACCGCTCGCTCGAGCTGGATCAGGAGCGCTCGCAGGCCGATCCTGAGCGCCTAGCCGAGCTCGACGACCTGCCCACGGATGTCCTGGTCGGCTGGGATCCGTCGCTGTCCGATGAGGACGCGGCGATCGCGGTCGCCAAGCTGCTGGGTCTGCTCGTGGCCCGCTACCCGGTGCGCGTGGAGGTCACCGACGCCATGCGCCCGCTGGCGATCGTGTGCGCCCAGCTCGTCGCGGACGGGGTGGCCAAGGTCGTGGACGAGTCCGTGACCTACGCCGATCCGACCGAGTGAGCCTCTCCGCCTGAGCCCGCACCTTCTGGGCTGACGACAGCGGCCGGTGCCTCCCTTTCAGCGGGGAGGCACCGGCCGCTGTCGTGGCATGGGAAGCGCGCGACGGCCGCGCCGCTCAGAACGCCCAGGGATCGACGCCGTGCTCGGCGGCGGCCTCTCGGCGGATCTCCTCGTCGGCGGCCTCCAGGCTCTGGTTCATCTTCGCGGCGTCCACGAGCCACCAGATGAAGGCCGCCAACCCGGCGAGGATCAGCAGGGCCCAGGCGATGAAGATCGGCATCATGAGCCTGACGGGATCCTGCCCCTCGAGATCCGCGTTCATGGCGAGGGCGAAGGTCGCGATGTAGACGACGAAGGCCAGGGCGAACGGCCCGATCAGAAGCGCGGAACCCGCCCACAGGCCCCGCGCCAGTCCCTGGTTCTTGGACCGGGCGCTGTAGCGCCAGCCGGCCCGGACAACCTCCGGGTCCATCGGCTGGGACGGCTGGGCGGCCGAGACGGCTGCTGCAGCGGGCAGGTCCTCAGAAGGACCAGGGATCCACCCCGTGGTCGCGGGAGAGCTCCTGCCGCAGTTGCGCGTCCAGGCGCTCGAGCCGTCGGCTCATGCCCACGCCGTCGACGATCCACCAGATGACGGTCACCAGCCCAGTCAGAGCCATGACGATCAGCGCGGCCCAGAGGACGGGGCCCGGCTCGGTGATGGCCGCGTCCCCGACGCTTCCGGGCTCGCCGGTGTCGAAGCCCTCTTCGTAGGTGACCATGAGCATGGCGTAGGCCGTGATGGCCCCCGCCCAGGCGATGCCCGCCAGGATCAGCTTGACCAGCCCGCGGCCGACGGCGCCGAGGTAGAAGTCGTGCACGGGGACGTGGAGCATGAACGGGCCGAGGATCCACAGGATCCAGGCCGCGATCGGCTTCTTCGCGCGGGCCTCGTAGCGCACCGCCGCCTGGCGGTGCGCGGGATCCATGGGCGCAGGGGTCCAGGGGCCGGGGCGTGCGGGCCAGGGCCCGGCGGGGTGCGGGTAGGTCATGGCCGGCTCAGAACGACCAGGGATCGACGCCCTGCTGGGCGGCGATCTCGCGGCGGATGCGGTCGTTGGTGCGCTCCAGGCGCGAGGTCATGGTCACGCCGTCGACGATCCACCAGATCAGGATGGCGACGAACGAGCCGATGCACAGCACGACCCCGAGAATGATCAGCACGCCAGCGGTGCTCTCGCTGCTGCCGGAGGCCGCGGCCCCGCCGATCATCCCGCCGAACAGGGCGATGAACGCGAAGATGATCAGCCCCAGCTTCAGCAGACCGCGTCCCACGGCGCCGAAGTAGAAGTCGTGGATGGGCAGGCCGATCAGGAACGGCCCGCCCAGCCACAGCAGCCAGGCCACGGTGTTGTTCTTGGAGCGTGCCGAGTAGCGCCAGGCGGCCTGTGTGGCCGCCGGATCCATGGGAGCGCCCCAGCCCTGATGCGGTCCCGGCTGCGGAGCCGCTGCCTGTCCGGGCGTCCCGTGCGCAGGCTGGTGACCCCAGGGGCCCTGCCCCGCATCGGGGGTCGGCTGCGAGCCGGTCGGGATGTGCGTCACGGCGATCTCCTGTCGGTGGGGGAGGAGCGGCATCGGGGTGCACCGCCGGGTCTGCTCCCATCCTAGGCGACTGATTTGCGCATGTGAACTCCATGCCGGGATTCCGGACGAGGCATCGGCGCCACTGGAATGTGCCGGAGATCGCCCGAACAGGGCGACGGTCCTGTGGGAAGATGCCCGGATGACCACCACCGCCGAGCCCCGCCAGGAGACCGCCCTCGCGCAGCAAGCGCAGGGGCCGTCGTCGTATCGTCAGCCGTTCGGCCCGGGGACGATCGAGACCACGCTTGCCGACGAGGCCGTGACCCTGGACCTGCCGCCGCTGCGGCTGGGCGGGCTGACGATCGATGTCCCCGTGGTGCTCGCGCCCATGGCCGGGGTGACCAACAAGGCCTTCCGCGCGCTGTGCCGCGCCCACGGCGGCGGGCTGTATGTGACCGAGATGGTCACCGCCCGCGCCCTGGTGGAGCGGCGGGAGAAGTCCCTGCAGATCGTCCACCACGACCCGCACGAGACCCCGCGCTCGGTGCAGATCTACGGCGTGGACGCGGTCAACGTGGGCAAGGCCGTGCGGATGGTGGTCGAGGAGGACATCGCCGATCACATCGACCTGAACTTCGGCTGCCCCGTGCCCAAGGTCACCAAGCGCGGCGGGGGATCGGCGCTGCCGTGGAAGACGGATCTCTTCGAGGCGATCCTCTCCGCCGCCGTCCGCGAGGCCCAGGGGCTGCCCGTCACGATCAAGACCCGCAAGGGCATCGACGACGACCACCTCACCTACCTCGAGGCGGGTCGGATGGCCCGCGACCTCGGCATCGCCGGGATGACCCTGCACGGGCGCACCCTGGAGCAGCACTACTCCGGCCAGGCCGACTGGTCGTCGATCGCGCGGCTGCGCGAGGCGATCCCGGACATGCCGATCCTGGGCAACGGCGACATCTGGTCCGCCGAGGACGCCGTGCGCATGGTGAACGAGACGGGTGTGGACGGCGTGGTCATCGGCCGCGGCTGCCAGGGGCGGCCCTGGCTGTTCGGCGATCTGCAGGCCGCTTTCGACGGCAGCCGGGAGCGAGCCCGCCCCGGACTGCGCGCCGTGGCCGCCACCATCTACCGCCACGCCCAGCTGCTGGCCGAGCAGGACGGCGACGAGCTGCAGGGCCTGCGGGAGATCCGCAAGCACGTGGCCTGGTACTTTAAGGGCTACCCGGTCGGCGGCGACCTGCGCGCGAAGCTGTCCCTGGTCGAGACGCTGGATCAGCTCGAGGAGCTGCTCTCCTCCATGGACCTGGATCAGCCGTACCCCGGTGCTGATGTGGAGGGGCCGCGCGGTCGCGCCGGCAACCCCAAGAAGGCCGCTCTGCCGGACCGCTGGCTCGAGGACCGGCAGATCCACGACGACCAGCGCCTGGGTCTGGTCGACGCAGAGCTCGACGTCTCCGGCGGCTGAGGCGCCCCCGAGCGGGCACAATGGCCTGGTGATGGATGAGCTGAGCCACGAGAACCAGCAGGAGCTTCCCCTCGAGGGCGTGGCGGAGATGCTCGCTGCCGTCGACCGCACCCGCGAGGCCGAGCCGGGCTACAGCGCCCGCGACATCGAGCGGCGGGTGCGCGAGGATCACCACAATAAGTACCGCTCGCACTTCGAGCGCGACCGCGCCCGCGTGCTGCACTCCTCGGCTCTGCGCCGACTGGCCGCCAAGACCCAGGTGGTCGACCCCGGGGCCGACGACTTCGCGCGCAACCGCCTCACGCATTCGCTCGAGGTCGCCCAGATCGGCCGGGAGATCGGCCGGCTCATGGGCTGCAACCCGGACGTCGTCGACGCCGCCTGTTTGTCCCACGACCTTGGCCACCCGCCGTTCGGGCACAACGGGGAGACCGAGCTCAACGCGCTCGCTGGGGACATCGGCGGCTTCGAGGGCAACGCGCAGACCCTGCGGCTGCTCGTGCGCCTGGAGCCCAAGGTCATCGCCCCGGACGGCAGCCCCGCCGGGCTGAACCTCACTCGCGCCGCACTGGATGCCACATGCAAGTACCCGTGGCGGGCCTCGGAGGCGCCCCAGCAGGCGGACGGGACACGCTCGCGGAAGTTCGGCGTCTATGAGGACGACCTGCCGGTCTTCGAATGGATGCGCGAGGGCGCCCCGGCGCGCACCAAGTGCCTCGAGGCCCAGGTCATGGACCTGGCCGATGACATCTCCTACTCGGTGCACGACGTCGAGGACGCCGTGGCCGCAGGAGCCGTGCGGCTGTCCCGGCTGAAGGACCCCGCCCAGCGCGAGCGCGTGTTCGACAAGACCCGCGAGTGGTACCTCCCGGGTGCGGAGGACGCCGAGCTGGACGAAGCGCTGACCCGCCTGGAGAACGCCCCGGAATGGGCTTCCGAGATGCGGGGATCGCGCCAGGACCTGGCTCGGCTCAAGGACATGACCTCCCAGCTCATCGGGCGCTTCGCCACCTCGGCCGTGGCGGCCACCCGTCGGGTGACCGGCTCGGATCCGCTGACCCGTTACGACGCCTCCCTGGTGGTCCCGCACGAGACCGACGTGGAGATCGCCGTGCTCAAGGGCATCGCCGTGACCTACGTGATGACCGAGCGCGACTCGCAGGTGGTCTACGACCGCCAGCGCGAGACCCTTCGCCTGCTGGTGGAGGCCATGATGGACTCGGACGGCCGCTACCTGGCCCCGGAGTTCCGCGGCGACTGGCACGACGTCGGCGGAGGTCCCGGTGCCGAGGCCCTGCGCCTGCGCATCGTGATCGACCAGGTGGCCTCGCTGACCGACACCTCGGCGGTGCGGCTGCATCACCGCATCCTGGGCACCGACCGGCGGCTGGGGGACACCCCACTCTGGTGATTCCTTCGAGGGCGTCCGTACCAGCGCGACGGGCCGAACTGCCAGGTTCTCCTCAGCCCGCGCTCAGCTCCCTTAGACTTCCCCCGCGTCCGCATCATGGCGGAGGCACAGCGGGACTCTGCAGGTGAGCTCCCGCACCATCGTTTCGCCGACAGGCACCGACGACACGCGCAGGACGCGGGAACAGGCAGCACACCGTGATCGGAATCCTCTGGGGCATCGGCGGCATGGCAGGGATCCTGCTGATCGCCTTCCTCCTCTCCTCGAACCGGCGGGCCATCAAGCTCCGCACCGTCGTGGCCGCGCTCGGCCTGCAGGTCGTGTTCGGCATCGCCGTGCTCTACTGGCCGTTCGGTCAGCGGGTCCTCGAGGTCGTCTCGAACGGGGTCCAGGAGGTCATCGGCTCGGCCAACGCCGGCATCAGCTTCGTCTTCGGCGGACTCGTGCCGGAGGACGGCGTGGTCTTCGCGCTGCAGGTCCTGCCGGTCATCATCTTCTTCGCCTCGCTGACCGCGGTGCTCTACCACTGGGGCATCCTGCAGTTCGTCGTGAACTGGCTGGGCCGCGGCATCGGCTGGCTGCTGGGCACCCGCCGCGCCGAGTCCGTCAACACGGCGGCCAACATCTTCGTGGGGCAGACCGAGGCGCCCCTGGTCATCCGCCCCTACATCCCCGGGCTCACCCGCTCCGGGCTGTTCGCCGTCATGGTGGGCGGGCTGACCACCGTCGCCGGCTCCGTGCTGGTCGGCTACTCCCTGCTGGGCGCCCCGCTCGAGTACCTGATCGCAGCCTCCTTCATGGCCGCGCCGGGCGCGCTGCTGATGGCCAAGATCCTCGAGCCGGAGACGGTCTCGGACGAGGAGGCCGACCGCCTGGAGAAGGCCGGTGCCGCCAAGCTGGCCGCCGAGAACAGCGACGTCCCCGTCGTCGCAGCGACCGACGACGCCGCAGCCGATGCCCCCTGGGCCGATCGCGAGCGGCCTGAGGAGGCCGTCGTCGTGGAGGATCCGGGAGACGCCCTCAAGCACCGCAACGTGATCGACGCCGCCGCGGCCGGCGCCAGCGACGGCCTGCGCCTGGCGCTGACCGTGGGCGCCATGCTGCTGGCGTTCATCGCGCTGATCGCCCTGATCAACCTGTTCATCGGGACCATCGGCGGCTGGTTCGGCGCTCCCGATCTGACCTTCGAGCAGATCCTGGGCTGGGTCTTCGCCCCGATCATGACCATGATCGGCGTGCCGTGGAACGAGTCCGTGGCCTCCGGCAGCTTCGTGGGGCAGAAGGTCGTGGTCAACGAGTTCGTGGCCTTCGCCGACTTCGGTCCGCAGATCGAGAGCTTCAGCCCCAAGACGGCGGCCATCACCACGTTCGCCCTCACCGGCTTCGCCAACCTCAGCTCGCTGGGCATCCTGCTCGGCGGCCTGGGCGGGCTGGCCCCGGAGCGCCGTCCGGAGATCGCCGAGCTCGGCATCCGCGCCATCCTGGCGGCCACGCTGGCCAACCTGATGTCCGCGGCCATCGCCGGCATCATGCTCGCCTGAGCGGTTCAGGCGCGCGCGACGCGGCCCGTCGGAGACCTCAGTAGGATGGGGCGCCGAGGGGCCGCGTCATTGTCTGCCGCCGGCCCGAGACCGGACCAGCCGCCCAGCACCGGGCCCCGCCCGCACCCACCCTCCAAGGAGCGCCAGATCATGGCATCGGCACAGCAGTCCCCGAACGGCCGCGTCCCCGCCGGGCTCGACTCGTCTGAGCTCCAGGAGGCATCGCGCGCCCCCGGGATGATCGTCTCCGCCATCGTCCTGCTGATCGCCGCGCTGTCGATCGTGGTGCCGCACCTGATCGAGGTGGCTGCGTGGGTGCGCATGCTCGGGCTGATCGTCGGCCTGATCCTGATCGGCGTGGGCACCGTGGTCTTCGTCCAGGAGCTGCGCCGCCAGTCGATCAGCCGGCGCTGAAGACGGCCCTCCGGCGGCAGCGACTGTCGGCATGCCGTCATCCCGTTGAACGGAACCGGCCTTCGCGCGGCGAGTGACGCGGATTACAGTGAACCGGCCCGCGTCCCGTGGGTCCGAACCCCGAATCGCCCTGCGCGAAGGAGACACGACCGTGCCCGCTGAGACCCCCGTGAACCAGGTCCTGCGCGGCCGCGCCTGGGTGGCGCCGCTGTGCTGGATCGCCGTGCTGCTCGACGGGTTCGACGCCGTCGTGCTGGGTGCGGTCATGCCGTCCATGATCGAGGACCCGGGCTTCGGCCTCACGCCCGCCTCCGGCACGGCCGTGGCGACCGCCGGGCTGTTCGGCATGATGGTCGGCGCTCTGGGGATGGGGTGGGCCACTGACCGCTTCGGCCGCCGTCGGATGCTGATCGGCGCGGTGACGATCTTCTCCCTGCTGACCCTGGCCATGGCGTTCACCGACTCGATCGCCGTGTTCGGGATCCTGCGCTTCCTGGCCGGCGTGGGCCTGGGCGGCTGCCTGCCCACCGCGATCTCCATGGTCACCGAGTTCTCCTCCGCCCGTCGCACAGGCAACGCAACCACCACGGTCATGACCGGCTACCACGTGGGGGCGGTGCTCACCGCCGCCCTGGCGATCTGGATCGTGACGCAGCTGTCCTGGCACGCCATGTTCATCGCCGGCGCCCTTCCGGCCGTGATCCTGGTGCCGCTGATGCTGCGCTACCTGCCGGAGTCCCCGGAGTTCCTGCTCTCCCAGGGCCGCCGCGACGAGGCCCGGGCGGTTGCCGAGCACTACGGGATCGACTTCGCCGCGCGGCTGGAGCGCCAGGAGGCCCTCACCCGGGCCGGATCGGATGCCCAGCAGGAGAAGGTCGGGGCCGGCCTGCTGCTGTCCGGTCCGTACCGCCGCAACACCGTGATCCTGTGGATCGCCTCCTTCATGGGCCTGCTGCTGGTCTACGGCCTGAACACCTGGCTGCCGCAGATCATGCGCGCCGCCGACTACGACCTCGGCAATGCCCTGGGCTTCCTGCTGATCCTCAACGTGGGCGCGATCGTCGGGCTGTTCATCGCCGGACGGGCCGCCGATCGGTTCACCCCGCGGGTCGCGGGCATCGTCTGGTTCCTGGGCGCTGCCGTGATGCTCGCATCGCTGGTGATCCGACTGCCGCTGGGCGGGATCTACGTCATGGTCTTCATCACCGGCTGCTTCGTGTTCTCCGCGCAGGTGCTGGTCTACGCCTTCACCGCCTCCAACTACCCTGCGCAGGTCCGGGCCACCGCGCTGGGCATGTCGGCCGGCACGGGGCGCCTGGGCGCGATCTCCGGACCGCTGGTGGGCGGCACCCTGCTCTCCGCCGGGCTGGCCTACCCGTGGGGCTTCTTCGCCTTCGCGCTGGCCGCGCTGCTGGGCGGCGGGGCGCTGTCGGCCACCCGGACCCTGGACCCCGAGGCCCAGGACAGCCCCGTCCACAGGCAGCCGATCGACTGATCGGGGGCTTGGCGGCGGGTCGTAGACTGGTGCGGTGGCAGGACTGATCAAGCGCGAGGACATCGACGAAGTGCGCTCGCGGACGGACATCCGCGAGATCGTCGAGGGCTACGTCACGCTCAAGTCGGCCGGCATCGGCTCCTACAAGGGCCTGTGCCCCTTCCACGACGAGCGCACCCCGTCCTTCCACGTCCGCCCGCAGTACGGCACCTATCACTGCTTCGGCTGCGACGAGTCCGGCGACGTCATCGCCTTCATCCAGGCCATGGAGCACACCACGTTCGCGGAGACCGTCGAGCGGCTGGCCGCCCGGATCGGCTACGAGCTGCACTACGAGCAGGGCAGCGGGCCGGACAAGGCCATGGTGGGGCGTCGGCAGCGGCTGCTCGATGCCCACAAGGTCGCCGCCGAGTACTTCCAGGCCCAGCTGCGCACCGCCGGAGCACGAGCCGCCCACACCTACCTGGGCGATCGCGGCTTCTCCCCGCAGGACGCCGCCGACTACGGCGTCGGCTACGCCCCGCAGGGCTGGACCAAGCTCCTGGATCACCTGCGCAAGCGCGGCTACACGGACGATGAGCTCGAGGGCACCGGCATGTTCTCCTCCGGGCGCAGCGGGCTGATCGACCGCTTCCGCGGCCGGCTGATCTTCCCCATCCGGGGGATCGGCGGGGAGATCATCGGCTTCGGCGCCCGCAAGCTCTACGACGACGACCAGGGCCCCAAGTACCTCAACACCCCCGAGACCCAGCTCTACAAGAAGTCCACCGTGCTCTACGGCATCGACAAGGCCAAGCGCCAGATCGCCAAGCAGCGCCAGGTGGTCGTGGTCGAGGGCTACACGGACGTGATGGCCATGCACCTGGCCGGGGTGCCCACCGCCGTGGCCACCTGCGGCACCGCATTCGGCGCCGAGCACATCAAGGTCGTGCGCCGCTTCCTCTCGGACGACGGCTCCGGCGGCGAGGTCGTGTTCACCTTCGACGGCGACGAGGCCGGGCAGAAGGCCGCCCTGCGTGCCTTCCAGGAGGACCAGCGCTTCATGGCCCAGACCTTCGTGGCTGTGGAGCCCAACGGCATGGATCCGTGCGAGCTGCGCCTGGCCCGCGGGGACGCCGCGGTGCGCTCACTGCTCAGTGCCAAGCGACCGCTGTTCGAGTTCGCCATCCGCGCGGCCATGAAGCGCTACGACCTCGAATCCCTCGAGGGGCGCGTCCAGGCCATGCGCGCGACCGCCCCCATCGTGGCCCGCATCCGCGACACCACGCTGCGCCCGGCCTACGCCCGCCAGCTCGCCGGGTGGCTGGGGCTGGAGGTCCCGGACGTCGTCCAGGCTGTGGAGACCTTTGCGCGGGCGGAGGCCCGCGGTGACGGCAGCGGGGCCGGCCCCGGGCAGCAGCGCACGTTCGACCGCCCGGTCGATGGCTCGGACCAGCGTCCGCGCGGCCCTCAGGACTCCGACGGCCCGCCCGACGACGGGGCCGCACAGCCTCCGCGCATCGAGTGGCCGGATCCCCGCGATCCGCTGCTGCGCACGGAGAAGGAGGCGCTGGAGGTCGTCGTGCAGGTCCCGCACCTGCTGGGCCCGGCCGAGTGGCAGCAGTTCACCGAGGCCGAGTGCGCGCATCCCGTGCACACCGCGGTGCATCGCGGGGTGGTCCAGGTGCTCGCCGGTATCGGCGCGGATCAGCAGATCACCCCGGGGCGAGGCTGGATCGAGGCCCTTCGCGCGGCCCTTCCGCAGGAGCTGCACGGCTATCTGGCGGGACTGTCCATGCGGGCCCTGCCGGCGTCCTCCGAGCAGCAGCTCGAGCGCTACGCCACCGGGGTGATCAACCACCTCTTCGACCGCCAGATCAACCGGCGCCAGGCGGATCTGCGAGCCGAGCTGCAGCGGACGTCGTCGGTCCAGGAGCCGGAGCGCTTCCGCGAGATCAGCCGCAGCCTGCTCGATCTGGAGGCCCGCCGTCGCCAGCTGCGTCCGGCCTGAGCCGAGCCTGTGACGGGTTTTGCGCGGGCGCACCGCACGGGGTAGGGTGTCTGTCTGTTGCACGGCGACGTGCACCTTCCCCCGTAGCTCAATTGGCAGAGCATTCGACTGTTAATCGAAGGGTTACTGGTTCGAGTCCAGTCGGGGGAGCAGCTCAGCCCCCGTGGTGACCAAGTCATCACGGGGGCTTCTTCGTGTCCTCAGAGGCCCCAGTCCAAGAAGGCCAGCGAGGGTGATGTCAAGCGAGATCGCAGTGCGTCCTCTGGCGCCTCCCAGGTCAGGCTCGCCCCCTGCGCTGACGCGCGTTCCAGCACTTCTGCCGAGCTCGGTCTGTGCGGCCTCTAGTGATTGCCGACCAAGAGGTCATCGACAGCTGTCGACCGGGTGCAGTCTCGACGTCCGAGGCTATTCCGTTGTTGTCGAAGGCTCACGGTGGATGTTCATGGCCGCGGCGGTTGCGGAGATGCAGGGCAGGACCAGTTCTGCCCAGTGTTCTGCGTCGTCCTGACCCGCTCCGAATGGTGAACCGGTGACCAGCAGGTACACGTCCGTCACCGTGAGATCCGTGCGAACCTCGCCGCTGTTGATCCCCAGCCCTATCAGGTCTGACAAGTGCTTCGCTGCTTCGGACTCGTCGATGTTGATCGTTGCGCCGAGGGCGGGGGCGGCAGACTTGGCCGCGGCGTTCTGAGCTGTGGCACGGATGACCTCGAAGAGATAGTCCGCCAGCGCTTCCAGGGGTGTCACTTCTCCGGATTGCGCGCGCGCAAGAGCGTGACGGGCGCCTGCGGTCATCTGATCGGCGTACTCCGAGAGCACGGCGGCGACGAGGTCGACCTTGGTCGGGAAGTGACGATAGAGCGTCCCGACGGCTACCCCTGCTTCGCCGGCGATGGTCTCCATGCGCACTTCGGGGCCGTGCAGCTCGATCTGCATGCGGGCCAGACGGGATCCCCGTTCTGCAGGCCCTCCGTGTAGTGCCATATCCGATCCCGGTTCATGAGCCGGAGGCCCTGCTCGGTCGCGATGTCGAGCATGCGCCCGTCGACGTACTCCGGGACCCCTGTGATCATCTTCTGCGGCGGCGTGCCCAGTCGCGGCGGCCACCACCTGCGCACCTGCTCGTGATTGCCGCCGATGCCCCCGGTGGCGATGACGACGGCCTGGGCCCGGAACTCGAAGCTGCCGACGGCAGTCCGGTTCGAGGCCGCTGCGCGACGAGCGGTGTCCGGCTCGAGCACTGTCCCATGCACGTCGCTCACCTGGTCGCCGTCGAAGATCAGGCCGTCAACCTGGTGCCGGAAGGCGAATCGCACCAGACCCGACTCGGTTGCGGCGCGAGCCTTCTTGACGAACGGCTCGGAGATGCCGGTGCCGGTGCCCCAGGGGATGTGGAACCTGGGCACGGAGTTGCCGTGGCTGCGAAATCGACGTAGGCGCGTCCCCACTGCCGGGCCCATTCGTCCTCGGGGTGCTCGCCCTCCAGGCGATCCCAGGCTGCCGAGCCCTGCCAGTCCTGCCAGGCGAGGTCGAAGGAGTCGCGAACGCCCAGCCGGCGCTGCATGGGGGAGTCGACCAGGAACAGGCCCCCGAACGCCCAGTGCGCCTGGCCGCCGAGGTTGGCCTCGTTCTCCTGCTCGTCGACAGGCGGCCGACGGGGCGGCTCGGCGGAGCTGGTGCCGCTGGGGGCGGGTGGCGCCGACCAATTGGAACATATACCCCATGGGGGTATGCTTATCGGGAGGAGGAATCATGGAAGCGACGCACTCACAGCATCAGCGGAACGGTCATCCCGCCGCGCACGAGGAGCATGACCACCAGGTCCATGGCGGCCATGAGGGCCACGGGGGTCATGGCGGCCATGAAGGCCACGGGGGTCATCACGACCATGTGGCCATGTTCCGCCGCCTGTTCTGGATCTCGGTGGTCCTGGCGATCCCCACGGTCCTGCTCAGCGGGGCCTTCGCGCATCTGGTGGGCTACGACCTGCCGGACAGCCTTGTCATCGCCTGGATCCCGGTGGTCCTGGGCACCGTGCTGTACCTCTGGACCGGCCGCCCGTTCCTGACGGGCGCGGTCGACGAGATCAAGCAGCGAAGCCCCGGCATGATGACCCTGATCGCCCTGGGCATCACCGTGGCCTTCCTGGCCTCGTGGGGAAGCCACCTGGGCCTGCTGGACCCGCAGCTCGAGTTCTGGTGGGAGCTGGCGCTGCTGGTGGTCATCATGCTGCTGGGCCACTGGGTCGAGATGGCCTCCCTGGCGCGGACATCTAGCGCTCTCGATGAGCTGGCCGCACTGCTGCCCGACGAGGCCGAGCTGCTCCAGGACGACGGCTCCACGCGCACCGTCGCGCCCTCGGAGCTCAGCGTGGGGGACCGCGTGGTCGTTCGCCCGGGTGGACGCATCCCGGCCGACGGTCGCGTCATCGACGGCCAGGCAGACGTCGACGAGTCCATGGTCACCGGCGAGTCCACCCCGGTGTCCCGTGGTGAGGGCGAGCGGGTCGTGGCCGGGACCGTGGCCACCGACCGGCCCCTGACCCTCGAGGTCACCGAGATCGGCGAGGACACCGCCCTGGCCGGGATCCGCCGTCTGGTCGAGCAGGCGCAGTCGTCGTCGACCCGCGCGCAGCGCCTGGCCGACCGTGCCGCGGCGCTGCTGTTCTGGTTCGCCCTGGGGGTCGCGGTGATCACCGCGGTCGTCTGGACGATCGTGGGCACGCCGGACATGGCCCTGACCCGCGTGGTCACGGTGCTGGTCATCGCCTGCCCGCACGCCCTGGGCCTGGCGATCCCGCTGGTCGTGTCCATCTCGACCGGTCGGGCCGCCCGTCAGGGCGTGCTGGTCACCGACCGCAGCGCGCTGGAGACCATGCGCGGGATCGACACCGTCGTCTTCGACAAGACCGGCACCCTGACCCGCGGCGAGCCAGCTCTGCTGGGCGTCCAGCTGGCCGACGATGCCCCCGAGGGTCTCGACGAGGACCGGCTGATCGCCCTGGCGGCTGCGGCGGAGGCTCGCAGCCAGCACCCGCTGGCCCGAGCCATTGCCGCTGCCGCCGAGCAGCGCGGGCTGCAGGTTCCGCAGGCCTCGGGGCACGACAGCTCCACGGCGATCGGCGTGTCCGCCGTCGTCGACGGCGCGCAGATCGGCGTGGGCGGGCCCGGGCTGCTCGAGCAGACCGGTGCGCAGGCCCTGCCGAGCGAGCAGTGGGACCGCGACGGACGCACCGTGCTCCATGTGCTCAGCGACGGTCGCACGATCGGCGCGCTCGCCCTGGCCGACGAAGTGCGCCCGGCCGCCCGCGAGGCGATCCAGGCCCTGCACGATCTGGGCATTGAGACCGCCATGCTCACCGGCGACGCCCAGAACGTGGCCGAGGCCGTGGGCCGCGAGCTCGGGATCGACCGCATCGAGGCGCAGGTGCGTCCCGAGGACAAGAACGAGCGCGTCAGCGATCTGCAGTCGAAGGGCCGCAAGGTCGCCATGGTGGGCGACGGCGTGAACGACGCCCCCGCCCTGGCTCAGGCCGACGTCGGCCTGGCGATCGGTGCGGGCACGGATGTGGCAATGGCCTCGGCCGGCATCGTGCTGGCCTCGGACGATCCCCGCTCCGTGGTCTCCGTGGTGCGGCTGTCCAAGGCGTCCTACCGGAAGATGGTGCAGAACCTCTGGTGGGCCGCCGGCTACAACCTCATCTCGGTGCCGCTGGCCGCCGGTGTGCTCGCCCCGATCGGCTTCGTGATGCCCATGGCCGTGGGCGCGCTGCTGATGGGCGCCTCGACCGTGGTGGTCGCGCTCAACGCCCAGACCCTGCGCGGACTGGACCTCTCGCCGGAGGCGTCCGTGCAGTGGGCCTCACGCCAGGGCTGACGCCCTCCCCACAGGGCCGCAAGGCCCGCTATCCAGCACGGCAACTCAAGAATCAGAGGAGATCGATCACATGAACAGGACCTTCAGGACCACCGGCGCGGCCGCTGCAGCAGCGGCAGGGCTGCTGCTGTTGAGCGCGTGCGGCACCGGTGAAGAGGACCAGAGCGCCGGAGGCGGCCACGAGGGCCACTCGGCCGCTGCGTCGTCGACCTCGGAGTCCTCGGGCGCAGCCTCCGACAACGCGCACGAGGGCCACTCCGAGGAGGGCGGGCACGCCCACAATCCTGACGGCGGGCCTGCGCCCGAGGGCATCCAGGAGGCGTCGGACCCGACCTTCGCCGTGGGGGACACGGTCCGGGTCACTGCCGATCACATGCCCGGCATGGAGGGCGCGGAGGCCACCGTCTCCGGGGCCTTCGACACGACCACCTATGCCGTGTCCTACACCCCGACTGATGGCGGCGAGCCCGTGGAGGACCACAAGTGGGTCGTGCACGAGGAGCTGCAGGACCCGGGCGAGGCACCGCTGGCCGACGGCACCGAGGTCGTGCTCCAGGCAGATCACATGGAGGGCATGGAGGGCGCCGAGGCCACCATCGACAGCTCCACCGACGAGACCGTCTACATGGTCGACATGACGATGGACGGCATGGAGATGACGAACCACAAGTGGGTCGTCGGCAGCGAGCTCGAGCCGGTGGAGTGAGCGCCCGCCTCGGTGCCGTGGAGCATCCCCGAACCTGAAGGACAGCGCCCCGACCGCCGTACGGCAGCCGGGGCGCTGTCGTGCTCGGCGACGGATCAGGTCGCCGGAACCACCATGTTCTGCGCGAAGAACTCGGTGATCTCCTCCCGGGCGCTCAGCGGCAGGACGTGGGCCACGTACATGTCCGGGCGCTGGATGACCAGGGCTCCCGCGCGGTCCACCTGGCGCAGGTCGAAGATGTCGGCGTCCTGATCGGCGGCGAAGACCTCCTCGCGATCGGTGAGCGCGTACGGTCCCACCTTCGGCAGGAACAGCGACGGGACATCGGCCAGCTCGATCTCCGTGTACGGCTGCTGGTAGATCACCTTGGCGTCGAACACGCTGTTCAGATCGGAGCCCTGCGGCGTGAAGCGGCGCACGGGCGAGTCCTCGGAGCCCTCCAGCCATTCGGCCAGCTCCCGGACGGCCGAGCCGTCCTGGTCGGCGAACGCGTACAGGCGCCACCGGCCATCGGCCTCGAACAGGTGCCCCAGCTCCCGCGGGGAGGTGTCGGCCACCCTGCGCACGGGCGCGGAGTGGAAGCGCTTGCCGATCGGGAAGCCGGCGGCCAGATGCTGGTGGGTGTCCTGGCCGATGATCGAGGACGCCGGGTACTGCGTGGCGAAGCCGTTGGGGAACTCGGCGTTCTCGGCGTAGAAGCGCCCGATCTCCTCGGGGTCCTCGAGCTCCTCCGGGCGCTTGGACATCATGGACGACCATTCCTTGTCGAACGCAATGAGATTCTCCGCGATCTGCTGCCGCTCGGCCGAGTACGTGGCCAGCAGAGAGGGATCGCTGCGGCCCTCGAGCACCTGACCCAGCTTCCAGGCCAGGTTCCAGCCGTCCTGCATGGAGACATTCATGCCCTGACCCGCCTTGGCGCTGTGGGTGTGGCAGGCGTCGCCGGCGATGAACACCCGGGGGAGCTGGGCGCCGACCCGGTCCACGGGGACGTCGTCGAACTTCTTGGCGACAGTGTGGCGCACCTCGTAGACGCTGAACCAGGTCACCTCCTTCACCTCGATCGAGTACGGGTGCAGGATCTGATTGGCGCGCTCGGCGGCCTCCTCGACGGTCGTGGCGCGCAGCTGCTCGCGGTTGCTGTCGTCGATATCGCCCAAGGACACGTAGAACCGGAACAGGAAGCCGCCCTCACGGGGGATCAGCAGGATCGAGCCGTGCTTGTCCGAGAGGATCCCGCACTTCTGGCGGATGTCCGGGAAGTCGGTCTCGGCCAGGATGTCCATCACGGCCCAGGCGTGGGCCGAGGGGTCCTTCTCGACCTCGATGTCCGTGCAGTCGCGCACTCGGCTGCGGGCGCCGTCGTTGCCGATGACGTACTTGGCGCGCACCGTGCGCTCCTGGCCCTGAGGATCGCGCAGCAGCACCTTGACCGGATGCTCCTGGGACTCGTCCACCTCCAGCTCCAGGAACTCATATCCGTAGTCGGGCGTGATCCTGGCCGGGCCGCGCTCGGCGTACTCGGCGAAGTAGTCGATGACCCGTGCCTGGTTGACGATCAGGAACGGGAACTCGCTCACGCCCGAGGGCGGGTCCTCGGCTCGCACGCCGCGCATGATCCGGCTGGGATCCTCGGGATCGGGCCCCCAGAAGTGCACATCGACCAGCCGGTGCGCCTCGGCGTTGATGCGATCGAAGAAGCCGTAGGCCTGGAAGGTCTCGCTGCTTCGGGCCCAGAGTCCGTCGGCGCGGCCTACCTCCAGGCGGCCCGGGCGGGAGTCGATGATTCGCGTGCTGATGCCGGGGTAGCGCGAGAGCTGGGCGGCCTGGATGATCCCGGCCGGTCCCGCGCCCACGATGAGCACGTCCATGGTGTCCGGCAGGTCCGTCGGCCGATCGACTCCTGTGCCGGCCGGCTCCTTCACGAGCGGATCATGGGCGACGTATCCGTGATGGTGGTACTGCACAGTGCACCTCTGTCTTCCTCGCCGGGTGATGCTGCGGTCGTCGGACGGATCGGATCGATCTGCGGTCCTGACGACGCGGTAGGTATCGGGACATCTTGAACGTTACGTAGATCACACGCCGGGGTCCAATATCTGGAACTGAATGATCGGCAGCGAGGAGGGGCAGGGTCTGCCGACGGACGGTGTGATGAGCAACATTCCTGCGGCGGAGGCGACCGGCGTGCTCCAGGCGGAACAGGGCACGGCGGCGGGGTGGCCGCTCCGGTCCTCGGGCTCAGCATCGGCTACGTCGTGGTGGCCTTCGTGGGGGCTGCCAGGCGGCCCGCTGATCGCCGTCGTGCCGATCGCCCTGACCGCCAAGTCGCTCGTGTTCTTCGCGGCCTTCCTCTCGCAGTTCGTCATCGCGGCGGCGCCCCTGCCGCTGTGGAGGCAGTTGGCGGCGCTCGGGCTCACCTGGGCCGCGCTGGCGGCGGTCTTCAACGTCTTCCTGGGCCTGGCCTCCCGACGCCTGCTCACCGGCCAGCCCTCGGCCGCCGGCATCATCAGCCGCATCACGGGCATCGCCATGGTCGCCATGGGCCCGTGGCTGGTCGGTGAGCGGATCTGGGCCCTAATCGCCCATTCGGGCTGACTCCCGCCAGCGCTCACCGGCGTCGCTGGGTTCGGTCGGAGGTCTCCGCGGAGCGGTGGGCCTCCGGCAGCGGAGCGCGCTGCGAGGCCGTGGCCACGACGTCGTCGAACATGTCGCGGAAGATGCAGCGCAGCAGCGTGCCCGCGTCCTGGTCGGTCTCCACCAGGTCCGGCAGCCGCAGGCTGAGCAGGGTGTTGATCAGCATCCCGCGTGCCAACAGCGTCTCCGTGCGCTGCGCTGAGAGCCCGATCTCGACGCGCAGCAGGCGGTAGATGCTCAAGAAGCCGTGCGGCAAACGTCGTAGGGGTGCTGTTCTCGCTGGGCATCTTCGGGGCGGTGTTCATCCTCATCCAGCTCCTGCAGGTGGCCCAGGGGGCCACGGCGCTGGAGGCCGGTGTGCGGACCATGCCGTGGACCATGGCGCCGCTGACTGGGCTCATCACGCCCAGGATCGGCGTGCGCCCTGCGATCGTGGCCGGGCTGGCCTGCATGACGGGCCAGCCTGATCTGGATCGCGCTGGTGCTGGATGCGGACGTCGAGTACATCCGGCTGGTGCCTCCCTACTCGCTCGCGGGGATCGGCATGGGGCTGGTGTTCGCCCCGATCGCCTCCGCCGTGCTGGAGGGGATCGTCCCGGAGGACCAGGCCGTGGCCTCCGGGACGAATTCGACGGCCCGTGAGATCGGCGTGGCCCTGAGCATCGCGGCGCTGTCGGCCGTGTTCATGACCGCAGGCGGCGAGCTGAGCCCGGACGGCTTCAGCGACGGCGCCGTTCCCGCGATCGCGGCCGGTGCCATCGCCTTGGCCGCAGCCACACTGGCCGGGCTGCTGCTGCCCGGGTTCAAGCCGGTGCGGATCTCCCCGCTGACCGGCGAGCCGGTGGTCCGCCACCGCGCCGAGACGCCTCGGGCCAAGCACCTCCAGGGGTGAGCCGATCGACGTGAGGCCGGCGTGCGAGCCCATGAGCCTCGCCGAGGCATGCGGCGAGGGCCCCGCCTCGGAAAGTTGCCGGTGCGGGGCCCTGTGCTGCGCCTGAAGCAGGACGCTCAGACTCAGGCCACCATGTCCTCGAGCTCCCTGCCCTTGGTCTCGCGGATCATGAGCCGGACCACGAAGAACGAGATCAGCGCGAAGCCCGCATAGAGGCCGTAGGCCAGGGCCAGGCTGGCCGCCGAGAGGACCGGGAACGTCGCGGTGACCACGAAGTTCGCGACCCACTGAGCGGCACCTCCGATGCCCAGGGCCATGGCTCGGATGCGGTTCGGGAACATCTCGCCCAGCAGCAGCCAGACCAGCGGTCCCCATGACGCCGCGAAGCCGACGACGAACAGGTTGGCGGCGATCAGGGCGATCACACCCCACGGATCGGGCAGCGACAGCGCGCCGTCGACCGTGGTCGCCTGCGAGAACGCGATCGCCATGGTTCCCAGCGACACGGTCATCACGACCGAGCCGATCATCAGCAGGAGCTTGCGGCCCAGGATGTCCACGAGCGCGATGGCGATCACCGTCGAGACGAGGTTCGTCAGCGAGGTGATCACGGAGATCGTGAACGAGTCGGACTCCTGGAATCCGACCGATTTCCAGAGGGTCGTCGAGTAGTAGAAGATCACGTTGATGCCCACGAACTGCTGGAGCACCGAGAGCAGGATCCCTGCCCACACGATCGTCTTCAGCCCGAAGCGCCCGCCCAGCAGGTCGCTGAAGCGCTGCCGGCGCTCGGTGTCGACGGTCTGCTGGATCTCCTCGATCTTCTGCTCGACGGCCGGGCCGGAGGCGATGCCCACGAAGCCGGTGAGCACCCGTCGTGCCTCGTCAGGCCGGTTCTTCTCGACCAGGTACCGCGGGGATTCCGGGAGGCTCAGTGCGAGCGCCCCGTAGACGATCGAGGGCAGCAGCGCCGAGAGCAGCATCCATCGCCACGCGGCCAGACCGAGCCACGGCTCGGCGGCGCCGCCGGCCACGCGTGCCAGGGCAGCGCCCACCAGCAGCGCCAGGAAGATGCCGGTGACCAGCGACAGCTGCTGCAGGGTGCCCAGCCGTCCGCGCAGATGCGCGGGAGCGACCTCCGCGATGTAGGCGGGAGCGATCACGGAGGCGAAGCCCACGCCCACGCCTCCCACGAAGCGCCACAGGATCAGATCCCAGACCGAGAAGGCAAAGGCGGAGCCGATCGCGGCAACTGCCAGCAGGCCGGCAGCGATCAGCATGGTGCGCACGCGTCCCACGCGCTCTGCGAAGACGCCCGCGTACCAGGCGCCCAGAGCGGCGCCCAGCAGCGCGCAGGACACGGCGACACCGAGCATCCCCGGGCTCAGATCGAAGGCCAGCTGGATGGCGTCGACACCGCCGTTGATGATCGCGGAGTCGAATCCGAACAGGAAGCCGCCCAGGGCGGCGATGCACACGGCGAGCAGCAGGCGGCCCGAGAGCCGCCCGCTGCTCGTCGAGATTTCCGTGGTCTCCATGGATCAGTCGACACCCAGCCCGAGACCGCGCTGGCCGACCTCGTTGAGCTCCTCCGGCTGGAACCGCTCCTGCCAGTCAGTCTCGTAGTCCTCCTCGGGGAAGTCGCTCGGGGAGCGGCCCTCCTGGAAGTCCTGAGCCACCGCGGCGGCGTAGGCGCGGTTCTTCTCGCACATGGGGGCGGCCGGGATGTACATGACGTTGCCCCAGCCCTTCTGATCGTCCACCGGGGCGACCGAATGGATGACGTCGGCGTGCCACCACACCGAGTCGCCGGCCTGCAGGTTCGGGATCGGGGTGAGCGCGCGCATCAGCAGCGGGTGCCACTGCTCGGAGATGGGCAGCACGTGCTGGGGCGTGACGCCGCACAGCTCGTCCTCCGGGACATCGTCCTGCAGTGCGCGCAGGAGGATGTAGGCCATCGCCTCGGGGATGGGGACCACGTGCAGCACGCCCTGGTCGTTGTCCATGTCGGACAGCGCTGTCCAGCCCTGGAAGGTGCGGAACATCGAGCACATGGTCGTCCCGCCCTCGTACTCGAAGACGTCGGTGCGGTATGCGGCATCCCAGGGGTTGTAGTCCTCGATGTCGCCGTCGAAGACGTGGCGGAAGACCCTCTGGTAGGCAGGCAGCAGCCATCGCTCGAGGGATCCTGAGTCGGTGTGCGGACCAAGGCCGCCCGAGTCGGTGCCCGGGGCGCGGCGGCGGACGCGGTCGGGGTACATGGCGTCCTGATCCGGGTCGAACCAGGTCCTGCCTTCGGACTCGAAGTCCCACCTGTGGTTCAGGAAGGACTGGACGGTTGCCATGCGCTTGTCCTGGCGAGCCTCCATCTGAGGGCGCGACCAGTAGATCGGGAAGATCTCCGGGCGCGAGGCGCTCTGGCCGAGGGTTCCGAAGAAGTCGTCGCCGGGGCCGCGGTACTTGCTGTCGAAGTCGTTGAGCTCGATGTACTCCACGAGCTTCTGGTCCCATTCCAGGGCCAGGTCCCGGGGGAAGTGCTCGCGCACGACCAGGCACCCGCGCTCGCGCAGCAGCGCCGCGGTGTCCTCCGGGACCTTGCCGCCCTCGAGGTCGGCGTAGTCGACGACCGGCCATACGGGATCGCCTTCGGCTCGCAGGGCCTCGATGCGCTCGACCTTCTGCTCGACGATCCTCGACAGGCGCTCGAAGGCGTCCTTCACGTCGATCTGCGAGCGGATCTTCTGCTTCATCGCGCGGATCTCGCCGGCGACGTCCTCGGGCACCTTCGGTGCGGCGGGGGCTGTGGGCTGCTGTGACATCATTGTCTCCCAGTTCTAGTTAAGGGGCTTTACTAGGAGCCCCGTGGGTGCAACGGTACAGGTGACGCAGCACATAGTAAAGTGACTTTCCTAGAAACGTGCGGGAGGCTCGCGGCGTTCCGGTTGGACAGCCCTGCGGTAGTGTCGAGGCCCGAGCGAGAGGCGCGTCGATGATCGAAGCGGAGCAGAAGCAGGTCAGAGGGGAGCCTCGCGACAGCGATCTGGCGTTTCTGCGCGCCGTGATCGAGCACGGCTCCATCTCTCGCGCCGAGGCCGCGACGGTCACCGGGGTCTCCAAGCCCACTGCGTCGGCCGCCGCCTCCCGCCTGGAGTCGGCGGGCGTCGTCCGCGATGTCGGGAAAGGGCAAGGGGGCCGAGGCAGGTCGCCTCAGATCTACGAGGTGTCGCCGGAGTTCGGGACCGCTGTGGTGGGAGCGGCTCGGGCAGGCTCCCTGACGCTGGGGGAGGTGGACCTGCGCGGCGACCTCGTGCGCCAGCAGCGCTTTCCGCTCGATCTGCGCATCACCGAGGATGACTTCGCCCGTGTGCTGGCCTCCTCCGCGCGAGAGTTCTGCAGCGCAGCGGCTCCGCCCCTGTGCGCAGCCATCTCCGTGGCGGCACCCGTAGATCCTCGGACCTCCCGGCCCGTTCGCCTGGAGGAGGCGCCCTTCCGCGCTGCGGATGTGGACGTGGTGGGCATCCTCACGCCGTTGGTCAGCGGCCACGTGGTCGTGGACAACGACGTCAACTGGTCCGCAGCGGCAGCGTGCGAGCTGCACCCTGAGATCGCCCGCGGACTCAGCCTGCACCTTCATCTGGGGACGGGGCTCGGTGCTGCGCTCACCGTGGATGGACGACTGGTACGGGGACGTCGCGGGGCGTTCGGCGAGATCGGCCGGCTCCGCGGGGCCGGCCGCACGGTCTCGGCCCGGCTCGAGCAGCTGGCCGTGCTGGGAGGTTCCGGCCACTCGCTGGATGTCGAGCGAACGGCTGAGGTGCTCAAGGCCGACGACGCGCAGTCCGAGGACCTGAGGCAGGTGCTCGCCGAGGCCATCGGAAACGCCATCCTGATGATCGATCCCGAGCACACTGTGCTCAGCGGCCCGTTGGCAGAAGACTCGGAGGCGCTGGCGATCCTTCGCCGTCGGGTGGTCCGGACCATCGACGAGGAATCCCTTCCAGCCTCCATGGTGCTGCCCTCAGATCCCGATCCGGCTCTCCTGGGGGCCGTGGTCCACGCCCAGAGGATGCTCCACGAACTGGCCGCACAGGCGGTGGCCGCCGTCGGGTGAGCCGCAGCGGGCGCGGCCCGGGCGCAACTTAGCATGGCCCCATGAGCGCATTCCTGAGCATCCCCGCCCTGCGGGGTCCGCTGGCTTCGCTGGTCCCCCTGGGGGACGAGCATGCCGAGGACCTGGCGGCTGCCGCCGGCCAGAAGGGCATGCAGTCGCTGTGGTACACCCGCATCCCGGCTGCCGAACCAGCGTCCGTGGCCGAGGAGATCGCGCTGCGCCACCGCCAGCACGCCGAGGGCTCCATGGTCCCGTGGGCCGTGCTCGATGCCGACGGCCGTGCGGTCGGGATGACCACGTTCATGCACATCGAGTCCGAGCATCGGCGCCTGGAGATCGGCTCCACCTGGCTGGCCCCGAGCGTGCAGGGGACTGGGGTCAACCCGCAGATCAAGCTGCTGATGCTGGCCCGTGCCTTCGAGGACCTGGACTGCATCGCGGTCGAGTTCCGCACGCACTGGCACAACCGGCAGTCCCGGGCCGCGATCGCCGCACTGGGGGCCAAGCAGGACGGCGTGCTGCGCAGTCATCAGCTCATGGACGACGGCTCCCTGCGCGACACCGTGGTCTTCTCGATCACTGCTGCGGAATGGCCGACGGTGCGCCGCGGGCTGCTCGAGCGGCTGCGCTCGCGGCATGGGATCGATCCCGCCGAGGCCCTCGGCGAGCCCTGAGCGTCCGAGTGGACGGGCCCGCCGGCCGGGGCTCAGCCCTGGTGTCCCGGCCCGAACCTCCGCCTGTTCGAGTGCTCGGTGAACTCCGCGGCGGCGCGCATGGAATCGACGTTGCCGGTGACCGGATTCGGCTGGTGCCGGCTGCGGGCGGCGTAGAGGGAGATCAGGTTCATGGTCACGGCGCGGCGATTGCGTCCGCCCATGAGCTTCATGACGTGGATTCCCAGCCAGGCGAACCATCCGGCGGTGCCGGTGATCGCGACCTCGCCGGGGGCGACCACGATCGCAGCGCGTCGTCCGATCGTGGCCGCCTCGCCCAGGTTGGTGTAGTGGAACGGCCGCAGCGGCTGGCCCTCGACCTCGGCGCGGACCATGCGCGCAGCATGGACGCCGGTCTGGATGGCCGGCTGTGCGAGCTGGGCCAGGGGCTCGTCGAGCGAAGCGATGTCTCCTGCGGCGTAGATGCCCGGATGGCCCTTGACCTGCAGGGTCTCCTCGACGGCGAGCGCACCGCGGCCCGTGACGGGCAGGCCCCATTCGGAGACCCGCTTCTCCGGGCCGGTGCCGGCGGCCCAGATCGTGATGTCCGATTCCAGCACGGTGTCATCGGCCAGCACCACGAAGTCGTAGCCGACGGCCTTGACCCCCTGGCCGGTGCTGAGCTCCACGCCGCGCTCGCGCAGCTCGTCGGCCGCGTAGTCGCGCAGCTTCTGGTCCTCGAACTGCTTGAGGATGTCCTTGCCGCGCTGCAGGATCCGGATCTGCAGGACGCGCTCGTCGAGCTCCGGGTACATGGTCATCAGCTCGTCGCGGCGGAAGTCGGCCAGAGCACCGGCGACCTCCACGCCCGTGGCCCCGCCGCCGACGATCGAGACGTGCAGGAAGTCATCGGGATCGGAGCGGGTCGAGCGCTCGAGCTCTGCGAAGATCCGATCGCGGATGGCCGTGGCGTCCTGGCGGGTGTACATGGGCATGGCGTGGCGTCGTGCCCCCGTGGTGCCGAAGTAGTTGGCCGAGATGCCGTTGGCAATGATCAGGTGGTCGAAGGAGATCTGCTGCGTCTGCGCACCGCCGTCCTCGACGGACACGATGCGGCGCTGCGGATCCACGCCCACCACGTCGCCCTGGCGCACGCGGAGGTTGGGGGCCTTCCGTGACAGCCCGCGCAGCACCATGGTGACGTCGCCGGGGTTCAGGCCGCCGGTGGCCACCTGGTACAGCAGGGGCTGGAAGGTCTTGTAGATGTTGCGATCGATCAGGGTCACGCGAACGCGCGCATCCCGCAGCTCGAGCGCGGCATTGGCTCCGGCGAACCCGCCGCCGATGATCACGACGTGCGGCCAGGACATCCCGTCGGGCGCCGGGATGCGGCGGCGGAAGGCGGACAGCGGGGACATGGCGCTCCTTCGCAGAAGGCGGTCGGTGAGATCTGGTGGCTCGGCAGGGTGTTCGGGCCCGTGGCCCGGACATCGCCGTCGGCTCCCCAGTATGCGACCTGACTCGGACGCCGCGCGGTAGCGTGGGGCGGATCACCCCGTCAGTCCCGCAGTCGAGAGGCGGAGCATGAGCCCGATCGAGGCGCTGGTCGTCCTGCACCCCGTGAGCGCCCGCGCGGCGGCAGGTCGTCCCGTGAGCGAGTGCCTCCATCCGCTGCCCGCTGAGGCACCGGCCCTGCGGGTCGAGGATCGCGGCGTCTCCCGCGGTGACGGCGTGTTCGAATCCCTCACGGCCTACGACGCAGACCCCGTGGATCTGCCGGCGCATCTGCAGCGACTGGCCCGCTCTGCCGACCGCCTGGAGCTGCCGGAGATCTCGGGCGCCGTCGTGGAGGCAGGTGTGCGCCGCGCCCTCGAAACGGCCGGAGCGGGGGAGACGACCGTGCGGATCGTGGTGACCCGCGGCCCGGAGGGCGCCTCCGAGCCCACCGCCTGGGTCACTGCCGCCCCTGCTGCGGATCTGTCCGACCAGCGCCGCGACGGAGTGCGAGTGGTCCTGCTCGATCGCGGCATGCGCTCGGATGCTGGACGAGAGGCCCCCTGGCTGCTCACCGGCGTGAAGACGCTGTCCTATGCGATCCACGCGGCGGCAGCTCGGGAGGCGCGGCGCCGCGGGGCGGATGATGCCGTGTTCGTGAGCACCGACGGCTTCGTGCTCGAGGCCACCACGGCCTCCGTGCTGGTGCGTCGAGGGCGGCGGATGATCACGCCGCCGCAGGAGCACGGGATCCTGCAGGGCACCACGGTGACCCGCGCTGCCGCGGTTCTGTCGGAGCTGGGGATGCCGCTGGAGTCTCGTGCGCTTCCGGCTGCCGAGCTCTCGGACTGCGATGCCCTGTGGCTGCTGTCGAGCGGGCGGCGCGCGGTGCCGGTGATCGAGCTCGACGGCCGCCCGGTGCCGCTGGACCGCGAGGTCACCGCGGCGCTGGAGCGGGGGCTGGGCCGCCCGCAGGACTGATGCCGGGAGTGATCAGACGAAGACGCTGCAGGACGCGGTCTTCGAGGAATCGGTGCCCTTGCGCTCGAACACGACCTCGTCGTCGAGCTTGATCGAGCACTCGAGGGACAGGTCGCTGTCCTTCGTGTCGCCCGTGACCACCAGGCGGGGCCAGCTGCCCGACGGGATCTCGATCTCCTTGGACCAGCTATCGCTGAATTCCTCGGTCTCGACCTGGCCGTCGACCTCCCACTCGACCGACCCGCCGGAGCTGGCGGCGGCCTCAAGCGTGACCTTCTGCATGGCCTCGTCCGGCAGCTCGGTCTCTTCGGTCATGGCCGAGGCATCGTCCGAGGCGCCGTCGTCAGCCGAGGCGGTGTTGACCACGAACGCCGTGGGGATCATGACGGCGGCGACCACCAGTCCGATGGCGACGGCGAAGCCGATCACCCAGCCGAGCGCTGCGGCGCTGCGGCGCGCCCAGGGGACGCGAGGCTGATCGTCGGTCGAGCCGGCGTGGTCTTGGGGCTGAGGCACGGTGGGCGTTCCTGCGGGTCTAGGGGGTGCTGCGAGTGTCCTGCACAGAATACGTCCCCGAGGGCCCCTGCGCGTGCGCCGACGCTCATGGCGGGGAGTCGTCGGGCGGATCGCGAGCCGTCTGGACGGAGGGGAAGTGCGGAAGAGAGTCCTCCGCACAGGACGAAGGGCCCGGTCCCTCACCAGTTCAGCGAGAGGCCGGGCCCTTCGAGCAGGCGGGTCAGAGGAAGGTGTAGAAGCCGTCCACCTTCATGGCGTTCACCGGGTGGACCAGGGTGCCCTGGTCCGGGTTCAGGGCCGAGATCATGAGACCGTCGCCCAGGTAGATGCCCACGTGGGAGCCGTTGTTCTGGGAGACCAGGTCGCCGACCTGCGGGGTCGAGGTCTTCTGCGCGGCGCCGAACTGCTGCCAGGTCACGCGGGGGATGGAGACCCCGTTCTGGGCGTACACCCACTGCGTGAAGCCGGAGCAGTCCCAGTTCTTGTACGCGGTGCCGCCCCAGACGTAGTTGCCGCCCAGACCGCGCATGGCGGTCTCGACGATGGCCTTGCCGTCGGCGCTCGAGGCACCGTCGGTGATCGACTGCACGTCGACAGCCATGGTGTCGTCGTTCGAGGCCGCCTGAGCCTGGGCCTGGGCCGAGGTCTCGTAACCGGAGCCCGAAGCTGCGCCGCCGGAGCCCCAGGGAGTCTGCTCCGTGTCGTCGGCGACGACACCGGCGGCGACCGCCGCGTTGAGCACGGAGACGGCCTCTGCGCGGGTGATGCCGTCCCCGACGCCCAGTCGGCCGTCGGTGTCCGGCAGGACGTCCTCGTCGTGCAGCCAGTCCAGCTCGGTGTATCCGGCCTGCGAGGCGGAGACGTCCTGGAAGCGGCTGGTCTCCGGGGCGGTGTGGGCCGGCGCGCCGGCCGAGCGGTGCAGGATCAAGCCCAGGGCGGTGGAGTCCACCGGGGCGTCCGGACGCAGGGTGCCGTCGCCCCAGCCGTTGATCAGGCCCTCCTCGGCGGCCCAGGCCAGTGCACGCTTCTGGTGGTGGTCGGAGCTGTCGGCGTAGCCCTCGAGGACGCTGAGATCGGCCTCGGGCTGACCGGCGAGCCGGTAGAGCATGGTCAGGAAGTCGGCGCGGGTGACATCGGCGTCGGGGCGGTAGGTGCCGTCGCGGTGGCCGACGATGACTCCGGTCGAGGACGCCCAGTCGATGTCGGCGGAGGCCCAGTAGGCGTCGGCGACGTCGCGGAAGTCGATGGGACCGGTGGGGCGGGGGACCACGGACTGCGTGGAGACCGCCGTGCCGGCGGCTGCGGAGTCGGTCGCGGCCTCGGACGAGGACGAGGAGGTCGAGACGGGGCCGGCCGCCATCGGGTCGGCGACGGGCTCGGCTGCGCTGCTCAGGCCCAGACGGGAGGAGCAGGCGGGCCAGGCGCCCCAGCCCTGCCCTGCCAGGACGTTCTCGGCCACGGCGATCTGCTGCTCGCGGCTGGCGTCCTGCGGCTGGCCCGTGCCGCCGAACGAGGACCAGGTCGACTGGGTGAACTGCAGGCCGCCGTAGAAGCCGTTGCCCGAGTCGATGGCCCAGTTGCCGCTCGACTCGCACTGCGCGAGCTTGTCCCAGTCGGATTCGGGCGCGGCCTGCGCGGGAACCGCGCCGAGGGTTGCGAGGGTGCCGCCGGTGACTGCGACGGTGGTTGCGACGCTGAGGGCGCGGGGAGATCTCATGTGGTGCTGCAACTTCCTGAAGGGGGGGTGTGCATCGGTATCCGAGCCGGGGCTCTTATGAACTGGTCCGAGGACCGTGGGGAAGCGGTCGGGAACCTGCCCGCAGGCCAGTTCGCTGTGGTGCTGACGGGTTCCGTGTCACCTCGTCCGATGCTCAGCGTCGCGGGCGACTGAAGATCACGGTTGAGTAACGCGGATGACTCTAGGGTGTGCTCCGGGGAGGGGGAAGAAGGCTCGGTTGCCGCCGCGTTAATTTGGGGTGATTTTCCCTGGCTTCGGACGCGAATCGCCTGGTCGCAAGTGTATATTACTTTGCATGTACCAAAATGCGGGGCGTTTGTCACTGTGGATCTGCCGCTCGGGCGGGTCTCGCGCGCGGCGCATCGGATCGGCTTGTCAGCAGTGATACTTTGTTCGCGCACTGCGGTGTCCGAGTGGCCACTGCCCATGAACCATCGATACCCCCACGGAGGCGGGAATGTCCCACGCGGCGGGCTCTGATCAGGGCCGTTCGGCCGAGACGGGTTCGGCACCCATAGCGGATGTCGTGAAGGTCTTCGGCAAGCTTCTTCCCCGTCAGCTCCAGGATGAGCTGGCACTTCTCAAGCTCGAGCTCAAGGACAAGGGCGTCAGCCTCGGCAAGGGTGCCGCGCTGCTCGGCGCCGCGCTGGCCTTCGGTGCTCTGCTCGTCATCGCGCTGGTCGCCGCGGCGATCGCCGGCCTGGCGACCGTCATGCCCCTGTGGCTCTCGGCGCTGATCGTGGCCGCCTTCTTCCTGGTGGTCCTCGCGATCCTGGGCCTGATCGGCTTCCTGCAGATCAAGAAGGCCATGCCGATCAACCCGGTCCAGACCATCCGCGGCCTGAAGTACGACCTCGGCGTCGTCAAGGAGGGCTCGGCCTACACCGAGGCCCGTGTGCGCCGCGAGGAGGCCGAGGCCAAGGAGCGCAAGGCCGAGGAGAAGCGCAAGAAGGCCGACGAGGCCGCCACCGCGCCGCCCGCGCCCACCGAGGCTCAGCTGCGTCAGCGCCTGAAGGTCCGTCGCGACCGGCTCAAGGAGCTGCGCGACGACGTCGAGGGCCGCAAGAACAAGGTCCAGTCCACCACCAAGGGCTTCGTGGACCGCACCCGCAGCTCCGCCTCGGGCGTCGACCTCAAGAAGGCGGCCAAGGAGGAGGCCCTCGGCGGCCGTGCGGCGCCGATGGGCGTCGCCGCCGCAGCCGGCACTGCGTTCCTGGTCCTGCTGATCCGGCTCATCCGCCGCTGATCCGTTTCCTGCCGTCGCAAGGCGCCAGGTCCCCGTCCGAAGGCCCGGCTCCCGCAAGGGGGCCGGGCCTTCGGACTGTCCGGGTCTGAGTCGGGCACGTCATGCGAGGATGCCTCGAGGGGCTCGCCCGAGGTCGACGCCCGGGCGGCGGCCGATCCGCACACGGCGGTGAGCCGACTGTGAGTCTGCTCATGCGGTACTGGGCGAGCGGTGCGGATCCGACGCACCAGCGTGCATCGTCCCTACACTGGCGGGCAGTGTTCGTCCCGCACCCACCGGTCCGGGGCTGCGACGCGCCTTCACGGCTCGTCGCACGGAAGCCGCAAGCAGAGGGCTGGAGGTCCCCGCATGGTCTGGTGCGCCCTGGCACTCGCCGTGCTGTCGGCGGTCTTCATGGCCCTCGGGACGCATCTGCAGTCGATCGCGGTCGTGGCCGGCGCCGCTGATGGGAAGCTCACGCTTCCGATCATGCTCGGCCTGCTGCGCTCCCCTCGCTGGGCGACCGGCCTGATCTGCCTGGGCCTCGGAACAGCCCTCAACGTGACCGCGCTGAGCCTGGCTCCGGTGAGCGTCGTCCAGCCCGTGGGCGTGCTGGGCCTGGCCCTGGTCACCCTGCTGCACTGCCGTCACGCGGGCCTGACGATCAATGCCGCGACCTGGCGCGCGCTCGGTCTGTGCGCCGGGGGAGCGGCGCTGTTCGTGCTCAGCGCCGTCCGCTTCACGGATCCGGCCCTTCGCATCACTCACCGCGCCGGCACCGCCGTGACGGTGATCCTGGCGGTGGTGCTGCTCGTCGTCGCGCTGGCCCTGCTCCTCCTGCGGCACAGAGGGCGCGCGCTGATGCTGCTCGTCTCGGCCGGCACGCTCTACGGCTTCGTGGCTCTGGAGATGAAGATCATCACCGCGCAGCTGCGCATCGGCGACGGCCCGTGGTGGCAGAGCATCGACCCGGTGAACGTCGCAGGCCTGCTGGTGGCCGCCGCTGTGGGAGGCTGGCTCGTGCAGTCCGCCTACGCCAGTGGACCGCCGGAGCTCGTGATGGCTGGACTGACGGTCGTCGACCCCATGGTGGGCGTGCTGATCGGCCTGTCGGTGCTCGGCGAGGCCGGGCCCGACTTCGGTCCCGGTCCCGCGGTGCTGCTGATGGTGTGCGCCGCAGCCTCGATCAGCGGCGTCTTCGTGATGTCCCAGTTCCACCCTGAGGTCCTGGCCCGACGGACCGCGGACCCCGCCCTGACCCTCAACCCTTCGGGAGTCGATTCTCCGTGAGCCCTTCCCCGGCAGATCCGCAGCCGCCCCAGGACCCCCGCGGGGTGATCCGGGATGACTACATGCTCCCGGAGCTCCCGCTGGACGGCGTGCCGGAGCCTGTCGACGGGCGCCTTCGGGTCCTGGTGGTGGCGGAGACCTACCCGCCGGACATCAACGGCTCGTCGCAGTTCTCCCACCGCCTGGCGCAGGCCATGGCGGGCAGGGGCCACGACGTCCACATCGCCGCACCGCGTCCCAGCAAGGGACGGACCATGACCCGGATGGACGGCGCGGTCACCGAGCACCGCTTCCGCTCGCACACCGCCTTCACCTACGACACGTTCCACCTGTGCTTCCCGTGGGAGGTGCGGGGCGAGATCTCTCGGCTGATGGACGAGCTGCGCCCTGACGTGGTGCATATCGAGTGCCACTACATCCTGGGCAGGTACTTCGCCAAGGAGGCTCAGTCGCGCGGCATCCGCCTGATCGGCACCAACCACTTCATCCCGCAGAACATCGAGCAGTACCTCCCGCTGCCGGACCCGCTCCGACGCCTGTACCGCAGGTTCTCGTGGCGGGATATGGCCTCGGTCTTCCGCCGCTGCGACGTCGTCACGGCACCCACCCCGCTGGCGGTGGAGTCCATGCGAGCCAACGGCTTCGACTTCCCCATGCATGCGCTGTCCAACGGGATCGACGCCGCCCAGTACGACCTCAAGCCCGGGGAGGTCCTGCCTCCGCGGGACCGCCCGACCGTCCTGTTCGTCGGGCGGCTGGACCCGGAGAAGCACATCGACGTCCTGCTGCGGGCCGTGGCGAACATCGCGGATCGCAGCGACGTCGGCGTGGAGATCGTGGGCCAGGGCGGTGAGTACGACCGGCTGGCCGAGCTGGCGCAGCAGCTGGGCATCGCGGATCGAACCGTGTTCCGGGGATTCGTCTCCGATGAGGCGCTGCGGGTGGCCTACCTGCGCGCCGATGCCTTCTGCCAGCCCGGCACCGCCGAGCTGCAGTCCCTCGTGTCCCTCGAGGCCATGGCGGCCTCCTCTCCGGTGCTGCTCGCCGATGCGCGCGCCCTTCCGCACCTGGTGGACGAGGGCGTCAACGGCTGGCTGTTCCCGCCCGGCGATCACGAGCAGCTGGGCAGGCTCCTGCTGCGGCTCCTCGAGCTGCCGGAGGACCAGCGCCGCGAGATGGGAGCGGCGAGCAGGAGGATGGTCGCCGAGCACAGCTTCTCGGCCACGATCGATGTCTTCGAGCAGCTCTACCGCGGCGTGGACCCGGATCTGCTGCTGGGGTCCTGGCCGCAGACCGGACCCCTCCCGATCGTCCCGCCGGCTTCGGGCCCAGGATCGGGCGACTGATCAGGCCCAACCCGACGGCTCGACTAGACTGTCAAGTCGTCGTCCTCGCGCCCGCACCGCAGTGCAGGCGCCCGGGGCCGACGAGGGGCGGTAGCTCAGCTGGTCAGAGCAGAGGACTCATAATCCTTGGGTCGCGGGTTCAAGCCCCGCCCGCCCTACGCAGCGAACCTCAGCGCCCCGAGCACCCTGGCTCGGGGCGCTTCGCGCGGCAGGCGCGGCCTATGGCACGGGCAGCAGGACCGACGGTCGCTGGGCCCCCACGAACGGCAGGGGATGGACGTAGTCGTCGTCCAGGCGCACGCCCCAGTGCACGCAGGCCCGCACTGTGGTGAGGCAGTGATTGCGGCCGGAGAGCACGCCGATGACCTGTCCCTTGCGCACGCGATCGCCCTTCTTCAGATCCGATTCGACCGGCTCGAAGCTCGAGCGCAGGCCGTCGCCGTGATCGATGGTGATGGTCGCCCGGTCCACGACCGTGCCCACGTGGCTGACGCGCCCGTCCGCCGGAGCCAGGATCTCGCCGTTGAGGCCGACGGTCAGATCCGCGCCTCGGTGCCCAGCCAGCCAGCGCTCGGACGGCGGATCGAAGTCGCGGACCACCCTGGGGTGGATGGTCACGGGCCACTGCCAGGTCCCGTGCACGGCGGCCAGCAGCTGCTGATCGGCGGCATCGAGGGAGCCCGGGACCAGCGGCAGCGCGGTGGAGATCGGCGCAGCTCGGACAGGCTGGCCGGAGGCGGCATGTGCCGATGGGGGAGTCTCCGGAGCGGACAGCGCCCAGCTGACCAGCACCGCAGCCGCGACCAGCAGCGTGCTGCGCGATCGTCGGGCCCTGGGGGACGGCGAGGGCTGCTCGGGGCCGGCGGAAGCGGTTGCGTGGGAGGCGAGTGCGTTCATGCGGGCAGGATGCGGTGGATCGCGGCAGCGCGGCTCCGACTGTGGATGCAGCGGAGTCTCGAGCCCCGCGTCACGGCCCGGACAGGCGCTTGTGGAGTCCCCGCGCCTGGCCCGTCATGACGCGGTTCATGTAGTACCCTTGCTCCCGCAGTGTCACCACCTGCGCTGTCCGCATGCCTGAATCAGGTACCGGCAGCGGCGCTGGGCACTGACTTCGCGCGCATCGTCGTCGGGATCCGTCAGGCTCCGTCCTCTCGCAGACCCGACCCGCCCGCCACGGTCCTCGGCCTCCCGGTCGCAGGCGGCGGACGGAGAGCCATCCCCGGTTCCCGGGGCCGCTCCACGCGGTGCGCCAGGGACGATCCGCCGACCCGGCGGACCCGTCGACCAACCGCAGACCGCGCTCCGCATGCCCGGACCAGGGGTGCGCGAGCGCAGAAATGAAGGAGCACGACATGTCTGTCGTCACCATGCGCCAGCTGCTCGACAACGGCGTCCACTTCGGCCACCAGACCCGTCGCTGGAACCCGAAGATGAAGCGCTTCATCCTCACCGAGCGCAACGGCATCTACATCATCGACCTCCAGGGCTCGCTGGCCTACATCGATCGCGCGTTCGAGGCCGTCAAGTCCACGGTCGCCCACGGCGGCACCATCCTGTTCGTCGGCACCAAGAAGCAGGCGCAGGAGACCATCGCCGAGCAGGCGACCCGCGTGAACATGCCCTACGTGAACCACCGCTGGCTCGGCGGCATGCTCACCAACTTCTCCACGGTCTCCAAGCGGATCGACCGCATGAAGGAGCTCGAGCAGATCGACTTCGACGACGTCGCCGGCTCGCAGTACACGAAGAAGGAGCTCCTGCTCATGCGCCGCGAGGCGGAGAAGCTGGAGCGCACCCTGGGCGGCATCCGCAACCTGTCCAAGACCCCCTCCATGGTCTGGGTCGTGGACACCAAGAAGGAGCACCTCGCCATCGACGAGGCGCAGAAGCTCGGCATCCCGGTCGTCGCGATCCTGGACACCAACTGCGATCCGGATGAGGTCACGTTCCCGATCCCGGGCAACGACGACGCCATCCGCTCCGTGAACCTGCTGACCCGCGTGGTCGCCGACGCCGTCGCCGAGGGCCTGCTGGCCCGCGGCGGTGCCAAGGGCGGCTCGGAGGCTCCCGAGGAGCCCATGGCCGAGTGGGAGCGCGAGCTGCTCGAGCAGCACAACGCCGCCGCCGAAGCTGAGAAGTCCGCCGAGTCGGCCGCCGAGTCCGCCAAGGTCGCCGCCGCCGGCGAGCAGACCGAGGCTCCGGCCGCTGAGGCGGAGACCGCCGAGTCCACCGAGAGCTGATCCTCTCTCCGTCCGGTGCCCTCGCCGGCGCCGGACGGAGCCCGCGGGCGGAGACGATCCCACCCGCTGTTCACCTGACATTCGCTCCGATCCCGCATCATCGGGAGCGGAGCACGCCCGGAGCGGACCGTCGACGGTCTGCACAGGGCGACGATCGATCAAGGAGCTCACATGGCGAACTACACCGCCAAGGACATCAAGGAACTGCGCGAGCGCACCGGCGCCGGCATGCTGGACGTCAAGAAGGCCCTCGACGAGGCTGACGGCGATCAGCAGAAGGCGCTCGAGATCATCCGCGTGAAGGGTCTCAAGGGCGTCTCCAAGCGCGAGGGCCGCGCGACCGCCGAGGGCATCGTCGTCGGCCGCATCGAGGGCCAGAAGGGCTACCTCGTCGAGGTCAACTCGGAGACCGACTTCGTGGCCAAGGCCGAGCCGTTCGTGGCCTTCGGCGAGAAGGTCATGGACGCCGCCGTCGCCGTCGACGCTCAGGATCTGGACACCCTGCTGGCCGCCGAGGTCGACGGTCAGAAGGTCTCCGACCTGGTGACCGAGACCGGCGCGCTGCTCGGCGAGAAGGTCGTCGTGCGCCGCATCGCCCGGGTTGAGGCCCCGCTGGTGGAGCTGTACCTGCACCGCACCTCCAAGGACCTCCCGGCCCAGGTCGGCGTGCTGCTGGCCGTGGACGGCCAGGGCGCCGAGGCCGAGACGGCCGCTCACGACGTCGCCGTGCACATCGCTGCGCTCTCCCCGAACTTCCTCACCCGCGAGGACGTCCCGGCGGAGACCGTCGAGAACGAGCGCCGCGTGGCCGAGGAGACCGCCAAGGCCGAGGGCAAGCCGGAGCAGATCCTCCCCAAGATCGTCGAGGGTCGCCTCAACGGCTTCTACAAGGAGAACGTGCTGGTCGACCAGGACTTCGCCAAGGACGCCAAGCAGTCCGTCGGCGCCGTCCTGAAGGCCGCCGGTGCGACCCCCAAGGCGTTCGCCCGCTTCCGCGTCGGCGCCTGATCCGCAGCGCTTCAGCGCACAAGCGCCCCCGCTCGCGTCCCTCACGGGACCGGGCGGGGGCGCTTCGTCGTCTGCGGAGCCTGCCTCCGGCATGGTCTGCGCCGCTGCTTCCCGTCGACCGAGTTCGCCGTGCAGGGAGAGCCCGGTCCGTGCCGCAGAGCAGATCCGAGCCGGCCGCTATGCTGGTCCGTGCCCAGCGGCCGTGACACGGCCGCGGCGCCCGCGGCCTCGCCCATCGCCGCGGGGCACGTCAGCGACTGCCAGGAGGCACCATGCCCACCACTACCCCCTCGGAGATCCGCGACGGAGCGCTGCGCGCAGGTCGCGAGACCGATCGCTCGGCCACGAGCCCGGGGGAGCGAGGGCAGCGTCGCCGCATCCTGCTGAAGCTCTCCGGCGAGGTGTTCGGCGGCGGCCGCGTGGGCGTGGACACCTCGGTGGTGCGCAACATCGCCGAGCAGATCGCCGCCACGGTCGGACAGGTCGAGACCTCGATCGTCGTCGGCGGAGGCAACTTCTTCCGCGGGGCAGAGCTCTCCCAGGCAGGCATGGACCGCTCGCGCGCCGACTACATGGGCATGCTCGGCACCGTGATGAACTGCCTGGCGCTGCAGGATTTCCTGGAGCAGTGCGGCGTGGACACCCGCGTCCAGTCGGCCATCTCCATGGAGCAGGTCGCAGAGGCCTACATCCCGCGGCGGGCGATCCGGCACATGGAGAAGGACCGCGTGGTGATCTTCGGCGCCGGAGCCGGCCTGCCCTACTTCTCCACGGACACCGTCGCCGCCCAGCGCGCCCTGGAGATCGAGGCCGACGAGGTCCTGATGGGCAAGAACGGCGTGGACGGCGTCTACACCGCCGACCCCAACGTGGACCCCTCGGCGGTGCGCCTGGAGTCGCTGACCTACGACGAGGCCATCACCCGCAACATCCGCGTGATGGATCAGACCGCGTTCTCGCTGTGCCGGGACAACAACGTGTCCATGCGCGTGTTCGGCATGCAGGGCGAGGGCAGCGTCACGCGCGCGATCCTGGGCGAGGACATGGGCACCCTCATCACCGTCTGAGCCGCCGTCGTCCCGCGGCGTGTGCACTCGCCTCGCTAGACTGGGCCTCAGTGCCCGCAGCCGCGCTGCCCACCTGATCGGTCCGGACCTCGCACCGATCCCGCAGACCACGCAAGGAGCTTGAAGTGATCGACGAGATCCACAACGAAGCCAAGACCGGCATGGACAAGGCCGTCGCGCACGCCGCCGACGAGTTCGCCGCCATCCGCACCGGACGCGCGAACCCCTCCCTGTTCGCCAACGTGACGGTCGAGTACTACGGCGCCCCCACGCCGCTGAACCAGCTGGCGTCCTTCCAGAACCCGGAGGCCCGCACGCTGCTCATCACGCCCTACGACCGCTCCGCCCTGGGGGAGATCGAGAAGGCGCTGCGCAACTCGGACGTCGGCGCCAACCCGGCCAACGACGGCAACGTGATCCGCGTGGTCATGCCGGAGCTGACGGAGGAGCGCCGCCGCGACTACGTCAAGATCGTGCACTCGAAGGCCGAGGACGGCCGCATCTCGGTGCGCAGCATCCGCCGCGCGGCCAAGGAGGCCATCGAGAAGCTCGTCAAGGACGGGGAGATCGGCGAGGACGAGGGCAAGCGCGCTGAGAAGGAGCTCGACGCCCTGACCAAGAAGGCCTCGGAGCAGATCGACACCGCGGCCAAGAACAAGGAAGCAGAGCTGCTGAAGGTCTGATGCCCACCGTCGTCGAAGAGCCGTCGTCCGCCCCCGCCCAGAGGACCTCCCGCGCAGGCCGCAATCTGCCTGCCGCGATCGGAGTGGGCGCGGGGCTGATCGTCGTGCTCCTCGTCGGCCTGTTCCTGGTGCCGCCGGTGGTCGCCCTCCTGGCCGCCGCGGCCGCGGGCCTGGGCGTGTGGGAGGTCTGCGGCGCCCTGGCCCGCGGCGGCATCAAGGTGCCTCGCGCTCCCGCCGCCGTGGGCGCGGCCGTGCTGCCGCTGGCCGCCTTCGTCGGCGGGTCCGAGGCGCTGATCATCGCGCTGATCCTGGTCTGCACCGTCGTGATCCTCTGCCGCGTCTTCGGGCGGACCGACGGCATGGTCCTGTCCGTGATGTCGTCGCTGTTCGCGGTGACCTGGGCGGGCCTGCTGATCTCGCTGGCGGTCCTGCTGTTCCACACCCCGGAGGGCCCCGCCAAGGTCCTGCTCGTGATCCTCATGGCGGTCGGCAACGACACCTTCGGATACATCGCCGGCGTGCTGTGGGGCAAGCACCCCATGGCACCGCGGATCAGTCCCAAGAAGACCTGGGAGGGCTTCGCCGGGTCCATGCTGGGCTCCCTCATCCTCGGCACGGTGCTGGGCGCGCTCATGCTCGACGTCCCCTGGTGGCACAGCACCGTCCTGGCCTTCTTCCTCGTCATCGTCTCCGCACTCGGCGACTTCTCCGAGTCCATGGTCAAGCGCGAGCTCGGGGTGAAGGACATGGGCGATCTCCTTCCCGGCCACGGCGGGGTCATGGACCGCATCGACTCGATCCTCTTCGCGATCCCGGTGGGCTACGTGGTCTTCGAGCTGCTGGTCGCGGTCGGCAGGCTCGGACAAGGAGGCTGATCCGTCATGAGCACCGCAGCCGACACCCCTGACGCCGAGGGGACCGCAGGCGCACAGGCGCCGCAGGACGGCCTGGGCCTGGGACGGGTCGCCTCGCGCTCGTGGGGCTACCGCGTCGCCGACGTCGACGCCCTGCTGCTGCCGCTGCTCGGCTCGGGCCCCGGGGATGACGAGCCTGACGACAGCGTGCTTCCCGAGCCCGAGACGCTGCGCACCGCAACCTTCCGGCGTCAGCGCGGCGGCTACATCCCCGCCGAGGTCGACGCGGCGATCGACCGGCTCGAGGACCGTGCGGCCGCAGCCCATGCCCGGCGCCGTCAGGCGGAGGACGGCCCCCAGGCCTGGGACGACCGCATGGACCGCCGGCTCGAGCAGATCTACGGCCGGCTCCGCCGTCCGAGCGGACACCGCTTCCGCGCCCCGTCGTCGGCCTCGACCCGTGGCTACAGCGCCCGACAGGTCGATGAGCTGTGCGAGACGGTGCTCACCGAGATCGATCGCCAGCAGGCCCCGGATGCCGACATGATCCGCCGCGCGGTGTTCGACCCCGCCTACGGCCAGGACGTGTACGAGGAGAACCAGGTCGATGCCTTCCTGGATGCCCTCGTGGACCTGGTGCTGATCCTGGACTGAGCGCCGGCCGGGGGATGTCTTGGCAACTCGATGCCGTGTCTCGGAGTGGCGCCCTCAACCTTGAAGATCGCTGATTATGGTGTGTGTCACACCTGTGAGTAACAGAGCTCACGTCGACTCTTCATCGAGAGGATCCCCGTGACCGACCAGCCCCGCATCGCGGAGCCGACGGCAGAGGACTTCATGGCGGCCCAGGCTTCGCCTCAGTTCCAGTCCCTGCGCAGCACGCACCGCCGCTTCGTGTTCCCCATGACCGTGTTCTTCCTCGTCTGGTTCTTCCTCTACGTCCTGCTGTCCATCTACGCGCCGTCCTTCATGGGCCGCGAGGTGCTCGGCAACGTGAACCTCGGAGTGATCCTGGGCCTGTTGCAGTTCGTGACGACCTTCGGCATCACCGCGGCCTACGTGGTCTTCGCGAACAAGAACCTCGACAGCCAGGCGCAGGACATCCGCGCCGATCTCGAGGCCGGCGACTTCGCCTCCCGCTCCCGCAGCACCGGACAGGAGGCCTGAACCCATGAGCCCCCAGATCTCCCTGGCGGAGACCTCCTCGAGCACGGTCGGATCGCCCTGGATCAACATGTCGATCTTCCTGGCCTTCGTGGCGGTGACCCTGGTCGTCGTCATCCGCGCCTCGAAGTCCACGCAGAGCGCGGCCGACTACTTCGCCGGAGGCCGCTCCTTCACCGGCACCCAGAACGGCCTGGCGATCGCCGGCGATTACCTCTCGGCGGCGTCGTTCCTCGGCATCGTGGGCGCGATCGCCGTGCAGGGCTACGACGGCTTCCTGTACTCGATCGGGTTCTTCGTGGCCTGGCTCGTGGCTCTGCTGCTGATCGCCGAGCCGCTGCGCAACACGGGCAAGTTCACGATGGCGGACGTCCTGTCCTTCCGCCTGCGCCAGACCCCCGTGCGCATGGCGGCGTCGATCTCCACTCTCAGCGTCACGCTCTTCTACCTCCTGGCGCAGATGGCAGGCGCGGGTGCGCTCGTGTCCCTGCTGCTGGGGGTGACCTCCAGCACCGGGCAGTCCGTGGTGATCCTGGCCGTGGGCGTCCTGATGATCGCCTACGTGCTGATCGGCGGCATGAAGGGCACCACGTGGGTGCAGATCATCAAGGCCTGCCTGCTGGTCGCCGGCGTGGCGGTCATGACGGTGTGGGCACTAGCAATGTTCGGCTTCAGCTTCTCCGGCCTGCTCGGGGGAGCCGTGGACACCGCAGGCGACCACGCGATCCTGGAGCCCGGGCTGCGCTACGGGCTCAGCGAGGTCACCAAGCTCGACTTCGTCTCCCTCGGCCTGGCCCTGGTGCTCGGCGCGGCGGGCCTGCCCCACGTGCTGATGCGCTTCTACACGGTCCCCACGGCCAAGGAGGCCCGCAAGTCGGTGGTCTGGGCCATCGTGCTGATCGGCACCTTCTACCTCTTCACCCTGGTGCTCGGCTATGCGGCCGCGGCCCTGATCGGCGCCGACCGCATCGCGGCGGCTCCGGGCGGAGTGAACTCGGCGGCGCCGCTGCTGGCCTACGAGCTCGGCGGATCCCTGCTGCTCGGGTTCATCGCAGCCGTCGCCTTCGCCACGATCCTGGCGGTCGTGGCGGGTCTGGCCATCACGGCATCGGCGTCGTTCGCCCACGACATCTACGGCAACGTGCTCAAGAAGGGCAAGGCCACCGGCAAGGAGGAGCTGCGGGTCGGCAAGATCACCGTGGTCGTGATCGGCGTCGTGGCCGTCCTGGGCGGGATCGGTGCGCAGGGGCAGAACGTCGCCTTCCTGGTGGCCCTGGCCTTCGCGGTCGCAGCCTCGGCGAACCTGCCCACGATCCTGTTCTCGCTGTACTGGAAGCGCTTCACCACCCGCGGCGCGGTGTGGTCCATGTACGGCGGCCTGATCACCGCGGTCGTGCTGATCATCTTCTCCCCGGTGATGTCCGGGGCGGAGACCTCAATGATCGCCAGCGCCGACTTCGCCTGGTTCCCGCTGACCAACCCGGGCATCGTCTCGATCCCGGTCGGCTTCCTGCTGGCCATCATCGGCTCGCTCACGGAGAGCCGCCGCGAGAACCGCGAGAAGCAGGCCGAGATGGAGGTCCGCTCCATGACGGGAGTCGGGGCCGAGCCCCCGGTCGATCACTGAGCTGCGCGGCTCTCGGATCATCTCGGGGCTGACCTGGGGCGATTCGATGCACAAGTGCATCTGAGAGAAGTGTGAGAGACGCCTCAGCGGCTCGGGGCTAGGATGCTCCCCCCGAGCCGCTCAGGGTCTACTCTCGAGGAGATGCTCAGCAGTCTGAGCACTCGACCCCCAGTTCAGGGACGTCGCACTTGCGTCCCGGAAGAGGAGAAGCACCATGATCGGATCCATCATCGCCTGGCTGGTTCTCGGCATCATCGCCGGCGCCATCGCCAAGCTCATCATGCCCGGCAAGCAGGGCGGCGGCATCGTGATGACCATCATCCTGGGCATCGTCGGCGCCTTCGTCGGCGGCCTGATCGCCATGGTCATCCCGGGCCTGCACCCGGCCGGCAGCACCCTGTCCATCGGCTCGATCGTGCTCGCCATCATCGGCGCGCTCGTCGTGCTGTTCATCTACGGCGCCCTCACCAAGGGCAGCCGCGGCGGTGCCGTCGAGCGCTGAGCCGACGCGTTCCGCAGCACCTGCAAGCGCCCCGTCCCTCGTCGAGAGGGGCGGGGCGCTTCGTCTCCTCCGGGCCAGGGGGCGTGCGCGGAAGGGGGGGGCGCGTCCAACGCGCTCCGGCAGCACTGGAGGCAGGTCGGCATACTGGAGCCATGTCCGAGATCTCCAGCGAACAGCGTCCCGCCCCCCAGGCTCCCCTGTGGGCCGAGTCCCAGCGCCGCATCTGCATCCTGGGCTCGACCGGCTCCATCGGCACGCAGGCGCTCGACGTCGTGCGCACCGCCGCGGCGTCGGCCGATCAGCAGGCCCCATTCCGGGTGGTGGCCCTGGCGGCCGGCTCGTCGAACCTCGAGCTGCTCGCGGAGCAGGCCGTCGAGACCCGGGCCCCGCTCGTGGCGACGTCCGGCGATGTCCAGGACGCGGCGCTGCTCGAGCGCATGATCGCCTCGCGGGTCCTGGCGCTGGGGGAGGACTATTCCCCGCAGATCCTCGCGGGATCGGAGGCCGCCGTGCAGGCGGCGCGAGCGCCGGGGGCCGATCTCGTCCTCAACGGCATCACCGGCTCGATCGGGCTGGCCCCCACCCTTGCCGCCCTGGAGGCCGGCAAGCTGCTGGCCCTGGCCAACAAGGAGTCGCTGATCGCCGGCGGTGAGCTGGTGCGCCGAGCCGCGCAGGCCTCCCCGCACGACGACCCGCTGATCCCCGTGGACTCCGAGCACTCAGCCCTGGCCCAGGCGCTGCGCAGCGGCGCGTCGGCAGAGGTCGATCGGCTCGTGCTGACGGCCTCCGGTGGACCCTTCCGCGGGCGCTCGCGCGATTCCCTGCGGGACGTGCGCCCGCAGGACGCCCTGGCTCATCCCACCTGGGACATGGGGCTGATGGTGACCACGAACTCCTCGACCATGGTCAACAAGGCCCTCGAGGTCCTCGAGGCCCACCTGCTCTTCGACATCCCCTTGGAGCGCATCGACGTGGTGGTGCACCCGCAGTCCGTCGTGCACTCGATGGTGCAGTTCGTGGACGGCTCCACCATGGCTCAGGCCTCCCCGCCGGACATGCGCCTGCCGATCGCGCTGGGCCTCGGCTGGCCGCATCGGGTCCCGGGCGCCGCCTCGCCGTGCGACTGGACTCAGGCGGCGACCTGGAGCTTCGAGCCGCTGGATGAGGAGGCCTTCCCAGCGGTGCGTCTGCTCAAGGAGGCGGCGGCTTCAGGGCCCACCGGCCCTGCCGTGTTCAACGCCGCGAACGAGCAGGCGGTCCTGGCCTTCCACGCCGGGCGCCTGGGCTTCCTGGAGATCGTCGAGCTCGTGGCCGAAGTCGTGCGGGAGCATGAGCCCGTCGACGAGCTGAGCCTCGAATCGGTGCTGGCAGCCGAGGCCTGGGCTCGCTCCCGCGCTGATGAGCTGGTGAGGCAGAGGCGTCGATGAGCCGGCCTCCGGGACGCGGCCGACGTGCATCCGGTGCCTGAGCCAGAGCCCGTGCCAGGCCTCGTGGGGGGCTCGCCCGCACCGGACTCAGATGCTAGGATCTGCGCCGGATGACGAGATCCGGCGCGAAGCTCTGGCTGGCCGGACGGCAACCCTCTCACCGTGGTGGGGTGCCCCAGATGACCATTCGGCTCCGGTTCCGCACCGCGGCAAGCACGGATTTGGGTTCGTGCGCAGCATCGATGCGCACGCCTGACGTTCAGCGCCGCCGGTCACCCCGATGGGATCGGACAGCTCGCTGAACGAAAGGCAACCCCTCCCATGCGCGCACACCGTCTCTCCGCCCTGGCCGTGACCACAGTCCTCGGCCTGACCCTCGCCGGCTGCGGCGGCGGCGACTCCGATGAGGCCCCCTACGACGACGGGGTCATCAAGATCGGCGTCGTCGGCACCACCCCCGTGAACGAGGCCCTCGTGGAGAAGGCCGAGGAGGAGGGCATCACCGTCGAGCTGGTCGAGCTCTCCGAGTACAGCCAGGTCAACCCGGCGACCGTCTCCGGCGACGTCGACATGAACTGGTTCCAGCACATCGCGTACCTGGCGGACTACAACAACAGCTCCGGGGAGACCGTCACCCCGATCGCCTCGACCTCGATCTACCCGCTGGGCCTGTACTCCAACGAGTACGAGTCGCTCGAGGACATCCAGGACGGCGACGAGATCGCCATCCCCAACGACTCGATCAACCAGTCGCGCGCGCTGCTGCTGCTGCAGGCCAACGGCCTGGTCGAGTTCACCTCGGACACCACCGCCCCGACCGAGTCGGACATCGACACCGAGGCCTCGAAGGTCTCCGTCACCCCGGTCTCGGCCGAGCAGACCGTGCTGTCTCTGGACTCTGTGGCCGGCTCCGTCATCAACAACGACTTCCTGGCCCGCGGCGACATCGATCCCGATTCGGCCCTGGCCTCCGACGGCGCCGAGAACGAGAACGCCCGTCCGTACGTGAACCTGTTCGCCACCACCGAGGCCAACAAGGACGACGAGACCCTCCACAAGGTCGCCGATCTCTTCCACACCCCGGAGGTCGAGGAGGCCGAGAAGGAGGACACCAAGGGCACCGCGGTGACCATGGAACTCTCGCAGGAGGAGCTGGAGCAGGTCCTCTCCGATTACGAGGAGGACCTCCAGAAGTGACCCCGGCCGAGCAGTTCCACCCCGACAGCGAGCCGGTGGCCGACGCCGCTGACACGCAGCGGCGTCGGCCCGGGCCCGAGACCGAGGCGATCGTGCGCTTCGACGGCGTCACCAAGTCCTTCACCACGGGCAAGGGCAGGACCAAGCGGGACGTGACCGCAGTCGACGATGTCACCCTCGACATCCGCCGAGGCGAGATCTTCGGCGTGATCGGCTACTCGGGTGCCGGCAAGTCCACGCTCGTGCGCCTGATCAACGGCCTGGAGCCGGTGACCTCCGGCGTCGTCGAGGTCGACGGCCGCCGGGTCGACGGCCGCACCGAGAATCAGCTGGCCCCGATCCGTCGCGACATCGGCATGATCTTCCAGCAGTTCAACCTGTTCACGTCGCGCTCAGTGGCCGGCAACGTCGAGTACCCGCTGAAGCAGGCGGGCTGGTCGGCGGCCGATCGCAGGGCGCGCGTGAAGGAGCTGCTCGAGTTCGTCGGGCTCTCCGAGCGGGCGGGCAACTACCCCGAGCAGCTCTCGGGCGGGCAGAAGCAGCGCGTGGGCATCGCCCGGGCGCTGGCTGCCAACCCCAAGATCCTGCTGGCCGACGAGTCCACCTCCGCACTGGACCCGGAGACCACCCAGGAGGTGCTGGCGCTGCTGCGCCGGGCCAACCGGGAGTTCGGGATCACGGTCGTGCTGATCACCCACGAGATGGACGTGGTGCGCTCGATCGCCGATCGCGTCGCGGTCATGGACAGCGGACGCGTGGTCGAGATGGGCCCCACGGCCCAGATCTTCTCGGCCGGGCAGTCGCCCACGACCCGTCGCTTCGTCTCCACCGTCGTCCACGCCGAGCCGGACGCCGAGGAGCTCGCGCACCTGCGCGCGCGCCACCACGGCCGCCTGGTGGTCATGGAGATCCGCGAGGGCGTCGATGTCGGCACGGTGCTCAGCCGCGCCGCTGCTGAGCGCGGCGTGGGCTTCAGGATCGTGTTCGGCGGGGTGTCGGTGCTGCAGGAGCAGTCCTTCGGCTCCCTGACCGTCGAGCTGCTGGGCGAGCCGCAGGCCGTGGAGGACACGATCGCCCGGCTTGCAGAGGCCACGACCGTGAAGGAGGTGTCGGCATGACCAATTGGTCCGTTCTCGGCCCTCAGCTGCTGACGTCCATCGGCGAGACCCTCTACATGGTCGTGGTGACCATGATCATCGCGGGGTTCCTGGGCCTGGTCTTCGGCGTCGCGCTGTACGTCACGCGTCCGGGCGGCATCTATGCGAACCGCCCGCTGAACACCGCGATCAACCTGATCGTGAACTTCGTGCGGCCGATCCCGTTCATCATCCTGCTGGCGGCCCTCGGCCCGCTGACGGAGACGGTGATCGGGACCAGGCTCGGGCAGAACGCCGCGATCTTCGCCATGACGATCGCCGCCCTGTTCGCGGTCGCGCGCATCGTCGAGCAGAACCTCATGTCGGTGGATCCCGGTGTGATCGAGGCGGCTCGCTCCATGGGCGTCTCGCGGTTCCGGATCATGACCACGGTGATCCTGCCGGAGGCCCTGGGCCCTCTGGTGCTCGGCTACACGTTCCTGGTCATCGGTGTGACCGACATGTCCGCCATGGCCGGTGCCATCGGCGCTGGCGGTCTGGGCGACTTCGCGCTGCGGCTGGGCTACCAGCGCTTCAACGACGAGGTCACCTGGGCTGCGGTCGCGGTCATCATCGTCCTGGTGCAGACCGTGCAGTTCGTCGGCAACGCCATGGCGCGCAGGATCATGCGCCGCTGACCCGTCAGCGGCACCGCCTCACGGGCGCGGCCCCGGCTTCCTCCAAGGGAGCCGGGCCCGCGCCCGTCGTCGTGATCCTCATCCTTCCCCGGGCCCCGTCCTGAGGGACCACGACGACGGGCGAAGCCCACGGAAGCCCAAGGGCGAGGCAACCCCTGCGCCGTCCTGCCGGTGTGGTGGGATATGCGCGTGAGCGTCCTGATCTTCGTCCTCGGCGTCCTGCTGGCAGCCCTGGCCCTCATCGCCTCGATCGCCCTGCACGAGGTGGGGCACCTGCTGCCCGCCAAGCTGTTCCGGGTGCGGGTGATGCAGTACATGGTGGGCTTCGGGCCCACGCTGTTCTCGCGGGTGCGCGGGGAGACGGAGTACGGGATCAAGGCCGTCCCCCTGGGCGGCTACGTGGCCATGGTCGGCATGTATCCGCCGGTGGCCGGCCACCGAGCCGGCGTGGACTCCACCGGGGTCATGCAGCAGATGACGTCGCAGACCCGATCCGTGGCAGCGGCCCAGCTGCTGCCGGGGGACGAGGACCGGGCCTTCTATCGCCTGCCGGTGTGGAAGCGCATCGTGATCATGCTCGGCGGGCCGATCATGAACCTGCTGATCGCGATCGTGTGCATCACGGTGCTCGTCACGGGCTTCGGCTCCCAGCAGCCCACCACCACGCTGGCCTCGGTGAGCCGCTGCGTGCAGGCCGTGGACCCGGCCGACGCCTCCGAGTCCGCACCGGCCTCCGAGGGGGAGTGCGCGCAGGACGACCCCGCGGCTCCGGCGCACGCGGCGGGGCTGCGTCCCGGAGATGTCGTCGTGTCCCTGGGCGGCAGCCGGGTCGAGTCCTGGGACGAGCTCACCGAGATCGTCCGGGAGGGGGCCGGCCAGCCGATCGAGGTCGTCTACGACCGCGACGGCGAGCGTGCTTCGACCACGATCACTCCGGTGGAGACCTCGCGTCCGGCCGTCGACTCCACCGGTGCCCCGATCGTGGAGGACGGGCGCTACGTCATGCAGGACGTGGGATTCATCGGTGCCTCGTCGCTCACCGAGCTGACCCAGCAGCCGATCAGCGCGGTGCCGGGGGAGGTGCTGAACGGTCTGGAGCGCGTGGCCGGCGGGCTCATCCGGCTGCCGGTCAACGTGTGGAACGTGGCCGTGTCGACCTTCACGGACGCCCCGCGCGATCCGGAGGGGCCCATGTCCGTCGTGGGCGTGGGGCGGATCTCCGGTGAGGTCGCCAGCTCGGATCAGCTCGAGCTGCGGGAGAAGACCGCCACCCTGGTGGGGCTCGTGGGGTCGGTGAACCTGGCCCTGTTCGCCTTCAACCTCATCCCGCTGCTGCCCTTGGACGGCGGGCACATCGCCGGTGCGCTGTGGGAGCGGATCCGCCGCACCGCCGCGCGCGTGCTGGGCCGCAGGGACCCCGGGCCGTTCGATCCGCTGCGGCTGCTGCCGATGACCTACGCCGTCTCGATGGCCATGCTCGGGATGACCGCGGTGCTGGTGCTGGCAGACCTGATTGAGCCGGTGCAGCTGCTCTGAGGCGCCGCAGTCAGGCATGAGCCGTGGCTCACTCAGCGGACGAACCGGGTTGACCGCTGGGGCACAATGGAGGCCGATCCATCCTCGACGCAATCAGGAGCCAACTGTGAGTCCGGTCAGCCTGGGCATGCCCGCCGCACCCCTTCCCGTCCTCTCGCCTCGCCGCAAGACCCGGCAGATCCGCGTGGGCTCGGTGGGTGTGGGCTCGGACTCTCCGGTGAGCGTGCAGTCCATGACCACCACGCCCACCACCGACATCAACGGCACGCTGCAGCAGATCGCCGAGCTCAACGCCGCCGGCTGTGACATCGTGCGCGTGGCCTGCCCTTCCCAGGACGACGCCGACGCGCTGCCGATCATCGCCATGAAGTCCCCGATCCCGGTGATCGCGGACATCCACTTCCAGCCCAAGTACGTCTTCGCCGCGATCGACGCAGGCTGCGCCGGAGTGCGTGTGAATCCGGGCAACATCCGCAAGTTCGACGACCAGGTCGGCGAGATCGCCCGCGCGGCCAAGGACGCCGGCGTCTCGATCCGCATCGGCGTGAACGCGGGCTCGCTCGACAGGCGCCTCATGGAGAAGTACGGCAAGGCCACCCCGGAAGCGCTGGCCGAGTCCGCGCAGTGGGAGGCCTCGCTGTTCGAGGAGCACGACTTCCACGACTTCAAGATCTCGGTCAAGCACAACGACCCCGTGACCATGGTGCGCGCCTACCAGCTGCTGGCCGAGCGCGGCGACTGGCCCCTCCACCTGGGCGTGACGGAGGCCGGTCCGGCGTTCCAGGGCACCATCAAGTCCGCCACGGCCTTCGGCGCCCTGCTCTCCCAGGGCATCGGCGACACGATCCGCGTCTCGCTGTCGGCTCCTCCGGTCGAGGAGGTCAAGGTCGGCGCCCAGATCCTGCAGTCGCTGGGCCTGCGTCCCAAGAAGCTCGAGATCGTCTCCTGCCCGTCGTGCGGGCGGGCCCAGGTGGATGTCTACAAGCTGGCCGACGACGTCACCGAGGGGCTCAAGGACCTGACGGTGCCGCTGCGGGTGGCCGTCATGGGCTGCGTCGTCAACGGTCCCGGTGAGGCGCGCGAGGCCGATCTGGGCGTGGCCTCCGGCAACGGCAAGGGCCAGATCTTCGTGAAGGGCGAGGTCATCCGCACCGTCCCGGAGGATCAGATCGTGGAGACCCTGATCACCGAGGCCAACCGCGTTGCAGAGGAGATGGGCCTGGAGGAGGACGAGGAGTCCGGCGCCTCGCCCACCGTCACCGTCGGGTGAAGCTCTTCTCGAACGCGCAGACGCGGCTCGTCCCGCCCCACGCCGTTCCGCGCTCGGAGCTCGATCGGCTCCTCGGACAGGATCCGATCTCCTCGGTGTTCGTCGCCGAGCACGTGGCGCAGCTGCGCGACGTGCCCTCCCGCGCGACGCAGCCGGTCGTCGGACTCGCACGCGGTCGTCGTCCCCGTCCCGGCGCAGCGGGGCGCTCGCTCGAGCTCTCGGGCGCCTGCTGGGTCGGCTCCAACGTGGTCCCCGTCCACCTGGGGGAAGGAGGGGCGGAGGCCGTCGGGGCGCACCTGGTCGGCGCGCGCCAGGCCCGAGCCTCCTTCTTCGGCCCCCGCGACGACGTCCTGGCGCTATGGGCAGCGGTGCAGCGCCGCTGGTGCGACCCGTTCGCCATCCGGCAGTGCCAGCCGCTGCTGAGCATCGATCAGGCCCCTGCGATCGAAGGGCATCCCGAGGTGCGCCTGGGGCGTCCGGGCGAGATCGAAGCCGTGCTGCCGGCCAGTGCGGCCATGTTCGAGGAGGAGGTCGGCTTCTCCCCGTACGTGGAGGGCAGGGAGTCCTATGTCCGCCGCGTCCAGCAGCTGCTGGCCCGGCAGCGCACCTTCGTGCTGATGCGCGACGGTCGGGTGGACTTCAAGGCGGATCTCGGCGCCGCGGCGGGCGATGTCTGCCAGATCCAGGGCGTGTGGGTGCGCCCCGAGCTGCGGGGCAGGGGGCTGGCGGCTCCCTGCATGGCCGCCGTCGTGGAGCAGGCGCTGCAGCGCTTCCAGGCCGTGAGCCTCTACGTCAACGACTACAACACCGCCGCGCTGCGGACGTACGAGCGGGTGGGATTCCAGCGGCACGGGACCTTCGCGACCGTGCTCTTCTGAGGCCGGAGTGCCGGTTCGCGCGGCAGGTTCGCAATAGTTTTGCTGCTCCCGGCATTCGACGCCGAGGAGCTCGTCCCGGCTGGCTCGTCTGCCTTCCCCGACCGCGCCCGCCGAACGGCGAGCCTGCGAGAGGCACTCACACCATGGCCCAGCAGCTGCGCTTCCGCACCCTCTTCGCGGGCACCGCCATCGCGGCGCTCGCCCTGACCGGATGCGGCCAGTGCGGTGGCGAGTCCATCCCCGATGTCTCCAGCCTCAGCAGCTTGCAGAGCCAGGAGACCAAGGACGGTCTTGAGGGCATGCAGTCCCTGTTCGAGACCGCCTCGCAGTCCTGATCCCGAGGACGGGGCAGCCGCCTCGACGCTTTTCCTTTCGAAGTCATACAGCCCCCGCCGGTGAAACATTCCGGCGGGGGCTGTTGCGTGTGCGATAGTTATCAACATGAGGTGGCATGCATCACATGCACCTCAGGGCGGCCGTCGCCCGCATCCATGAAGCTCTTCTCCGGCGCTCGTCGCCCGGAGCCGTCGAAAGGCTGGAACCTCCCATGGCAGCATCGCTTCGCTTCCGCACTCTCTTCGCAGGCACCGCCATCGCCGCACTTGCCCTCACCGGCTGCGCCGGCGGCGGCGGGGGAGACGACTCCTCGGGCGGCGAGGAGAGCGCCGCGCCTGAGGCTCCCACCGACTACACGACCGAGCAGGTCGAGTCCACGCTGGCGGCCTCCACGGTCGACGGCGAGGAGCTGTCGAATGTCACTCCGGCGGCAGATGCCGTGGGCGAGGACATGAGCCAGGAGGGCATCTCCATGATGGAGGGCATCCTCGAGGAGGCCGAGATCGATCCGGCCGAGTGCCAGGATCCGCTCCTGGGGCAGCTGACGGGCGGCATGCTCGAGGACGTCATGGAGGACTCGGTCATGGGCACCACTGCCGACGGCGTCTCCATCACGGCCTACCCCATGGACTCCAAGGAGGCGGCCGACGACCACGTCAACGGCCTGCGCGACGCCTACAAGGACTGCGGCGACGTCACCATGACCCTCATGGGCGAGGAGATGGGGATCAAGACCACCACCGAGGAGGTCGATGTGGAGGGTGCCGGCGCGGCCATCTCGCAGGACGCCGAGGTCGAGGCCCAGGGGCAGACCAGCACGACCTCGACCGCCATGATGAGCGTCGGCAACGTCGTCATCTCGATCTCGGATCCCAGCGCGGGCATGGGCGGTGAGGAGAGCGCCGAGCCGACCGACTACACCTCGATGCTCGAGGAGATCGCACCCACCTTCGTCGAGGGTCCGGCCGAGCCGTCGGAGGGCGCCTCGGATGAGGCATCTGCGGAGGCCTCCGACTCGGAGTCCTGACCGTGACGGCTCCGCAGCACGACGGCCGCACCCGCGCGACGCTTGCGGGTGCGGCCGTCGTCGAGCGGACGGTGCGCAGCTCGGATGTCGACGGCCAGGTGAAGCAGAGGCTGCGGGGTGAGCGAGGGGCGCGGCGCTGAAGAAACATTGCCGACGCGCGTGCGCGAATGTGCAATAGTGATCCCATGAGGTGTCATCCGT
>NZ_SCNB01000006.1:0-152303 GCF_005502825.1 Kocuria sp. 2SI | reverse complement strand
GGGGCGGCGGCGGGGGACTGTCAGCGGAAGTTGATGAACTGCAGGTCGACGTCCAGGTCCTTGCCCTTGAGCAGCGCGATGGTCTCCTGGAGGTCGTCGCGGGACTTGGACGAGACGCGCAGCTCGTCGCCCTGGATCGTGGCCTTGACGCCCTTGGGGCCCTCATCGCGCACGATCTTGGTGATCTTCTTGGCGTCGTCCTGGGCAATGCCCTCCTTGATGGTGGACTCGATCCGGTACTCCTTGCCCGAGGCGAAGGGCTCGCCGGAGTCCAAGGACTTCAGGGAGATGCCGCGCTTGGCCAGCTTGGACTGGAAGACGTCCAGCACGGCCTTGGCCCGCTCCTCGGAGTTGGCCTTGATGAGGATCTTCTCGCCGGAGAAGTCGATCTCTGCGCCCACGCCGCGGAAGTCGTAGCGCTGGGCGACCTCCTTCTGCGCCTGATTCATCGCGTTGGAGACCTCCTGCTTGTCGACCTTGCTCACGACATCGAAGGTGGAATCGCTGGCCATGGTGCTCCTCCTGGGGCTCTTCAGGGTCATCGACGGGGTCGTCGGACGCATTGCACGGCAACAAGCCGCAGCAGTTGCCTGGGGATTCCGGCCGACGACGGGGCCGTCGCCCGCGTGATCACGGGCCTCTGGGCTCCAGTCTAGGGAGTCGTGATGAATCCGTGATGCTCTCCACCGGGTTCGCACAGGTGAACGGCCGAGCATGGAGGCATGAATCTGATCGACAGCCCCTCGAGTCGCAGCGCCGCGATCGCGAGCTCCCGCCTCGGCGGAAGCACCGCCGGCTCCGACCCCCGCCTGGAAGCGGTGGCGGAGGAGCTGGCTCAGGCCGTCTCGCGCGGAGACGTCTCCCGCGAGCAGGCCGATGCCTTTCTCGGCCGCCTGTCCGCCCGCGTCTCAGCGCCCTAGGCCGGCGAGCTCTGACGGAGCGGGCGAGCACTGGCCTCGTGCCGGGATTTGGCCGCAGGCCGGTGCTTCGCTAAAGTAGCGGTGCTCCTGCACAGGGAGCATCTCCGGCATCGGCTCGTCCGGTGCGGTCGCGGCAGATTACCCGAGCGGCCAAAGGGGGCTGACTGTAAATCAGCTGGCACTGCCTACGGGGGTTCGAATCCCTCATCTGCCACTCGCGTCCTGCTGTGCAGGACCAGGAAGGCGCCCCGGACCACACGGTCCGGGGCGCCTTCTCGCATCTGCGGCTCCGGGCGCCCCGGCAGGTCCCTCGTCGGCCCTCGCGGGAAGGGGGTGTGTCCACCGACGGCGAACCGCCGCTGACGCGCGAGGCCGCGGTCCGTAGGGTGGCGCCCATGGCTACCGTTGAGATCACGCAGGAGAACCTGCAGGAGACCCTCACCCAGAACGACATCGTCCTGCTGGACTGGTGGGCGGACTGGTGCGGGCCCTGCAAGCAGTTCGCACCCACCTTCGAGGCGTCCTCGGAGAAGCACCAGGACGTCGTGCACGGCAAGATCGACACCGAGGACCAGCAGATGCTGGCCGCCTCCGCCCAGATCAGCTCGATCCCCACCCTGATGGCCTTCCGCGAGGGCGTGCTCGTCTTCTCGCAGGCCGGCGTGCTGCCCGAGTCCGGGCTGGACCAGGTCGTCGAGGCCGTGAAGGGCCTGGACATGGAGGAGGTCCACAAGCAGGTCGCCGAGCAGCAGGCCGCTGCGGAGTCCGGCGACGACCAGCAGAGCTGAGTCCACCCGCCAGGCACCGACACCCCAGCGCAAGGGCGTCTCCCCCGAAGGGAGGCGCCCTTCGCCGTGTCCAGGCCGGATGGCCTCGACCGGCGCGCAGGCAGCTCCGAAGACCGGCCTGCAGCGCCTGGAGTCAGTGCTCGCGGTGGTCCTCGGGGGACAGCCGCGGCCCCATGCGCTGGGCCCGCCACTGCGAGGCGTGCAGCAGCCGCACGACGCGCTGACGGTGCCCGCGCCAGGGTTCGAGCAGCTCGAGCATGCGGGCGTCGTCGCCCCGGCAGCCGTCGAAGAACTCGGTGACGTGATGCGCCAGGTGGTAGTCGGCCACGCTGACGCGATCGGGATCGCCATGCGTGACCTGAAGGGTCTCGGCGACGGTCCACGGGCCCACGCCGGGCAGAGATCTCAGCGCGCGCTCAAGATCCTCATCCAGCGGGCGGCGGTTCCAGCGGGCCAGCGCACCGGCCCGGGCGGCGATGCGAGCCATGGTCCGCGAGCGGGCGGGATCGACCCCTGCTCGATGCCAGGCCCAGGACGGGATCGCCCGCACCTGCTGCGGGGTCGGTGCGACCGCCATGCCGCGGGGTGCGGGACCCGGGGCTGCGTCCCCATGGGCGCGGGCCAGCCAGCGCTGCTCGCGGATGGCCTCGTGCCCGGTGACGCGCTGCTCGAGCACCGCGGCGCACAGAGCCTCGAAGAGCCGACCGGTGGAGATCAGGCGCATCCCCGGGCTGTGATGCCGGGCCTGACGCAGGGAGCTCGGCAGGGCGTCCCAGGCGGGGGAGTCCTCGAACGCGGACCAGTCGTCGCGGGCCCCGCACCACAGGGGAGCCTCGTCCAGGAAGCCCCGGGATCCGGGGCCCCAGGCATCGACGAGGATGTCCCGGCGCAGGAGGTCGCCGTCCCCGGCGCGGGTGAAGCGCGCGGTGAGCGGGGCGCCGTCGACCCGGGCGGTGATCCAGGCCTGCTGCGGGGAGGGGACCTGCGCGGTCGTGTGCCGCGCCCCGCGCGCCAGCGCCCCCAGCGACTGCGCCAGGTCCACCGGCCCAGGCGGGCTCCAGCGCCGACGATGTTCGCCGGCCTGCGCTGTCCCGTCCTGGACCGCGCCGCGAGGGCGAGCGGGGGTGCTGCGTGTGCGACCGGCGGACATGGCGCTGATCGTGGCACAGCGGGGCGACAGCACAGCCGCGGCGGTGCAGCCGCCCGAGTGTCTCTGCTCACGATGGCCTGCATCCCCGGTCGAGCAGCGGAGGCGTGGGTTAGGGTGGACCGACCCTTCCGGTCACATCCCTGGATCTGTCTGTCGTGCACCGACGTCTTCTCGTCGGTGATCGGCGGCCGCCTCAGGCCGCTGGAATCCCGTCGCCTCCACCGTCGAGCCTCGGCTCGCACCGCGCTTCGAACCGCGCGGAACCAGCGACGCAGGACGCCTTCTGCACTCGGGGAGCACCGGAGCCATGTGCAGCCACTTCAGACGACCGCTCCTCCAGCGGCGCCTCGTCGTGCGCTCGATCCCGTGAGGAGCTCGGATGAGCGAGAACGCCCCCGACCAGAACACCCAGGACACCACCCCCACCTTCGCCGAGCTCGGCATCGACGCCCGCGTGCTCGCAGCGCTCGAGGCCATCGGCTACGAGAAGCCCTCGCCCATCCAGGAGGCGACCATCCCGGTCCTGCTGGAGGGCCGCGACGTCGTCGGCATGGCGCAGACGGGCACCGGCAAGACCGCGGCCTTCGCGGTCCCGGCCCTGTCGCGCCTGGCCGAGCTGGCCGATCTCAACGGCCCGTCGACCTCCACGCAGGTCCTGGTGCTGGCCCCCACCCGCGAACTGGCGCTGCAGGTCGGCGAGGCCTTCGCCTCCTACGCCGTCCAGCTCGAGGACTTCACCGTCCTGCCGGTCTACGGCGGCTCCTCCTACGGTCCGCAGCTGGCCGGGCTGCGCCGCGGCGCCCAGGTGGTCGTCGGCACGCCGGGCCGCGTGATCGATCACCTCAAGCGCGGCTCCCTGAAGCTCGACGACCTCCAGTACCTCGTGCTCGACGAGGCCGACGAGATGCTGCGCATGGGCTTCGCCGAGGACGTCGAGACGATCCTGTCGCAGACCCCCGAGGACAAGCAGGTCGCCCTGTTCTCCGCGACCATGCCCCCGGCGATCCGCAAGATCGCCCAGCGCTACCTGCGCAACCCGGAGGAGATCTCGGTCAAGGCCAAGACCTCCACCGCCACGAACATCCGCCAGCGCTACCTGCAGGTCATGGGCGCCCACAAGCTCGAGGCCATGACGCGCCTGCTCGAGGTCGAGGAGCACGACGGCATCATCGTCTTCGTGCGCACCAAGGCCGCGACCGAGGAGGTCGCCGAGAAGCTGCGCGCCCGCGGCCATGCCGCCACCGCGATCAACGGCGACATCCCGCAGCAGGCCCGCGAGAAGTCCGTGGAGCAGCTGCGCAGCGGCAAGATCGACATCCTGGTCGCCACCGACGTCGCCGCCCGCGGACTGGACGTGGAGCGCATCTCCCTGGTCGTGAACTACGACATCCCGCACGACACCGAGTCCTACGTCCACCGCATCGGCCGCACCGGCCGCGCGGGCCGCTCGGGCGATGCGATCCTGTTCATGACCCCGCGCGAGAAGTACCTGCTGCGCGCGATCGAGAAGACCACGCGCCAGCCGGTCGAGCAGATGCCCATGCCCTCGGTCGAGGACGTGAACCGCACTCGCGTCGATCAGTTCGGGCAGTCGATCACGGACACGATCGAGACCCAGGATCTCTCGGCCTTCCGCGAGATGGTCACCGCCTACGTCGAGGACCACGACGTCGACCCGCTCGAGGTCGCCGCGGCCCTGGCCGTGATCTCGCAGGGCGACCAGCCCTTCTTCGCCCAGGAGCTGCCCGAGCCCAAGCGCAAGGAGCGCGATCGCGGCGAGCGCTCGGAGCGCGGCGGACGCACCCCGCGCTCCGAGGAGGGCAAGGCGACGTACTGGATGGCCGTGGGCCACAAGCACCGTGCGCTTCCGGGCTCGATCGTCGGCGCCCTGACCAACGAGGGCGGGCTCAAGGGCTCGGACATCGGCGCGATCGAGATCAAGCCGTCGTTCACCCTGATCGGGCTGCCGGACGATCTCTCCCGCGCAGACCTGGACCGCCTGGGCGCCATCGAGATCAACGGCCAGCGCCTGGACATCCGCCAGGACCGCGGCCCCAAGTCCAGCGGCGCGCGCAGCGACCGCGGCGATCGCGGCGGCTACCGCGGCGACGACCGCCGCGGAGGCCGCTCGGCCCGTCCCGAGCACAGCGGCGGCCACAAGAAGGTCACGGGCGGCCGGAAGGGCTCGCAGCGCCACGGATCGCGCTGATCGTAGAAGGCGGGCCTGCGTATCGTGTGAGTCATGACCGCAGAGCCCGCCGCCGCCGCCCGGGGCGGCGCTGTGCTCCGGCAGCTGACGTCGGTGCGTGGACGGGCCCTCGTGGTGGTCGTGACCATCACCGCTCTGACGGTGCTGGCGATCGGCGCGGCCACGCACTGGGTCCGCTACGGCCAGCTCGAGGCCTCGGTGGCCCAGGGCACCGAGCAGGAGGCCGGGGAGCTGCAGCGGCTGCTCGATCGCGGCCCCGCCTCGGCGGAGGCCGATGCCATGGCCGGCCCGCCTGCCGAGACGGCACCGGAGGACGCCTTCGACAGCCGGTTCGACAGCGTCGAGCACCTGCTGTGGACGTTCATGTCCACCTCCGTGCCGGCCCCTGACGAGGTCATCGTGGGGCTGGTCGACGGCGAGGTCCGCTACACCTACGACGGCCCGGCCGGCGAGGGCCTGAGCCACGACGTGATCGAGGAGGTCGTGCGCGAGCACGGCCAGTCGGACCGCACGGTCCACACCATCGGACAGCACGACGGCCGCGACATCGGCTTCGGGCTGATCCACGTGGACATCGACGGCGATGCGTCCGAGGGCTACCTGGTCGTGGCCACGGACATCACGCAGGGCCGCCAGGAGATCCTGGACTCATGGTGGCGCTACGTCATGATCTCCCTGCTGTTCCTGGTCGCCGCCTCAGCGGTGGCCTACTACCTGATCGGGCGCGTCACCGCACCGATCTCGAGGCTGCGCGAGGCCACCGAGTCGATCTCGGTGAACGATCTCTCCGGCCGCGTGGAGGTGCCCAGCCAGGATTCGGACGTGGCTCACCTGGCGGAGAACTTCAACGGGATGCTCGACCGCCTCCAGGAGGGCTTCGAGGAGCAGCGCCAGTTCCTGGACGACGCCGCCCACGAGCTGCGCACGCCGCTGACCATCCTGCACGGCAACCTCGAGCTGATGGACGAGCACGATCCGCACGACGCCGCCGAGACCCGCGATCTGATGCTCGACGAGATCTCGCGGATGAACCGCCTGGTCGATGACCTCCTGATGCTGGCCCGGTCGCGGCGCCCGGACTTCGTGCGCCCGGCCTCCTTCGAGGTCTCCGCCTTCCTGGACGACGCCTTCGCGCGGCTCTCGGCCCTTTCCGGGCAGCGCCGCTGGCGGGTCGACTCCCGCTGCGAGGGCCTGCTGGTGGCCGACCGCGAACGGCTCATGCAGGCCGTCATCCAGCTGGCCGCCAACGCCGTGAAGTTCAGCGCCGAGGACGACACCATCGCGATCGGCGCCTCCTGGGGCGAGCTCGACGACGGCGGCAGGCGGCTGCAGCTGTGGGTGCGCGACACCGGCGCCGGCATCGATGTGAAGGACCAGGCCCGGATCTTCGAGCGCTTCGGCCGGGCCTCGGCGGGGCGCACGGTCGAGGGCTCCGGGCTGGGCCTGGCCATCGTCGAGGCCATCGCGCGCGGGCACAGCGGGCGGGTCGCGCTGCGCTCGTCGCTCGGCGCGGGCTCTCAGTTCACCCTGATGCTGCCGGAGGGCGGGCCCTCGCCGGAGCCCGCCGAGACGCCGGTCGAATCTCTCTCCTGATCCCCTCATCTTCCTGTGCGAGCCTGCCCCGAGCGGGAGAGCCCCGCGGCAGTCACGACACCAGGAAGGGACCGGGAGATGGCCAACATCCTGATCGCGGAGGACGAGGAGCGGATCTCCCGCTTCATCCAGAAAGGGCTGCGCGCCTCCGGCTACGAGACCGCGGTCGTCGAGGACGGCGTCGAGGCCCTGGATCTGGCCAGCACCGGCGTCTACGACCTCCTCGTGCTCGACGTCGGACTGCCCGGGCTCGACGGCTTCCAGGTGCTCGCCGAGCTGCGCGCCGGCGGCTCCGGAATGCCCGTGATCATGTGCACGGCTCGGGACTCGGTGGAGGACACCGTGCAGGGCCTGGACTCCGGGGCCGATGACTACCTGGCCAAGCCCTTCCGCTTCGCCGAGCTTCTGGCGCGGGTGAAGGCGCGCCTGCGTCAGACGGGCTCCGCCGGGGACGACGGCAGGCTCACCGCCGGGAGCCTGACGCTGGACATCTCGCGGCGCTGCGCGTTCGTCCACGACCAGGAGATCGCCTTGTCGGCCCGCGAGTTCTCGATGGCCCAGGTGCTCCTCGAGAACACGGGCCAGGTGCTCACCCGCGACCTGCTGCTGGACAAGGTCTGGGGCTACGACTTCGAGGGCTCCTCGAACGTGGTGGACGTCTACGTGCGCTACCTGCGCAACAAGCTCGGGCCCGAGCGGATCATCACGGTGCGCGGAGCCGGCTACAGGCTCGCGGAGATCTGAGCCGATCGGCGCCGAGCGAGGCGGTCCTCATGCTCGTCTCACGTGCGGAGGCCACGGTGGGGACATGCGCATCCTCTGGTCCGCCCTCGCCCTGATCGTCGCCTCGATCCTCGCCGTCGCCCTGTGGGTCTCTGCGGGCCCTGCGGCCCCGGAGACCGAGGTCCTGCGCGACGGCGTCGGCAGCAGCGAGGATCCCGAGGACGGCGCCACGAGCGAGCCGGCCGAGGACGACTCCTCGTACGCTGCCTCGCAGGATCCTTCTGCGGGCCCGTCGCAGGAGGCCTCGGCACAGCCGTCGTCGGAGCCGTCACGGGAGGAGGCCGCCTCGCAGCCGACCCGGGAAGGGCAGCAGCCGGCCGCGACGCCTGCTCCGGCTCCGGCGCAGGAGCCCGTCCCCGTTCCCGTCCCGCTCGAGCAGTCCCAGGGCTACGACGACGACTGGGACGACGATGCGGACGGCGACTACGACGGCGACTACGACGACGACTGGGATGATGACTGAGCCGGCTCCGATTTCATGTCTCAGCCAGGTGTGCTGTACAGTATTCCGCGTTGCCCCGATAGCTCAGTGGTAGAGCGCCATCTTGGTAAGATGGAGGTCCCGGGATCGATTCCCGGTCGGGGCTCTCGAGATGAGGGCCCGCATCCGCGTCATGACGGGGATGCGGGCGTCATCGTCTCTCCTGGCGGTGTAGCTCAGCTGGTTAGAGCGCACGACTCATAATCGTGAGGTCGACGGATCGAGCCCGTCCACCGCTACGGAAGATGAAGCCCGTGATCCCCACTCGGATCGCGGGCTTCTCCTATTGCAGGGGCAGCGGTGGGGGCGCCTTCCCGGTGCAGCCTCCGGGGCCCCGTCCCCGAGAATCCGTCAGCGGCCGCAGGATCGGGCCCGCGCACCCACGGGAGGTTGCACCGCCATGGCCATCAGCCCCGAGCTCGTCGGTCGGACGTATCCGGCCATCGAGCCCTACACCGTCTCGCGGGAGGCCGTGCGCGCGTTCGCCGCGGCCGTCTTCGCGCAGGACCCGGCCCACACGGACCCGGAGGCAGCTCGTGCTCTGGGCCATGCGGACCTCCTCGCCCCGCCGACCTTCGCGATCATCGTCGCCCAGCGCGCGGAGGCCGCCGTGGTGGCGGACCCGGAGGCCGGGATCGACTTCTCCCGCGTCGTGCACGCCGATCAGCGCTTCACCCACGCCCGCCCCATCGTCGTCGGCGACGAGCTCGTCGCGGCCACGACCGTCGATGCCGTGCGCGCCGTCGGCACCGGGGCCATGGTGACGTTCCGCACCGAGATCACCGACCGCCAGGGCCAGCCTGTCTCCACCGCGCGCTCGTCCCTGCTGGTGAGAGGAGACGACCAGTGACCGCTGCAGACACCGCTCCGGTGCTCGCCGAGCTCGAGAAGGGCCAGGAGGTCGCTCGCCGCGACCTCCAGCTCTCCCGCGCCGATCTCGTGCGCTACGCCGCCGCCTCCGGGGACTTCAACCCCATCCACTGGAACCAGGAGTTCGCCGTCTCCGTGGGCCTGCCGGACGTCATCGCCCACGGCATGCTGACCATGGGTGCCGCCATGCAGCTCGTGGCCGACTGGGCGGGGGATCCGGGGCGCGTCGTCGACGTCCAGACCCGCTTCACCAAGCCGGTCGTGGTGCCGAACGGCGTCCGCGAGGGCGCCGCCGAGATCCAGCCGTCCACCACGCTGAGCATCGTCGGCGTCGTGGGCGCCCTGGACGAGCAGGCCGGCACCGCCCGCATCGACCTGACCGTCACGGCCCCCGATCTCTCGGACCCGCAGGCCGATCCCGCTGAGGCGGCCTCGCAGAAGGTCCTGGTCAAGGCGCAGGCGATGGTGGTCTGCCGTTGACCCGGGGGCGCACGAAGCCTGAGCCGTCCAGCCTGCGCCCGTGGCGCATCAGCGTCTTCGCGATCTACTTCGCCTCGGGCATCGGCATCTCCGCGTGGCTCACCCGCATCCCCGCGATCTCCGAGCGGCTCGAGCTGGGCCCGGCGGCCATGGGGGCGCTGCTGCTCACGCAGACCATCGCGGCCTTCGCCTCGGTGTCCACCTCGGGCATGACCGTGATGCGGCTGGGGGCCAAGCGCAGCATCGCCGTCACCGCATCCATGGTCGTGATGGGCATGATCCTGATCGGCGTGGGCGTCAGCGTCATCGGCTCGGTCCTGGTGACCGCCGTGGGCATGCTGCTCTTCGGCCTGGGTTCCGCCACCTGGAACGTGGCCTCCAACGTCGAGGGAACCGCGCTGGAGACGGCCATGGGCCGCAGCATCATGCCGCTGATGCACGCGTTCTTCTCGATCGGCACGGTGACCGGTGCCGTCGTGGGCTCGATCGCGACCGCCGGCGGGGTGGCCGTGGTGTGGCATGTGGGTGCCATGGCCCTGGTCATGGGTCTGCTGGTGGCCCTGGCGCTGCCGCGCTTCCAGGGCGACCGGCGGGCCGCCGCCGAGCTCAACCCCGTCTCCTCGCAGATGCCCATCATCACCGGCACCATGCAGCAGATCGACCTGGCCTCCGACGGCCGCGGACGCGACTCCGGCGCTGCGACCGCGCAGGACGAGACCTATGGGGTCGGCGATGCCTGGAGAGACAGGCGCACCGTCCTGGCGGGGGTCTTCGTGCTCGGCATGGCGCTGACGGAGGGCGCGGCCAACGACTGGGTGGCCCTGGCCATCACCGACGGCTACGAGGCCCCGGCGCACCTGGGCGCGATCGGCTACGGCATCTTCGTGGCTGCCATGACCACCGGCCGGCTCAGCGGCACCCGGCTGATCGACCGGTTCGGCCGCCTCGCGGTGCTGCGCACCGCCTGCGTGCTCGCCTTGGTCGGACTGGGCGTCTTCGTGTTCTCACCCTCCCTTGCCGCCGGCATGATCGCGCTGTTCCTGTGGGGCATCGGCGCCTCCCTCGGCTTCCCCGTGGGCATGTCCGCCGCCGCCGACGATCCCCGTCGGGCCGCCGCCAATGTCTCCGTGGTCTCGACCATCGGCTACGGCGCGTTCCTGGGCGGTCCGCCGCTGCTGGGGCTGCTCGGCGAGGCCGTGGGCGTGCGAGGCGCCCTGGGCTTCGTGATGATCTTCGTGATCGTCTCGATGCTGCTGGTCTCGAATCTGCGGCCGCCGGCCTCGGCCGGAGCTCGAGCGGGCACCGCGGCCTGAGGTCGATAGGATCGGGGGCATGACTTCCCCCGAGCTCTCCACGCTGACCACCACCCGCATCGGCGGCCCCGCCGGGTCCCTGATCCGCGCCGGCAGCCAGCAGGAGATCATCGACGCCGTCCGCGCCGCCGACGAGCAGGGCAGGCCCGTGCTGCTCGTCGGCGGCGGATCCAACCTGCTGGTCGGCGATGACGGCTTCGACGGCGTGGTGGTGCACCTGGCCTCGCAGGGCCTCGAGGTCTCGGACCCGTCGGACGACGGCTCCGTGATCGTGACCGCGCAGGCGGGGCATGCCTGGGATGACGTCGTCGAGCAGACCGTCTCCCGCGGGCTGGTGGGCCTCGAGGCCCTGTCCGGCATCCCGGGCACTGCAGGGGCCACCCCGGTGCAGAACGTCGGAGCCTACGGCGCGGAGGTCTCCCGCACGATCGTGCGTGTCAGCACCTGGGACCGGCGCGCGCGGGAGGTCCGCGAGTTCGAGGCCGCCGAGCTCGACTTCGCCTACCGCGACTCCCTGCTCAAGCGCACCACCGAGGCGGGCTCTCCGCGCTACGTGGTCCTCGAGGTCGGCTTCCGGCTGGCACAGGGCACGGACTCCGCGCCGATCCAGTACGGCCAGCTGGCCGACGCCCTGGCCATGGAGGTCGGCGGCAGCGCGGATCCGGCCCAGGTGCGTCGCACCGTCCTGGAGCTGCGAGCCTCCAAGGGCATGGTCCTGGACCCGCAGGACCCCGATACCTTCTCCACCGGCTCGTTCTTCACCAACCCCATCGTCGAGGCCCAGGAGGCCGAGCGGCTGCTGCCGGCCGAGGCCCCGCGCTATCCGGTGCTCGACGGCTCCGGCTCGCCGGTCGAGGGCCGGGTGAAGCTCTCGGCGGCCTGGCTGATCGATCGCTCGGGGTTCGGCAAGGGCTTCGGGCTGCCCGGCACGCGCAACGAGCGCCTCGGGCTCGAGGGCCCGGATGTGGCCCAGGGCCGAGCCGCCGTGTCGACCAAGCACACCCTGGCCATGACCAATCGCGGCTCGGCCAGCGCCTCGGACGTGGAGGCCCTGGCCCGCACCGTGCGCGACGGAGTCCAGGAGGCCTTCGGCGTGCAGCTGGTGCCCGAGCCGGTGATGGTGGGCTTCCGCCTGTGACCCCGCAGGAGCCTCTCGCCGAGGTTCCGCCGCAGGGCGAGGACCTGGCCGACGAGATCCGCCGCGGTCAGAGCCACAGCCACCCGATCCGGCGGCGGATGCGCGCATTCCAGGACTGGTCGCACCGAGGATCCCGCCTGCGGCGGACGCTGGTGGTCGGGCTGATCTCCGTGGCGGGATTCGTCCTGCTGATGGCCGGGGTGATCATGTGGTTCATCCCGGGGCCGGGCTGGCTGTTCGTGTTCCTCGGCATCGGCGTGTGGTCGCTCGAGTTCGCCTGGGCCGAGCGGCTCAACCACTGGGCGCTGCACCAGGTGACCCGCCTGTGGACCTGGTGGAAGGGCACGCGTGCGGCGGGCTGGTGGCGCTGGTGCCTCTCCGGAGCCGCGGAGCGCTCCCGTCGAGCTGAGGAGGCGGCCCAGGCGCAGCGAGAGGGCCGCCGCGTGCGCGGCGGCCCTCATAATGCAGCCCCGGGTGCCTGACGAGGGGCTGCTCGAGCCGCTCGTGGTCGGCGCGCAGGGCGGCGCATCCGCGGCCCCGAGGGGCCGCACCGGGACGAGCCGGCGGTGCTCAGCGCCGCGTGCGCCTCACAGCGCTCCGATGGCGATGCGCATCATGCGGCGCAGCGGCTCGGCCGCGCCCCACAGCAGCTGGTCGCCCACCGTGAAGGCCGAGAGGTACTGCGGGCCCATGGACATCTTGCGCAGGCGCCCCACCGGGATCTGCAGGGACCCTGAGGCCGAGACGGGGGTCAGTCCGTTCATGGAGGCCTCCTTCTCGTTCGCGACCACGGTGGCCCACTCGTTGTCGGCATCGAGGATCCGCTCGATCTCCTCGACGGGGACGTCCTCGGTGAGCTTGATCGTCAGCGCCTGCGAGTGCGAGCGCATGGCGGCGATGCGCACGCACAGCCCGTCGATCGCGATCTGGTCGTCGCCGGACAGGCCCAGGATCTTGTTGGTCTCCTTCTCGGCCTTCCACTCCTCGCGGGACTGGCCGTTGCCCAGATCGGCGTCGATCCAGGGGATGAGGGAGCCGGCCAGCGGCACGCCGAACTGCTCGACGTCGAGCTGCCCGGAGCGCTGGGTCTCCAGGACCCTGCGATCGATCTCCAGGATGGCCGAGGCCGGATCGGCGAGCTCGTCGGACACGGCCGAGGAGAGGTCGCCGAACTGGCGCAGGACCTCGCGCATGTGACGGACGCCGCCGCCGGAGGCCGCCTGATACGTCATAGAGGTGGCCCATTCGACGAGCCCGCTGCGGAACAGCCCGCCCAGGCCCATGAGCATGCAGGACACGGTGCAGTTGCCGCCCACGAAGTCCTTGGTGCCGCCGGCCAGCGCTGCGTCGATGACGTCGCGGTTCACGGGGTCCAGCACGATGATCGAGCTGTCCTCCATGCGCAGGGTCGAGGCGGCGTCGATCCACAGGCCGTCCCATCCGGTCTCGCGTAGCTTCCGGTGGACCTCGGAGGTGTAGCCGCCGCCCTGGGCGGTCACGATGATCGGCAGGCGCCGAAGAGCCTCGATGTCGTTCGCGTCCTGGAGGACCCCGGTGTCGCCGAGGCCCTCGATCTGCGGGGCGGGGGCCCCGGGGGAGGAGGTCGAGAAGAAGACGGGCTGGATGTCGGCGAAGTCGCCCTCGGCGCGCATGCGGTCCATGAGGACGGAGCCGACCATCCCGCGCCATCCGACGAAGCCGACGGCGGGTGCGGAGCTGTGATCGATGGTCATCATCCCAGTCTAGGCGGCGTCAAGGGACCCTTGCGATTCCTTGTCCGGGCTCCGAGACCCGAGAGGGCTCAGTCCGCGACGGCTGAGCGGTACTGCGGGAAGCGCTCCAGGTAGTCCTGGACGTAGGTGCAGGTGGGACGCACCAGCACGCCGGCCGCCTGGCAGGCCTCCAGCAGGAGCGTCACGAGCGTGCGGGCGTAGCCCTGGCGGCCGTGGCGCTCGTCGATGATCGTGTGCTGCAGCTCGAGCGTGCCGTCCGGGTGCTTCTCGACGCCCTCGAACCCGATGAAGGTCTGGTCGAGCCACAGCTCCACGCGCCCGCTGGTGGTGTTGTCGACCAGGCGCAGACCCGGCTCGTCGTGGATCTCCGGCTCGGGGCGCTGCGCATCGCCCGGGACGTCCTGCTGGGTGCTCACGAGGGCCTCCTGCCCGGCCGCTGCCGGTCCCCGCGCCATCGACGGGGCCCCGGGTCGGCCATGGATATGGTGCACACCACTCTATCGGCCGCGACGACGGCGCGGCGGATCAGCGCCGCCAGTGCTCCACGTGCCAGCGCAGCCCTGTGCGCGAGAGGCGGTCCTCGTCGCGGCGCTCCAGCCGCCACGGGGTCTCCAGACGGGGTGCGCGGGTGTCTCCGGGCTCGTCGATCTCGATCACCGTCACGACCGCGTGCTCGAGCTCGGGCATGGCGTCCTCGAGCAGGCGCGCCCCGCCGATGACCCACAGGTGCTCGCCGCCCGGCGCCTCGGCGCCGGCGCGCACGGCCTCGCGCCACGAGCTCACCGCGATGACCGCGGTGCCGTCCTCGCGCGGGTCCGCCTGCAGCCCCGGGTTCTCGGGGCGGGAGGTCACGACCACGTTGGTCCGGCCCGGCAGGGGGCGGAAGCGCTCGGGGAAGGACTCCCAGGTGCGCCGGCCCATGAGCACGGGATGGCCCTGGGTGGTGGCCTTGAAATGAGCCAGGTCCTCGGGCAGGTGCCACGGCATGCCGCCGTCGCGGCCCATCACCCCGTCGGGGGTCTGGGCCCAGATCGCGGACAGGCGCGGGGCGGGCATCAGACCGCCACCGGGGCCTTGATCCCGGGGTGGTGCTCATAGCCCTCGAGGACGAAGTCCTCGAGGTCGTAGCTGAAGAGGTCCTCCGGCCTGCGCGCGAAGCGCAGCCGCGGATACGGGTACGGCTCGCGGGCGAGCTGGCGCTGCACCTGCTCCACGTGGTTGTCGTAGACGTGGACGTCGCCGCCGGTCCACACGAAGTCCCCGGGCACCAGATCGGTCTGCTGGGCGATCATGTGGGTCAGCAGCGCGTAGGAGGCGATGTTGAAGGGGACCCCCAGGAACATGTCCGCCGAGCGCTGGTAGAGCTGGCACGACAGCCGTCCCGGACCGTCCTGCTGCGGCTGCACGTGGAACTGGAAGAGCGCGTGGCACGGGGGCAGGGCCATCTGATCGACCTCCGCCGGGTTCCAGGCGCTGACGATGTGGCGGCGCGAGTAGGGGTTCGTGCGGATCGAGTCCACCACCCGGGCGATCTGGTCGATGCCGCTGCCGTCGGGAGCCGGCCACGAGCGCCACTGGACTCCGTAGACGGGGCCGAGCTCGCCGTCTGCGTCGGCCCACTCGTCCCAGATGCTCACGCCGCGCTCCTGCAGCCAGCGCACGTTCGAGGACCCGCGCAGGAACCACAGCAGCTCCAGGGCCACCGAGCGGAAGTGCACGCGCTTGGTCGTCAGCAGCGGGAAGCCCTGCGAGAGGTCGTAGCGGATCTGGCGCCCGAACACGGAGCGGGTGCCCGTGTCGGTGCGATCGGAGGTGGGCACGCCATCGGCCATGACCTCGCGCAGGAGGTCCTCGTAGGGGGTCGGGATGGCCGTGGACGGGTTCGGGCTCACGTGGGGTCGCCTCCAAGTGCGGGGTCTCGTGCGTGTCGGATGCGGTGTCGTCAGCGCTGCCGAGGGAGCGGTTCTTCCGCGCGGCGCTCAGGCGGCGAGGCGGCGGGGCCGGCCGCCCCGGACGGAAGAGGGTGCGGCCTTCGGGTCAGTCGTCGAACGGCTTGACGATCTCGACCGTCACCACGCGGCGGCGGTGCTTGCGCGAGACCTGCAGCACGATCATCTCGCCGGGGGCCAGGTAGGGATCCTCCTCCGGCAGGATCGAGCGCAGCTGCGGATCGAGCCGGCCGCGCAGCACGCGCAGGACGGTGGGCAGCACGGGCCGGTGGGTGCACAGCGCCGCCGAGGGCTCCTTGTCGAACAGGGACTCCACTACGGCCCCTGCCTTCGCCGGACGCCGCTTGTGAGCGGCCTCGGTGAGCTGCGGCTTCTCCTTGAGCTTGAGCCCGGCCGCGCGCGCGTACGGGGTCACGGTGGACAGGCAGCGCAGCCACGGCGAGCTGACCACGCGCTTCGGGGACCAGACCTCGAGCAGGCGCGTGACCGCCATGGCCTGGCGCTTGCCCGTGGCGGCCAGGGGACGGTCGCCCTCCGGGCGCGACCACGACGAGCGCGGCTTGGCCTTCGCGTGGCGCACGATGATCACGGGCCGCACCGAGAGATCGCCGGCGGCGTGCAGCTCGACGAGCCGCTCCAGCGGCTCCAGGTCGCTCCGGTTGCTCAGCAGCTCGCGGGCTCGCTCGGGGGAGACCCACTCCAGCCGGTCGACCTCGTGGCCGTCGGCCTCCGGGCGATCCTGGGGGCCGATCTCGGCGCTCCAGTAGTGGACGTGCTTCTCCGCGCTCTTGGCCCTGTAGCGGATCGCGGGCAGCGGGACGCCCAGCCTGACGTCGAGCCCGACCTCCTCGAGCACCTCGCGGTGCGCCGTCTCGGGCAGCGTCTCCTGGTCCTCCTGCTTGCCCTTGGGCCAGGACCAGTCGTCGTAGCGGGGCCGGTGGATGATCAGCAGCTCCAGGCCTGATCTGCCGTCGGAGCGCCAGCACAGGCAGCCGGCGGCGCGCACCGAGGGATCGGTATCGGGCGACGGCTCCGTCATGCGGTACGCCAGCCGGTCCGGGTTCTTGGCCATATCGGCTTTCGGGTCCTCTCGTGGTGGGATGCGATCGCCGTGCGGCGCGTCCGTCAGGGCCTCCGGTCGGAGGCCCTGACGCTCTGGCTCCGACGGCGGCGCGCAGTCATGCTAACCGGCCCGCGGCCGCGACTCAGGACCCGATCGCGGCGCGCACCGCTGATCAGGGCCGGCGCTCTCAGCGCCGCGAGAACATCACATCCACGTGCCAGCGCTCGAAGCCCAGGGACTCGTAGAGCCGGAAGGCGGCCGTGTTCTCGGCATCGACGTAGAGCAGGATCTCGTCGAGCCCCTGCTCGGCCAGATGCCGCATCCCCGCGACGGTCAGCGCCCGGCCCAGGCGACGCCCCTGCTGATCGGGGGCGATGCCCACCACGTAGACCTCGCCGCGGGCCGGCTCCTGGCCGGAGCCCGGGTGCCGCTTGGTCCAGTGGAAGCCGAGCACGCGATCAGGATCGTCCTGCTCGACGGCCAGCAGCAGCCCTGCGGGGTCGAACCAGGACTCCGCCTGTCGCTGGCGCAGGTCCTCGAGGCTCATCTGGCCCTGCTCGGGGTGATGGGCGAAGGCCGCGGCGTTGACCCGCAGCAGCTCCTGCTCGTCCCGGCCGGGCTCGAACGAGCGGATGACCACGCCGTCTGGCAGCTTGACCTCCGGAAGCCGCTCCGGGCTCGCATCGGTGCGCAGCAGCCGGTGCAGCTCGCGCACCTGCTCGAAGCCCAGCGTCTGCGCCAGATGCCGGGCGGCGGGGTGGTCGCCGTGGGACCAGGCGTCAACCGGGCCGTGATGGCCCTCGAGGATCGTCTCGATGAGGCGGCGCCCCAGCCCCCGGCCACGCTCCTGGGAGTCCACGACGCCCTCGAGCAGCGCCGGTGCGCCCTGGGCGCGGGAGCGCACGAGCACGGCGGCCGCCAGCGCCCTGCCGTCCGCCGTGGCCTCCGCCAGGTCCGCGCGCTCGGGCTCCGTGCGGAGGTCGACCAGGGTCTGATCGGACAGCGGAGGGTCGCCGTCGTCGTCCTCGGCGGCCCGGGCCAGGGCCAGGACGGTCTCCAGATCGGCCTGCTCGGGGTTCAGACGCTGGATGGGGTGCGTGCTGCGGTCCATCGGAACCTCCTGGGTTGCCTCGGGTCTCGTGCGGTGCTCGTCGGGCGGTGGTCTCAGCGTCCCTCGGGAGCGCGTCGGGCGGTCAGGCTGTACCCGACGTTGCGCACGGTCGTGACCATCTTCTCGTGATCCGGCCCCAGCTTCGCCCGCAGGCGCCGGATATGGACGTCGACGGTGCGCGTGCCGCCGAAGTAGTCGTAGCCCCACACCTCGGAGAGCAGCTGGCTGCGGGTGAAGACCCGGCCCTCGTTGTGGGCGAGGAACTTCAGCAGCTCGAACTCCTTGAACGTGAGATTCAGGCTCTCGCCGGCCACGTGAGCAGAGTAGGAGGCCTCGTCGATCATGATCGAGCCGGCCGTGATCAGCTCGCCGCCCGCCGATTCGTCGGCCTGGCTGCGCGCCGAGGCCAGGCGGATGCGGGCATCGAGCTCGGCGGGTCCGGCGCCTGCCAGGACGATGTCGTCCACGAGCCAGGTGGCGGCCACGGCGGCCAGCCCGCCCTCGGTCAGCACCATGATCACGGCCTTGTCCGGGGCGATCCCGCGCAGCAGCTGGGCCAGGTTGCGCGCCGCGACCAGTCCCGAGCGGCCGTCGATCAGCAGCAGGTCCGCCTGCTGCAGCTCCGGCACGGACCCGCCGACGGCGCCGCGATCCAGGGTCGAGACGGGGTGGGGGAGCAGATCCAGGGCGGGGAGCACCGCAGACGGCGCCTGGCCGGGATCGGCCAGCATGATGATCCGGGTCATCCAGGCTCCACTTCCATCGTCGTGCAATGCCTTCCGGGGCGGACGCCGCGACAGTGTGGTCGATGGCGGCGCCGGCGCCCGACCAGCTTACGCGGGGCGTGTCGTGGGCCGTCCCGGCGGCTCCACGCGGCGTCACGGTCGGCCTGTCGGCTCCGGGCAACTATCGTGGTCTTCCATGACAGCGCTCAGGACAGAGGCGAGAACCGCGCCCCGACCGGGCATGAAGGTGGCCACGATCGGCGTGTGCGCGACCCTCGTGCTGGGTCTCGCGCTGGCCGCGGCCGTGGCGGGAGGCATCGCGCCCTACCTGCTGGCCGCCGCCATGAGCCTGGTGCTCGGCCTGGGATGGGCCTCGGCGGTGGGCATCCGCGCCCGGTACCGGCACAGCATCATCATCCTGCTCAGCGGCGCCCTGGCCGCCGCGGTCTCTGCTCTGCCGGCAGGCGATCGCCTGACTTGGATCCCGGCCATCGTGGCGGTCGCACTGATCGCGATCTTCGTGGCCGAGCTCGTGCGCGGCGAGGGCGCCGAGCACCGCCTGGAGTCCACGATCTCCTCGACCGCCGGAGTGCTCGCCGCCGTCTCGTCCTCGGGCTGGATCGCCCTGTCGCGGCACCTGCACGATCTGGGCGACACCCCCGTCGCCATGGTCGTGGTCCCCGGGGTGCTCACGGGACTGATCATCGGCGTGGTGGGCCTGCGCCTGCTGCTCTCGGCGCCCGAGCGCGGACCCAAGCGCGGCCTGCTGGCGCTGAGCGTCCTGCCGGTCGCTCTGCTGGGCCCGACCGCCCTCTTCGCGGCCCGCATCGTGGCGCTCATGGTATTTTGAGCCCATGCTCCTTGCTATCGAGATCTTCTTCCTGGTCCTGCTCGCCCTCGCGGTCGTGACGATCGGCCTCATCAGCGTGGTCGTCGTCAAGAACCTCTACAAGGGGCAGATGTAAGCCGTGCCTGTCGAGATCCCCACCGATCTCCCTGCTGAGCTCGTCCCCTTCGCCTGGCTGCTGGGCGAGTGGCAGGGCGACGGCTTCGTCGGCTACGGCGAGTCCGAGCAGCGCCCCTTCCGCCAGCACGTCCAGTTCGCGCACAGCGGTCTGCCCTTCCTGGAGTACCGCGCCGAGTCCCACCTGGTGGACCAGGACGGCAAGCCGGAGCGCCTGATCACGGTCGAGCACGGCTTCTGGCAGCTGGCGCGCCCGCAGCGCAGCGGCGACTCCGGACCCGGCCTGATGCCCGGGGCACCGGAGCCGGAGATCACCACCGCCGATCAGGTCGAGGCCCTGCGCCTGCCCGGAGGCGGATTCCCCCTCGTGGCCACGTTCAGCCGCCCCGGCGGCGTGAGCGAGCTCTACGTCGGAGAGATCGACGGTCCCCGCATCCAGATGGGCACGGACGCCGTCGTCCGCGCCGACGGAGCCAAGGAGCACACCGCCTCGACCCGCATGTTCGGCCTGGTCAACGGAGACCTCTTCTGGGCCTGGGACATGGCGGCCGAAGGCCGATCGCTGAGCACGCACGCCTCGGCTGAGCTGAAGAGGATATGACTGACACTTCGCATGACCCCGCCTCCCTCGCCGCATCCGAGCCCCAGGCCCAGGTGCGGCGATCCGCGCTTCTGGACGTCGTCGACGGAGCCGTCGAGGCCACCGGCCAGGATGCCGGGACGGCCGCCCACTACGGCGACCCGGTCAGGGAGCAGCGGGCGCTGGCCCGCGGCAGCGCGATCGTGGACCTGTCGCACAAAGGTGTCGTCTGCGTCAGCGGACCCGATCGGCTGTCCTGGCTGAGCACCCTGAGCTCCCAGATCCTCACCGGGCTGGGGCCGGGGCAGTCCTCGGAGACGCTGTTCCTGTCCGTGCAGGGACGCGTGGAGTTCGCACCCCATGTGATCGAGGACGGGCGCACCGCCTGGCTGATCACGGAGCCGCAGGAGACCGAGCCGCTGCGCCAGTGGCTCGAGTCCATGCGCTTCGCGCTGCGGGTCGAGATCGAGGACCGCACTCAGGAGGTGGCCGTGCTCGGCGCCGCGGAGGTGCCGGAGCACCTGCGCCTGCTGGCGGCCGAGCCGGCCGAGGGGCGCAGCGCGCTGGTCTGGACGGATCCGTGGCCAGGGGTCGCCGAGGGCGGATGGGCCTACGGCGAGCAGCAGGATCATCCGGGCGAGCAGCGGCGCTGGCACGAGATCCTCGTGCCGCGCGAGCGCCTCGTGCAGGCCGTGACCGGCCCCCAGGCCGACGGGCTGAGCCTGGCCGGCTCGTGGGCGGGGGAGGCCCTGCGCATCGAGGCGTGGCGGCCCCGCCTGGGCCCGGACACCGATGACCGCACCGTGCCGCACGAGCTCGACTGGCTGCGCACGGCGGTCCATCTGGCCAAGGGCTGCTACAAGGGCCAGGAGACGGTCGCGCGGGTCCACAACCTGGGCCATCCTCCGCGGCGCCTGGTCTTCCTGGACCTCGATGGCTCTGAGCACACCCTGCCCTCCGCCGGAGCCGAGGTGATCGCCGGGCAGCGCACGGTCGGCCGGGTGACCTCCGTTCAGCTGCACCACGAGGCCGGGCCCATCGCGCTGGCGGTCGTCAAGCGCTCGGTGGACACCCAGGCCGAGCTGCGGGTGCGCGAGGTCCTCGAGGCCCCGGAGCAGACCGAGGGCGAGCAGGCAGAGGCCCCGCAGTCCGAGCAGTGGGCCGCCGCCCAGACCGTCGTGGTGCCGCCGGATGCCGGTCAGGTGGTCCAGCGCGAATCCGGCTTCCTGCGGAAGCCTCGGAGCTGACGCACGGCCCCAGGGGCATCCGGCCCAGCAGGACTCCGGGGCTGGGGGGGGGCAAAACGGCGCTCGACGGGCGAAGAGGTGCTTGACGGGCGAGACGATGCTCGGAGGATGGGACCGGGGGCCCGTGATCCACGGATCGCGGGCCCCCGGTGCGTTCCTGGGCCGAGGCGGCCCAGGTGCGCCTCTCAGCGCCCGAAGAGGACCTTGGCCTCGTCCCAGCGGTCCTGGGGCACCGTCTTGAGCCCCGTGAGAGCCTCGTCGAAGCTCACCGGGACCATGTCCGTGCCGCGCAGGGCCACCATGTAGCCCCACTTCTTCTGCTGGATCAGATCGACCACGCTCATGCCGAAGCGCGTGGCCAGCACGCGGTCGTAGCCGGTGGGGGCTCCGCCGCGCTGGATGTGGCCCAGGATCGTGTTGCGGGTCTCGATGCCCGTGCGCTCCTCGATCTGGCGGGTGATGTACTCGCCGATCCCGCCCAGGCGAGGACGGCCGTCGGCCTCGGTGCCGTGCACGGCGGTGACGTCGTCGAAGCCCTCCGGGATGAAGCCCTCGGCCACCACGACCAGCGGGGAGCGTCCGCGCTCGTGGACCTCGGTGACCCAGCGGCAGACCTCGTCCATGCTCGTGCGCTGCTCGGGGATCAGCACCGCGTGCGCACCGGCGGCCATGCCGGAGTGCAGGGCGATCCAGCCGACATGACGGCCCATGACCTCGGCGACCATGCAGCGGTGATGCGACTCGCCGGTGGTGCGCAGGCGGTCCATGGAATCGGTCGCGATGGAGACCGCGGTGTCGAAGCCGAACGTGTAGTCGGTGCCCATCAGGTCGTTGTCGATCGTCTTGGGCACGCCGACGACGGGAAGCCCGTCCAGGGCCAGGCGGCGGGCCCCGGCCAGGGTGCCCTCGCCGCCGATGGCCACGACGGCGTCGATCCCGTGCCTCTCGAGCATGATCGAGATGTTCTCCGGACCGCCCTGGGGATGGTCGTACGGGTTGGTGCGCGAGGTGCCCAGGATCGTGCCGCCCTGGCGCGCCAGGCCGCGCACCTTGGTGCGGGGAAGATCGATGATGTCTCCCTCGACCAGGCCGCGCCATCCGTCGCGGAAGCCGACGAACTCGTGGTCGTAGCTCTTGATGCCGTGCAGCACCGCCGCGCGGATGACGGCGTTGAGCCCGGGGCAGTCGCCGCCGCTGGTCAGCAGACCGATCTTCATGGGTGTCGCTCCTCCTGCTCGGGGACGGGCCACGCCCGCAGGCGAGGGGTCGCGGAAGCGGACCCGCCTGCAGCCGATGGATTCTGCTCCCAGTCTAGGTGCGGGGCTGGGCGTGGGTGTCGGCCCGCGGCAATTCGCGGCAGTTCAGGAGCCGTTCACCTGCACCCGACTAGAATGGACGGTCAGTCAGCCACAGGCCCCGGCGGCTGGCAGCGCCTCGGGGCCGCCGCAACGATCGCAGCCCTTCGGGGCCGCGGTCCCAGCCCTTGGGAGCCGCAATGGCAGAAGCGCCGCAGGAGAACCTCCGCGAGTTCATCGACAAGCTCGTCGAGCAGGGCTACACCGTCACCGACGGCCATACCGCCGACCCCGATCTGATCGATCCGGGCGGATCCGCCGTGGAGACCTGGCGCGAAGGCGGGTACCCGTACGACGAGCGGATGTCGCGCGAGGACTACGAGCTCGAGAAGTACCGCCTGCAGATCGAGCTGCTGAAGTTCCAGTACTGGGGCCAGGACAACGACCTCAAGCACATCATCCTGTTCGAGGGCCGCGACGCCGCCGGCAAGGGCGGCACGATCAAGCGCTTCACCGAGCACCTGAACCCCCGTGCCGCGCGCACCGTCGCTCTGAGCACCCCCACCGAGCGGGAGAAGGGGCAGTGGTACTTCCAGCGCTACATCGAGCACTTCCCCACGAACGGCGAGATCGTGATGTTCGACCGATCCTGGTACAACCGGGGCAATGTCGAGCGGGTCATGGGCTACTGCACCGATGAGGAGTACGAGGTCTTCATGAAGCAGGCCCCGGTCTTCGAGAAGATGCTCGTGGACGCCGGGATCCACCTGACCAAGTTCTGGTTCTCGGTCACCCAGCACGAGCAGCGCACCCGGTTCGCGATCCGCCAGATCGATCCCGTCCGGCGCTGGAAGCTCTCGCCGAACGATCTCGCCTCGCTCGATCGCTGGGACGACTACACGCTGGCCAAGGAGGAGACGTTCCGCCGCACGGACACGGATCACGCTCCCTGGATCACGATCAAGTCGAATGACAAGAAGCGAGCGCGCCTCAACGCCATGCGCTACTTCCTGAACCAGTTCGACTACGAGGACAAGGACGAGTCGGTCGTCTACCCGCCCGATCCGCAGATCGTGCGCCGCGGCCGCGACGCCGTCGACGACTGATCCGCCCGGCAGAGCGCCTGGGACGCAGTCAGGGCCCGCAGGTGGAGCACCGGAAGGTGCTCCACCTGCGGGCCCTGACGTCTGCGGGGCTCAGTCCTGAAGGCGGCTGTCCACCAGGGCCCAGCTGGCTGCGGCGGACACGGCGGTGACCGTGAGCACGGAGGGCCAGGCACCGAGCTTCCTGGCCAGCGGATGGGAGAGCCCGAAGCCCAGGAGGTAGACCGCGCTGAGCGCACTGGTCTGAGCGGGCCCGCCGCGGTGCCACCAGGTGTGGGCCGCAGCCGCCCCTGCGCCGAGCAGCGCCGCGCCGCCGAGCCAGCGCACCCCGGTCGCCCGGGCGATCCCGTAGCCGCCGATCAGCCCGACCGTGGTCCAGGCCGCGGTCGGGATCTGCTCGAAGACCCCGACGGCCCGCGCTGCGGCCTCACCGGCGCGCTGGGCACCGGTGGGCTCGGACGTGCCCGCGCTCATCGGGCACCGCCCAGGAAGTCCTGCAGCCGGGTCAGGCCCTCGCGCAGGTCGTCGTCGCCCAGGGCGTAGGAGAGCCGGAAGTAGCCCGACGGGCCGAAGGCCTCGCCCGGAACGACCGCCACCTGCGCCTTCTCGAGGATCAGCCCGGCCAGCTCGGCCGAGGTCTGCGGGGTGCTGCCCTCGAAGTCGCGGCCCAGCAGCGCGCTGACGTCCGGATAGACGTAGAACGCGCCCTGGGGCTCGGGGACGGTGACGCCGTCGATCGCCGAGAGCATCTCCACGGCCAGCCGCCGACGGCGGTCGAAGGCCTCGCCCATGGCGGTGACATCGTCCTGCGGCCCGGTCAGCGCGGCGACCGCCGCGCGCTGGGCGATGTTGTTGACGTTCGAGGTCAGGTGCGACTGCAGCGTGCTCACGGCCTTCACGACGTCCGCGGGGCCGATCAGCCAGCCCACGCGCCAGCCGGTCATGGCGTAGGTCTTGGCCACGCCGTTGAGCACGATGACGTTCTCGCCGAGCTCCGGGCAGGCCCCGGCGATCGAGGTGAACGGGGTGCCGTCGTAGGTGAGCTGCTGGTAGATCTCATCGGCGATCACGAAGATCCCCTTCTCGGCGGCCCAGGCGCCCAGCGCCCTGGTCTCCTCCGGGGAGAACACCGCGCCGGTCGGGTTCGACGGCGAGCAGTGCAGGATCGCCTTGGTGCGATCGGTGAGCTTCTCCTCGAGCATCTCGGGGGTCACCTTGTAGCCGTGCTCGGCACCGGCGAAGACCTCGACGGGCACGCCGCCGGCCAGGCGGATGGCCTCCGGATACGTGGTCCAGTACGGGGCGGGCAGCAGGACCTCGTCGCCCTCGTCCAGCACCGCGGCGAAGGCCTCGTAGACGGCCTGCTTGCCGCCGTTGGTCACCACGACCTGCGAGGGGTCCACCTGCCAGCCGCTGCGCTCGGCGGTCGTGTCCGCGATCGCGCGGCGCAGATCGGGCAGGCCGGGGCCGGGGGAGTAGCGGAAGTTCGACGGGTCCTGCAGGGCCTCGGCAGCGGCCTCGACGATGTGCGCGGGGGTCGGGAAGTCGGGCTCGCCGGCGCCGAAGCCGATGATCGGATGCCCCTCGGCCTTGAGGGCCTTGGCCTGGGCGTCGACTGCCAGTGTGGCCGACGGGGCGATCGCCGCGATGCGGCGGGAGATGCGTTCGGACATGACCTGCGGTTCCTCCATCTGGGTGAGCCTGGGAGCGCCGTCCGCCGCTCGTCGCGGCCGCGGCACCCTCCCATGCTACTGGGGCGCTGCCTCTGCACCGGGGGCGATCCCCGGGCGATGAGGCGCCGTCGGGCCTTGCCGAGCGGCACTGTCTGGACTAGAATCGCCCGCTGGTGTCCAACCGAGCCCGCCGCTCGCACGGGCGCCCCGCACGGGGCGCACCGCGGCAGTGGTAGGCTCGAGGACCGGCGTGCGGGGCATCCGCCCCACAGGCCTGAAGGGCAGTGGCGCAATTGGTAGCGCAGCGGTCTCCAAAACCGCAGGTTGCAGGTTCGAGTCCTGTCTGCCCTGCGCAGCCCGCATCCTCCTCCCGCGAGCAGCACGGCGTCGCCGAGCGCTCGCGGGAGGGCGGATGCGAACAGCGCAGGCCATCACCTGATGGTGCGGACCAAGCGCGAGGCCCTCTTGAGGAGAACCGATGTCGCAGAGCACAGCCGCTGATCAGCCGGGCGGTGAGCCGGAGCAGAAGTCGAACGGGATGGTCGGCGGACTCCTCCTGTTCCTGCGCCAGGTCATCGCCGAGCTGCGCAAGGTCCACACCCCCACGCGTCGCGAGCTCGTGCAGTACACGCTCGTCGTCCTCGTGTTCGTGGCCTTCATGATGGGCCTGATCTCGCTGCTGGACTTCGGCTTCGGCCAGCTGGCCATGCTGGTCTTCGGCGACGGCGCGATCGCCTCCTGAACGACGCACGCCCGCCGGGAGCAGACACCGGCGCAGAGCACGACCGCTTCGCGAGCACGGCCTCGCGGCCACCCCAGAGCAGAGGAAAGCAGGGACTCCCAGTGACCCAGCACGAAGCTGAGAACGACGTCGACCTGGCGCCGGAGGACACGACTCCCGCGCAGGACGCCGCCGAGCAGGCTGAGACGGCTGCGCCGGCGAGCGTCTCGGCAGAGGCCGTCGAGGCCCCCGTCGAGCAGGAGTCCGTGCAGGACGCCGACCTGGCGATCGCCGAGGGCGCCGAGTCGGAGGAGCCCGCCCAGGCCCCTGTGGAGGAGGCGCCCGCCGAGGATCCCCGCAAGGAGTTCGCGGCCAAGCTGCGTCGGCAGGAGGGCGACTGGTTCGTCATCCACACCTACGCCGGCTACGAGAACCGCGTGAAGACCAACCTGGAGACCCGCATCCAGTCCTTGAACATGGAGGAGGACATCTTCCAGATCGAGGTCCCCATGGAGGAAGTCGTGGAGATCAAGAACGCGCAGCGCAAGACCGTGCGCCGCGTCCGGATCCCCGGCTACGTCCTGGTGCGCATGAACCTCACCGACGCCTCCTGGGGCGCCGTCCGCCACACGCCGGGCGTCACCGGATTCGTGGGCCAGGACGCCTACAACCCGAACCCGCTGCGCATCGACGAGGTCGTCGACATGCTCAACCCGGTGTTCGAGACCCCGGCCGCCGCCGAGGGCCAGTCCCCGTCCTCGGGCGCCTCCGCGGGTGCGACCGCCTCCGCCCCGGCCGTGACCGTCGACTTCGAGGTCGGCGAGTCCGTGATCGTCAAGGAGGGCGCGTTCGCGACCCTCCCGGCGACCATCTCCGAGATCAAGGTGGAGTCCCAGCAGCTGGTCGTCCTCGTGTCGATCTTCGAGCGCGAGACGCCGGTCACCATCTCGTTCGACCAGGTCTCCAAGATCTGATCCCCGACCGGTCCGCCGGGGCCCGCTCGCGCGCGGATCTGGCAGACTGGTCGATCGTCGTCCCGACGCCGGCTGCTCCTCCGGGGGCCCGACTCGGATGCCGACTGCAGGCCCAGGGCCTGCCCCACATGCTTCGGCACCGCCGCGGGACGCGCTTTCGCGCGGCGGGCGCCGTCCGGTCGCCGCGCCACGGCGGCCACACCGCCGTCGTACGCTCCTGTGCGGCGGTACATCACGTCAGGAGGACCACACCATGGCTCCCAAGAAGAAGAAGGTCTCGGGTCTGATCAAGCTGCAGATCCAGGCCGGCGCCGCCAACCCGGCACCGCCCGTCGGCCCCGCGCTCGGTGCGCAGGGCGTCAACATCATGGAGTTCTGCAAGGCCTACAACGCGGCCACGGAATCCCAGCGCGGCAACATCATCCCGGTCGAGATCACGGTCTACGAGGATCGCTCGTTCACCTTCGTCACCAAGACCCCGCCTGCCGCGCAGCTGATCAAGAAGGCAGCCGGCATCCAGAAGGGCTCCGGCGTCCCGCACACGGACAAGGTCGGCTCGATCACCTGGGACCAGGCGCGCGAGATCGCCCAGACCAAGGCCGCGGACATGAACGCCAACGACGTCGAGGCCGGCGCCAAGGCGATCGCGGGCACCGCACGCTCGATGGGCATCGACGTCGTCTGATCCGGCTTCCAGCCGCAGCACGACACAGCACACGTAATCCCGTGGCAGGGCCGAGCGCGGTCCGCATGACCACGACTGCACAAGGAGAACAAGCAGATGGCAAAGCGCAGCAAGGCGTACCGGGCCGCCGCCGAGAAGATCGACGGCGACCGTCTCTACACCCCGGCCGAGGCGATCGCACTCGTCAAGGAGCTCGACGGCTCCAAGGCCGATTCCACCGTCGAGGTCGCCATGCGGCTCGGCGTGGATCCCCGCAAGGCCGACCAGATGGTGCGCGGCACCGTCAACCTGCCGAACGGCACGGGCAAGACCGCTCGCGTGGCCGTCTTCGCCCAGGGCGACAAGGCCGCGGCCGCTGAGGCCGCAGGCGCCGACTTCGTGGGCGCCGACGACCTGATCGCCAAGGTCCAGGGCGGCTGGGTCGACTTCGACGCCGCCGTGGCCACGCCGGACATGATGGGCAAGGTCGGCCGCCTGGGCAAGGTCCTGGGCCCCCGCAACCTGATGCCGAACCCCAAGACCGGCACCGTCACCATGGATGTCGCCAAGGCCGTCGGCGACATCAAGGGCGGCAAGATCGACTTCCGCGTCGACAAGCACTCGAACCTGCACTTCATCGTGGGCAAGACCTCGTTCGAGCAGAAGGCTCTGGCGGAGAACTTCGCCGCCGCTCTGGAGGAGGTCCTGCGCCTCAAGCCGGCCTCGTCCAAGGGTCGCTACGTCTCCAAGATGACGGTCGCCTCCACCTGGGGCCCCGGCATCCCGGTGGATCCGAACTCCACCTCCGTCGAGTCGGAGGCCTGAGCCTCGCCCGATCTGCCAGCGGCAGATGACAGCTCCTTTCCCCGGCGATTGACCGCCGCGTGAGGGATGCATGATCCTGAGGGGTCCAGTCGACAGCGACTGGGCCCCTCTTCCGTTGACGAGCGAAGCCCTCCGTGCGGCCCCTGCCGCACGTGCGCAGCCGGGCGCGCTCACCGTCGAAAGGCCCGATGTGCTCCCGAGCGAAGCCGTCCAGATCCGCCAGATCCGCACGCCGGAGGTCTTCGACGAGGCCGCCGAGCGCACCCTGGGCGAGGTGGCCGATCTGGTGCGCCGCTCGCGAGAGGCGATCTGGGGCACCGGGCAGCTGTCGAACGAGGCCGAGGACATCTTCCACGACCTCCATGATCCGTGGGAGCGCGTTGTCCTGCTGGGCGCCTTCCTGGAGGACCGGCTCGTGGGGCGCGCCGAGATCCGGCTGCCGCTCGTCGTGCACACCCGCTCCGCCGTGGTGCTCGTGACGGTCGATCCGGAGTGCGAGGACAGGGGAGTGGGCCTGGAGCTGCTGGCGGCCGCGGAGCAGCTCTCCGGTGCGGAGGCTCGGCGCCGCGTCACGCTCCAGTCGGAGCACCCCGGGCCCGAGGACCTGCAGGGCGATGGCCGCATCGGATCCCCCACCGGGACCATGGCCCAGGTCAGCCCCGAGGACTGGATCACCGCCTCGGACGGCTCGGGGCGGCTGCCGCTGTCCAATCGTCAGACACGCTTCGCCCAGCGCGCGGGGTACACCCTGCGCACCGTCTCGGACGTGAGCCGGCTGTCCGTCCCCCTGGATCCGGAGGAGATGCGCAGGCTCGGCCAGGATGTGCTGGCCAGCGAGGGCGCGGAGGACTACCGGACCCACGTGTGGAAGGACGAGGCGCCGGAGCAGTGGCTCGAGTCGCTCGCCCGCCTGCATTCGCGGATCCCGTCGGACGCCTTCGCCGCCCCGGAGGTGTGGGACCCGGAGCCGTGGGACGCCGAGCGGGTCCGGCGCACCGAGGCGCTGCGCAGCTCCGGCGGCGATCGGTCCCTGATGGCCGTCATGGAGCACATCCCCTCCGGCGAGCTCGTGGGGATGACCGAGGTCGTCGTGCCCCGTCCCCATCGCGGGGCCGGGCTGCAGGACGAGACCGTCGTGCTGCGGGAGCATCGCGGTCGGCGGCTGGGACTGCGGCTCAAGCTCGAGAACCTCCGTCAGATCGCGCGGGAGACCCCGGGCGTCGAGTCGATCTACGTGTGGACGCACAGCGGCAACACCCGCATGAACTGGGTGAACCGCCGACTGGGCTCCGTCGTGGTGGGCCGCTCCGCGGTCTGGGAGCGGGCGATCGGGGAGGCCTGAGGCGAGGCTGCCGCGATGGAGTTGCCGCTGGCTGCGCGAGCGGGTAATCTCGTGGCATCCAAAGACCGCCGGTCGCGGATCCGTCGTGCCTGCTTCACCTCGAAGCGGACGGAGCGGATCGCCGTAAGAGCCCCTCGGGGCGTCCAGCGCAGGTGTCCTGAACGTGCAAGACCTCTGATCCGCCTCTGGCGGTCAGCGTCCTGATGCGCCTCGGCTCCTGCCGGGGCGCTTTTCTCGTCTGGGGCACGAACGGCAGGCGCCCGGCACACCAGGAAGGAGTGCCATGGCGAACTCTGAGAAGTACGCCGCGGTGGCCGAGCTGAAGGGACGCTTCGAGTCGTCCACTGCAGCTGTGCTGACCGAATACCGCGGGCTCTCGGTGGCGCAGATCTCGCAGCTGCGCCGCTCGCTCGGCGAGAACGCCGAGTACGCCGTGGTGAAGAACACGCTGGCCGGCATCGCCGCCCGCGAGGCCGGGATCGACGCATTCGAGGGACAGCTCCAGGGCCCCACCGCGATTGCGTTCGTCTCCGGCGATGCGGTCGCCGTCGCAAAGGGCCTGCGCGACTTCGCCAAGGAGAACCCCGCGCTCGTCGTCAAGGGCGGCTACATGGACGGTGCCGCCCTCGATGAGGCCGGCATCAAGAAGCTCGCGGACCTCGAGTCCCGCGAGGTCCTGCTGGCCAAGGTCGCCGGAGCCGCACAGGCTTCGCTGTCCCAGGCCGCAGCGCTGTTCCAGGCGCCGCTGTCCAAGACGGTCCGCACGGCCGAGGCGCTGCGCGCCAAGGTCGAGGAGACCGGCTCGGACACCGCTGCCGACGCCTGAGCGTCGACTCACCACGTACCAGAACCATCCTCCGTCGCGCCGCGCCCCATGCGGCCGACGGGAACAGACACCAGAAGGAGCCACATCATGGCCAAGCTGACCACCGATGAACTGATCGAGGCCTTCAAGGAGCTCTCCCTCATCGAGCTCTCCGAGTTCGTCAAGGCCTTCGAGGAGACCTTCGACGTCACCGCTGCGGCTCCGGCCGCCGTGGCCGCCGCCCCGGCTGCCGGTGGCGACGCCGCCGCCGCCGAGGAGGAGCAGACCGAGTTCGACGTCATCCTCGAGGCTGCCGGCGACAAGAAGATCGGCGTCATCAAGGAGGTGCGCGCCCTGACCTCCCTCGGCCTGAAGGAGGCCAAGGAGCTCGTCGACGGCGCTCCCAAGCCCGTCCTCGAGGGCGCTTCCAAGGAGGACGCCGAGAAGGCCAAGGAGCAGCTCGAGGGCGCCGGCGCCACCGTCACCCTCAAGTGATCCATGCGGGCCTGAGCCCGCACCTCGCTTCAGACCGTCTTGCGGTCGGATCAGCGCCCCGCACGGCTCCGGCCGGGCGGGGCGCTCGTCGTCTCACGGGTCGCCGCTGCGCCGCCGTCGACCGAGGCCGACGGATGTTCGACAAGGGGTAGACAATGGCTCTGGACTTGACGTAACCTGTTTCTTTGCGTCGTCCCTGAGTTCTGCGTGCCTTCATATAGCGGTGGGCGCCCCTCGGACCCGAGCCGCCGGCTCTGCGACCCGCGTCGGATCGATCCTCGCACGGCACCCTGCGCCCCGTGCGAGCAGTCCCCTCGCCCGCAGCGCCGCGTTCCGGCCGTCTCCGAGTCCTCCGGACGGGAACCGCGCGATTCACCTGCAGATCTGTGGAAGGAATCTCACTTTGGTCGCCTCGAGCACCGATTCGTCCGTCACCGCATCCCAGGCAGGAGGCAGCGTGCCCCGCCGCGTCTCCTTCGCCAAGATCCACGAGCCCCTGGAGGTCCCCAACCTCCTGGCTCTCCAGACCGAGAGCTTCGATCGCCTCATCGGCAACGAGAAGTGGCAGGAGCGCCTGCGCCTGGCCCTGGAGGCCGGCGAGACCGGCGTCGCCACCACCTCTGGCCTCTCGGACATCTTCGAGGAGATCTCCCCGATCGAGGACTTCCAGGGCACCATGTCCCTGTCCTTCACGGAGCCGGAGTTCTACGACCCCAAGTACACGGTCGATGAGTGCAAGGACCGTGACGCCACCTACTCGGCCCCCCTGTACGTCAAGGCCGAGTTCATGAACAACACCACCGGCGAGATCAAGCAGCAGACGGTCTTCATGGGCGACTTCCCGCTCATGACCGACAAGGGCACGTTCGTGATCAACGGCACCGAGCGCGTCGTCGTCTCGCAGCTGGTCCGCTCGCCCGGCGCCTACTTCGAGCGCGGCCAGGACCGCACCTCGGACAAGGACATCTACTCGGCGCGCATCATCCCCTCGCGCGGCGCCTGGTTCGAGCTCGAGATCGACAAGCGCGATCAGGTCGGCGTGCGCCTGGACCGCAAGCGCAAGCAGTCCGTCACGGTGCTGCTCAAGGCCCTGGGCTGGTCCGAGTCCAAGATCCTCGAGGAGTTCGGCGAGTTCGACTCGATCCGCGCCACCCTCGAGAAGGACGCGACCGAGACCCGCGACGACGCGCTGCTGGACATCTACCGCAAGCTGCGTCCGGGCGAGCCGCCCACGGTCGAGGCCGCCCAGCAGCTGCTGGACAACATGTACTTCAACCCCAAGCGCTACGACCTCGCCAAGGTCGGCCGGTACAAGATCAACCGGAAGCTCGGGATCGACAAGCCCTTCACCGATCCGGATGCCTCCGTGCTCTCGGTCGAGGACATCGTCGCCATGATCCGCTACCTCGTCACGCTGCACGCCGGGGGAGACTCCATCGAGGGCGTGCGCGACGGCGAGACCCGCGAGATCCGCATCGACGTCGATGACATCGACCACTTCGGCAACCGCCGCATCCGCGCGGTGGGCGAGCTGATCGAGAACCAGATCCGCACCGGTCTGTCCCGCATGGAGCGCGTCGTGCGCGAGCGCATGACCACCCAGGACGTCGAGGCGATCACCCCGCAGACCCTGATCAACATCCGCCCCGTGGTGGCGGCGATCAAGGAGTTCTTCGGCACCTCCCAGCTCTCGCAGTTCATGGATCAGAACAACCCGCTCGCGGGCCTGACCCACAAGCGTCGGCTGTCCGCCCTGGGCCCCGGCGGCCTGTCCCGCGACCGCGCCGGCATGGAAGTCCGCGACGTCCACCCGTCGCACTACGGCCGCATGTGCCCGATCGAGACCCCTGAGGGCTCGAACATCGGCCTGATCGGCTCGCTGGCCACCTACGCCCGCATCAACCCGTTCGGCTTCATCGAGACCCCGTACCGCAAGGTCCGCGACGGCGTCGTCACCGACGAGGTCGTCTACCTGACGGCCGATGACGAGCGCGGCGCCACGATCGCCCAGGCCAACGCCCCGCTGACGGACGACATGCGCTTCGCCGAGGACGCCGTGCTGGCCCGTGCCGCCGACGGCTCCGGCGAGGCCGTGCTGGTCGAGCCCGCGGACGTCGAGTTCATGGACGTCTCCCCGCGCCAGATGGTGTCGGTGGCGACCGCCCTGATCCCGTACCTCGAGCACGACGACGCCAACCGCGCGCTCATGGGCGCCAACATGCAGCGCCAGGCCGTGCCGCTGCTCGTGTCGGAGGCCCCGCTCGTGGGCACCGGCATGGAGCGCTACGCCGCCATGGATGCCGGCGACTCCGTGCTGGCCGTCAAGGCCGGCGTGGTCACCGAGGTGGCCGCCGATCACGTGATCGTGGCCAACGACGACGGCACCGAGAAGGAGTACACGATCGGCAAGTTCGTGCGCTCCAACCCGGGCAACACGTACAACCAGCGCGTCGTGGTCTCCGAGGGAGATCGCGTCGAACCGCGCACCGTGCTGGCCGACGGCCCGTCGACCGATCACGGCGAGCTGGCCCTGGGCAAGAACCTGCTCGTGGCCTACATGTCCTGGGAGGGCCTCAACTACGAGGACGCCATCATCCTGTCCCAGCGCATGGTCTCGGACGACGTCCTGACCTCGATCCACATCGAGGAGCACGAGATCGATGCCCGCGACACCAAGCTCGGTGCCGAGGAGATCACGCGCGACATCCCCAACGTGTCGGAGGAGGTGCTCTCGGCTCTGGACGAGCGGGGCGTCATCCACATCGGCGCCGAGGTCCAGGCCGGCGACATCCTGGTCGGCAAGGTCACGCCCAAGGGCGAGACCGAGCTGACCCCGGAGGAGCGCCTGCTGCGCGCGATCTTCGGCGAGAAGTCCCGCGAGGTCCGCGACACCTCCCTGAAGGTGCCCCACGGCGAGTCGGGAACGGTCATCGGCGTGCGCGTCTTCGACCGCGACGAGGATTCGGACGATCTCCCGGCCGGCGTCAACCAGGTCGTGCGCGTCTACGTCGCGCAGAAGCGCAAGATCACGGACGGCGACAAGCTCGCCGGGCGCCACGGCAACAAGGGCGTCATCTCCAAGATCCTGCCCCTGGAGGACATGCCCTTCCTGGCGGACGGCACCCCCGTCGACGTCATCCTGAACCCGCTGGGCGTGCCCGGGCGCATGAACCTCGGCCAGGTGCTCGAGGTCCACACCGGCTGGCTGGCCAAGCAGGGCTGGAAGGTCGAGGGCGACCCGCAGTGGCTGGATCACCTCACGGACTTCCCCAAGGAGACCGGCCCCACCAACGTGGCGACCCCGGTGTTCGACGGTGCCCGCGAGGACGAGATCTTCGACCTGCTGGATCACTCCAACGTCACCCGCGACGGCGATCGCCTGATCAACCACACGGGCAAGGCGCAGCTGTTCGACGGCCGCTCCGGCGAGCCGTTCCCGGACCCGATCTCGGTCGGCTACCAGTACATCCTGAAGCTGCACCACCTGGTGGACGACAAGATCCACGCCCGCTCGACCGGCCCGTACTCGATGATCACGCAGCAGCCCCTGGGCGGTAAGGCCCAGTTCGGCGGCCAGCGCTTCGGCGAGATGGAGGTCTGGGCACTGGAGGCCTACGGCGCCGCCTACACGCTGCAGGAGATCCTGACCGTCAAGTCGGATGACGTGCACGGCCGCGTGAAGGTCTACGAGGCGATCGTCAAGGGCGAGAACATCCCGGAGCCGGGTGTTCCCGAGTCGTTCAAGGTCCTCATCAAGGAGATGAAGTCCCTGTGCCTGAACGTCGAGGTCCTCTCGGCCGACGGCCAGACCGTCGAGATGCGCGATGCGGATGACGAGGTCTTCCGCGCCGCTGAAGAGCTGGGCATCGACCTGTCCCACTCCGAGCCGAGCTCGGTCGAAGAGGTCTGATCACCTCTTCACGTCGACCGCCCACTCTTTTTGAAGACTGCTTAGAAAGGGATCAAGGATCCTCATGTCCAACGATTCTTCGCTCAACCTCATGCGCATCGGCCTCGCCACGGCCGACCAGATCCGCTCCTGGTCCTACGGCGAGGTCAAGAAGCCCGAGACCATCAACTACCGCACGCTCAAGCCGGAGAAGGACGGGCTCTTCTGCGAGAGGATCTTCGGCCCCACCCGCGATTGGGAGTGCGCCTGCGGCAAGTACAAGCGCGTGCGCTACAAGGGCATCATCTGCGAGCGCTGCGGCGTCGAGGTGACCCGTGCCAAGGTGCGCCGCGAGCGCATGGGGCACCTGGAGCTCGCCGCTCCGGTGACCCACATCTGGTACTTCAAGGGCGTGCCCTCTCGTCTGGGCTACCTGCTGGACCTGGCGCCCAAGGACCTGGAGAAGGTCATCTACTTCGCGGCCTACATGGTCACGAAGGTCGATGAGGAGGCCCGCCACGAGGACCTCCCGAACCTCCAGGCCTCGATCGACCGCGAGAAGAAGGCCCTCGAGGACCAGCGCGATGCCGACGTCGTCGCCATCGCCGGGGACCTCGAGACCGATCTGGCCGAGGTGGAGAAGGAGGGCGGCAAGGCCGCCGAGAAGCGCAAGCTGCGCGATGCCGCCGACCGCCAGATGGCCAACGTGCGCAAGCGCGCCGACCGCGAGATCGACTCGATCGACCGCGTGTGGGAGCGCTTCAAGAACCTCAAGGTCAACGACCTCGAGGGCGACGAGGCGCTGTACCGCCAGCTGCAGGACCGCTTCGGCATGTACTTCGAGGGCTCCATGGGCGCCGAGGCGATCAAGAAGCGCCTCGAGACCTTCGACCTGGCTGCTGAGGCCGAGGCCCTGCGCGAGACCATCGCCACGGGCAAGGGCCAGCGCAAGTCGCGCGCCCTGAAGCGCCTCAAGGTCGTCAACGCGTTCCTGTCCACGGACAACTCGCCGCTGGGCATGGTCCTGGACGCCGTCCCGGTCATCCCGCCGGAGCTGCGTCCCATGGTCCAGCTCGACGGCGGCCGCTTCGCGACCTCGGATCTCAACGATCTGTACCGCCGCGTGATCAACCGCAATAACCGCCTGAAGCGCCTGCTGGATCTCGGCGCCCCCGAGATCATCGTGAACAACGAGAAGCGCATGCTCCAGGAGGCTGTGGACTCCCTGTTCGACAACGGCCGTCGCGGCCGTCCCGTCACGGGCCCGGGCAACCGCGCGCTCAAGTCGCTGTCGGACATGCTCAAGGGCAAGCAGGGCCGCTTCCGCCAGAACCTGCTCGGCAAGCGCGTGGACTACTCGGGCCGCTCGGTCATCGTGGTCGGCCCGCAGCTGCGCATGCACCAGTGCGGTCTGCCCAAGCAGATGGCGCTCGAGCTGTTCAAGCCGTTCGTGATGAAGCGCCTGGTCGATCTGAACCACGCGCAGAACATCAAGTCGGCCAAGCGGATGGTCGAGCGCTTCCGCCCGCAGGTGTGGGACGTCCTGGAAGAGGTCATCACCGAGCACCCGGTGCTGCTCAACCGCGCCCCCACCCTGCACCGCCTGGGCATCCAGGCCTTCGAGCCGCAGCTCGTCGAGGGCAAGGCCATCCAGCTGCACCCGCTCGTGTGCTCGGCGTTCAACGCGGACTTCGACGGCGACCAGATGGCCGTGCACCTGCCGCTGTCGCCGGAGGCCCAGGCCGAGGCGCGCGTGCTGATGCTGTCGTCGAACAACATCCTCAAGCCGTCGGACGGCAAGCCGATCGCCCTGCCCTCGCAGGACATGATCATCGGCCTGTACCACCTGACCACCGTCCGCGAGGACGAGGTCGGGGCCGGGGAGAGCTACTCGTCGGTGGCCGAGGCCGTCATGGCCTTCGACGCCCGCAAGCTGCACCTCAACGCGCCGATCAAGGTCCGCATCGAGGACTTCGTCCCCGGTGAGGGCTGGGAGGCTCCGGAGGGCTGGACCGAGGGCGACACCGCCACGGTCGAGACCACCCTGGGCCGCGTCATCTTCAACCAGCAGCTGCCCGCCGGGCACCCCTGGTTCGAGGGAGTCGCGGACAAGAAGAGCCTCTCGCGCCTGGTCAACGACCTCGCCGAGGAGAACTCGATGGGCGTCGTGGCGCAGACCCTCGACAACTTCAAGGACGCCGGCTTCTACTGGGCCGCCTGGTCGGGCATCACGGTGGCGATCTCGGATATCGCGACGCCTCCGTCCAAGCCCCAGATCATGGAGGGCTACGAGGCCCAGGCCGCCAAGATCCAGACCCAGTACGAGACCGGTCTGATCGACGACGACGAGCGCCGCACCGAGCAGATCGACATCTGGACCAAGGCGACCGACGAGGTTGCTGCGGCCATGCGCGAGAACCTCGGCCGGCTGAACAACATCAACCGGATGGTCTCCTCGGGTGCACGAGGCAACTGGATGCAGGTCCGTCAGATCGCGGGCATCCGCGGCCTGGTGGCCAACCCCAAGGGCGAGATCATGCCCCGTCCGATCAAGTCCTCGTACCGCGAGGGCCTGACGGTGCTGGAGTACTTCATCGCGACCCACGGCGCCCGCAAGGGCCTGGCCGACACCGCGCTGCGCACGGCGAACTCGGGCTACCTGACCCGTCGTCTCGTCGACGTCTCCCAGGACGTCATCGTCCGCGAGGGCGACTGCGGCACGGATCGCGGCCTGACGCTGCCGGTCTCCGAGACCTCGGAGACGGGTCAGCGCGTGCTGGACGCCGAGGTGGAGAACACCATCCACGGCCGTGTGCTGGCCGTGGACGTGGCCGATGCGAACGGCGAGATCGTGGCCCAGGCGGGCCAGGACCTCTCGGACGGTCTCATCAAGGCGATCTTCGACGCCGGCGTGGACGGGGTCCGCGTGCGCTCGGTGCTGACCTGCGACTCCGCCGTCGGCGTGTGCGCGGCCTGCTACGGCCGCTCGCTGGCGACCAACAAGCTGGTCGACATCGGCGAGGCCGTGGGCATCATCGCCGCGCAGTCGATCGGCGAGCCCGGCACGCAGCTGACCATGCGCACGTTCCACACGGGCGGCGTCGCCTCCTCGGACGGCGACATCACGCAGGGTCTGCCGCGAATCCAGGAGCTCTTCGAGGCCCGCACGCCCAAGGGCGTCGCGCCGATCTCGGAGGTCGCCGGTCGCGCCACGATCGAGGACACCGAGAAGGGCGTGCGCGTCGTCATCACCCCGGACAACGGGGACGAGGACTTCGCGTACCCAGTGCTGCGCCGCGCCAAGCTGCTCGTGGCCGACGGCGAGTCCGTCGAGGTCGGCCAGCAGCTCGTGGCCGGTGCGGTGGACCCCAAGGAGGTCCTGCGCATCCGCGGTCGCCGTGCGGCCCAGAAGCACCTGGTGGACGAGGTCCAGGGCGTGTACCGCTCCCAGGGCGTGGGCATCCACGACAAGCACGTGGAGGTCATCGTCCGGCAGATGCTGCGTCGCAACACGGTCATCGAGTCCGGCGACACCGACCTGCTGCCGGGCGAGCTCGTGGACGACGTCCGCTACCGCGAGGCCAACCGCAAGGCGGTGACCTCCCAGCAGCGTCCGGCCGCCGGCCGTCCGGAGCTGATGGGCATCACCAAGGCCTCGCTGGCCACGGACTCGTGGCTGTCGGCCGCCTCCTTCCAGGAGACGACCCGCGTGCTCACGCAGGCCGCCATGGAGGCCAAGTCGGATCCGCTGGTGGGCCTGAAGGAGAACGTGATCATCGGCAAGCTGATCCCGGCCGGCACCGGCCTGGCTCGCTACAACGATGTGAGCGTGGAGCCCACCGAGGAGGCCAAGGCCGCCCTGTTCACGGACAGCGGCGCGTACGCGGACTTCTCCTACGCCGACGACTCGTCGCTGGGCGAGTTCCAGGCGATCCCGCTGGAGGACTACGACTTCGGCGCCAACTGATCGATCGGCGGCACTTCGGCGCTGAGCTGAGATGCCGCCGCGAGATCGGACCCGGACGCTGAGCGTCCCAGGCGGAAGCCCCGTCCCTGCACCTGCAGGGGCGGGGCTTCCGCCATCCCCCGATCATGACGCCGCACGGTCCACTCACGAGGCGACATCCGGCGCGCCCTCCGCCCGTCGTTCCGCTCGCTCCCAGCGCAGCGCCGTCGAGACCGCGTCGAGCCCCCGGCGTCGGGCGCGGGCCGAGGCCGACAGCGAGGGCTTCAGCGGCCCGTCGCGCAGGCAGGTCGGGCTGGGTGCCCTCGGTGCTGCGGCGGCTCCCGGCGGCGAGGGGGACGGCCGCTTCCTGAGCGGACGCGTGGTGCGTGACATCACCGGCAGGCTCGCCGGGGTGGGCTTTCTGGGCTACGGGTCCACGAGCAAGCTGGGGCTCGGCGTCCACATTCGCCAGCACGCCCGCGCCTTCGTCATCCAGGACCCGGCCGACGGCTCGCACATGGCGCTGGTCGCAGGCCACGGTCAGCCTGGGAGCCGCTCACACCCATGCCACTCCGGGCGGCGCCGGAGTCGACGAGCTGCAGAACATCACCACGCTGGGCTTCCAGCCCCAGGTCTTCGAGGCGCAGGTCGAGGGCATCGTGGCCGCAGACGCCGACCGGGCGGAGGGCAGACTGCGAGTGAGCCGCTCGGAGCTGGCCGATGCGGGGGTCAACCGGTCCATGGAGGCCTTCCGCCTGAACCCCGAGGAGCTGCGCTCGGCGCTGCCCGACGGCCTGGACACCTCCTCGACCACGCTGCGGATGGAGCGCGGGGGAGCGGTCGACGCCGTCGTGAACTGGTACGCGACCCACAGCACCTCGCTGACGAACACCAACCGCCTGGTCTCGGAGGACAACAAGGGCTGCGCCGAGTACGCCCTCGAGCGCCTGGACCACGGCGTGCACCTCACGGCGCAGCAGCGAGCGGAGTTCGTGGGGGCGTTCGCCAACTCGAACTCCGGCGACATCAGCCCGAACCTGAACCTGAGCCCGGGCAGCGGGCCCACCGACGACGAGTTCGAGAACACGCGGGAGATCGGCACGCGCCAGGCCGATGCCGTGCGCTCCCAGCTCGCCTCGGCGGGGGACCCGGTGGGCTCGGGGGTCGCCAGCCGCATCACCTACGTGGACATGCGCGGCTATCAGGTGCGACCGGAGTTCTCCGGCACGGGACGCACCGAGCGCACGGGCTGGGCGATCCTGGGCACGGCCTTCGGCGCCGGATCCCAGGAGGACGGCCCGGGCCCGAGCATCTTCAGCGAGGGGCTGTGGAACAACCCCTTCTCGGCCACGCTGGCTTCATGGCGCTATCGGGTCGACCGCTACGAGGCGGCCATCCAGGCGCCCAAGTCCACCCTGCTGTCCGTCGGGGCCATGGGCTGGGTCCAGCAGCAGGTCCCGGTGCAGCTGATCCGCCTGGGCCGGCTGTGGCTGGCGGTCATGCCCGGCGAGGTCACGGCCGCCGTGGGTGTGATGTACCGCAGGGCGGTCGCTGAGGCCACCGGCGCGCAGGAGCGCGATGTCATCATCCAGGCGACCTCCAACGGCTGCACGCACTACGTCACGACGCGCTGGGAGTACGAGTCGCAGCAGTACGAGGGCGGGGCCACGATCTACGGCAAGCACTCGGCGGCCGCGTACTGCCAGATCCTCGACGGGCTGGCCCGGGCGATTGTCGACGACACGGAGGTGGCCCTGGGCCCCGTTCCGCGGGATGAGTCGGCCACGGCGCTGCGCTCCCTGCAGGGAGCCGACGGCGCGGACCTGCCCATGCCGATGCGGGCCTTCGGCGATGTCTGGACGCAGCCGGTCGACGTCACCGCCGGGCAGGTCGCCCGCGCCGTGTTCGTGGGGGCGAATCCGAACAACAACGTCCGCCACGGCGGCTCCTACCTGGTGCTCGAGCGCCAGGTGGACGGCGCCTGGCAGCGCTTCCGCGACGACCAGGACTTCGACCCCCGGTTCCGCTGGGAGGACAAGCTGTTCTGGCGCTCGCTGGTGACCCTCGAGTGGACCGTGCCCGCAGGCGCTGCCGGCACCTACCGCTTCGTCTACCAGGGCGACCGCCGCACCGGTCTCGGGAGGATCCTGCCGATCACGGCGACCAGCCGGGCCTTCACCGTCCGCTGATCCTGGCCCGAGCGGGGGAGAATCCGGGACATGGCCAATTCGTCCTCCGGAGACTCCGTGCTCGTGCGCCTCGACCGGGTGCTGGCCGCCTTCGGGCGCGACCAGCCCCGGCTGACCTCCGCGCAGATCGCGCGCCGCACGGGCCTGCCCCCGGCCACCGCCCATCGCCTGTGCGCCGATCTGGCGGCAGCCGGCTGGCTGACGCGCGGGGCGGGGGGCTCCTACTCGGTGGGGACCCGGCTGTGGGAGCTGGCCACCCGGTCGGCCCCGGAGACCTCCTTGGCGGCGGCGGCCGCGCCGTTCCTGCACGGGGTCCAATCGGCGCTGCGACAGCATGTCCAGCTCGGCCGGATCCAGGGCGACGAGGTCCTGTTCGTGCAGCGGCTCTCCCAGCCCGGCACCCGCCCCATCAGCTCCGCGGTGGCGGGGAGGCTTCCGCTGCACCTCTCGGCGACCGGACTGGTGCTGCTGGCGGGGCTGCCCGAGGCGCAGCGCCGCGACCACGCCCGACGCGTGCTCGAGCGCGGCGAGCAGCTGCCGCAGGGTGGGCCCGAGCAGCTCGAGCAGGTGCTGCGCGAGATCCGCGCGAGCGGTCACTGCGTGCAGACCGGCAATCTGGAGCCGGATCGCACAGGGATCGCCGTGCCCGTCCACGCCGCCGACGGCTCGGTGATCGCAGGTCTCGGCATCGTCGCCGATCGAGCCCTGGCCCCGGTGGATCCCTCCGCCGTCGTGCAGGCGCTGCACACGGCCGCCCACGGCATCGCTCGCGCGGTCGAAGGACCGGATCATCCCGTTGAATGAGCAGTATGTGGCGCAGGCCTCGCGGTGCGCCTGAGACTGTGCGCACGACCGTTCGCCAGGAGGACATCCCGTGAGCCAGAACCCCGCGCAGCCCGCATCGGCTGCACCCATCCTCGAGACCCAGGTCGCGATCGTCGGCGCCGGCCCCGCCGGGCTGATGCTCGCGCACCTGCTGCGTCGCGAGGGCCTCGAGACGATCGTGATCGAGAAGCGCGACCCGGAGACGATCCGGTCCACGCACCGCGCCGGGATCCTGGAGGCCGGCACCGTGGACATGCTGGTGGACTCCGGCGTCGACGGCCGAGTCCTCACCGAGGGCCACGAGCACGAGGGCACGTCCCTGCGCTTCGAGGGCCGCAGCCATCACATCGACTTCCAGGAGGCCGTCGGGCGCTCGGTGTGGCTCTACCCGCAGAACGAGGTGTTCTGGGACCTCAAGGAGGCCTTCGAGCGCGACGGCGGCACGGTCTTCTGGTCGGTCGACGACGTCGCCGTCCATGACGTCGAGTCGGATCGCCCGGGGGTCACGTTCGTCGATGCCGAGGGGGCGGCGCGCGAGATCCGCTGCCGGATCCTGGTGGGCGCCGACGGCTCCCGCTCCGTGTGCCGCAAGGCGATTCCTGAGGACGTGCGCACGGATCACTACACCGAATACCCGTTCGCCTGGTTCGGCATCCTGTGCCAGGCTCCGCCGAGCCACCACGAGCTGATCTACACCCGCTCGGAGTCCGGGTTCGCGCTGATCTCCCAGCGCTCGGACGACGTCCAGCGGATGTACTTCCAGTGCGACCCCTCGGAGGATCCCGGCGACTGGTCGGACGAGCAGATCTGGGCCCGGCTGCAGGAGTGCGTCTCCGGCCCGGACGGCTTCCGCTTGCAGGAGGGGCCGATCATCGACAAGACGGTCCTGCCCTTCCGCTCCTACGTGTGCGAGCCGCTGCGCCACGGCTCCCTCGTGCTCGTGGGCGATGCCGGGCACACCGTCCCTCCGACAGGCGCCAAGGGCCTGAACCTCGCCTTCTGCGACGTCCGCGTCCTGGCCCCGGCCCTCGTGGCACTGCTGCGCGACGGCGACGAGCGGCCGCTGGCCGGCTACTCGGCCGCGGCGCTGGAGCGCGTGTGGAAGGCGCAGAACTTCTCGTACTGGGTCACCCGCATGCTGCACAGCAGCTCCGAGGACTCCGAGTTCGACTCCCGCCGCCAGCTCGGCGAGCTGCACGCGATCACGGACTCGCCGTACGGCCGGGCGTACTTCGCCGACTCCTACACGGGCTGGCAGGCCTGAGCGGGCGCTGAAGCCCACGGTGCGCCGTCGCCGGCGCACCCCCATACCCAGGTCCGGCGACGGACCGCGCTCCGATCACCTTGTGTGCGCTATGCGCACAAGTGTTCATTTTCGGAGTGACGCACGTTATCCTCAGGTGCTGGAGAGCACGGGCAGCAGCCCTGGGGATGACGGGGCCGCGGGGCGACCCTGCGGTAGCACCTCTACTGCCCGGCTGATGAAGGAGATGACCATGGCGGACACCCCCGTCTCGTCCTCGGACGCGGCAGCGGATTCCCAGTCGGTCCTGAGCGCGGAGATGGACGCGATCTCGGAGAGCTATGCGGCTTCCGGATCCGTCGAGTCCCAGCCTCGACTCGACTACGCGCCCTATCGCAGCTCGGTCCTGCGCCACCCCACCAAGGACCTGCATCACGCGGATCCGGAGACCGTCGAGCTGTGGGCCCCGGCCTTCGGCCCCCGCGACGTCCACGCCCTCGAGTCGGATCTCACGATCCAGGACAAGGGCGAGCCCATCGGCGAGCGGATCACGATCAGCGGGCGCGTGCTCGACGGCGAGGGCCGGCCGGTGCGCCGCCAGCTGGTGGAGATCTGGCAGGCCAATGCGGCGGGCCGGTACATCCACAAGCGCGATCAGCACCCGGCTCCGATCGACCCGAACTTCACCGGGGTGGGCCGCTGCCTGACCGGCGACGACGGCTCGTACTCGTTCACCACGATCAAGCCGGGCCCGTACCCGTGGAAGAACCACTACAACGCGTGGCGTCCGGCTCACGTGCACTTCTCGCTGTTCGGCACGGAGTTCACCCAGCGCATGGTGACCCAGATGTACTTCCCGGGCGATCCCCTGTTCGCCCTGGACCCGATCTACCAGGCGATCGTCGACCCCAAGGCGCGCGATCGCCTGGTGGCGAACTACGACCACGACCTCTCGGCCCACGAGTGGTCGCTGGGCTACAAGTGGGACATCGTGCTCACCGGAACCCACCGCACGCTCATGGAGGAGGACACCGATGTCTGAGCAGCTGACACCCACGCCCGGTCAGACCGTCGGCCCCTTCTACGGCTACGCCCTGCCGTTCGACGGCGGGGAGAACCTGGTGGATCGGACGCATCCCCAGGCCGTGCGCCTGCACGGGGTCGTCTACGACGGGAACGGCGATCCTGTGCCGGACTCCCTGCTGGAGATCTGGCAGGCGGATGAGAACGGTCGGATCTCGCAGGAGCCAGGCTCCCTGATCTGCGACGGCTACACCTTCACGGGCTTCGGCCGGCAGGCCGTGGACAACGTGGGGGCGTACTCGTTCACCACGGTGGCCCCCGGGCCCACGGAGCCCGGGGCGGCCCCGTTCATCGCCATGACGGTCTTCGCTCGCGGTCTGCTCAACCGGCTCTTCACCCGGATCTACCTCCCCGAGGATCAGGAGGCCCTGCAGCGGGACCCGCTGCTGTCCTCGGTGCCTGCGGATCGGCGCGAGACCCTGATCGCACGCCGCGAGCAGGACGGCTCGCTGCGCTTCGACGTCCGCCTGCAGGGCGAGGCGGAGACCGTCTTCCTGCGCTACCCGCAGCACGCGGACTGAGCAGCACGGGTCCGGGTCGACGTTCATCGTCGGTCCGGACCTGCGGCTGCGCGGGGAATCAGCCCGCGCGGCCGCTCCCGGATCATCTCGAGAACATCGCGACGACAGGACCACGACGAGACGCATGGCAGCACAGGACGCCGAGTACGGCCTGCTGGTCCCCGGAGCCCATCGGGCGCGGGGGCTCACCGGTGATTGGCACGTCCTGCGCTGCCTGGTGCGCGCCGAGACCGCGTGGGTCGCGGCCCAGGCGGATCTCGGGCTGGTGCCGGGACGCGCCGCAGAGGCCGCCGCCCAGGTCCTCTCGGATGAGGTGATGGAGCGCTCCTTCGATCTGGTGGATCTGGCGGAGCGCAGCGAGCTCGGCGGGAATCCGGTGATCCCCATGCTCGCCGATCTGCGCGCGGCGGTCCGGGAGATCGACCCTCAGGCCGTCGGCGCCGTGCACCGGGGGCTGACCAGCCAGGACGTCCTGGACACCGCCCTGATGCTGGTGCTCCGGGAGGCCGTGCAGCGCCTCGAGGACTCCCTGGCCCAGGCGGAGTCGGCGCTGGCGGTCCTGGCTCAGCGCCATCGCGGGGACCTCTGCGCGGCGCGCACCCTGACCCAGCACGCGCTGCCCACGACCTTCGGTCTGCGCTGCGCGCAGTGGCTCGAGGGGCTGGTGGATGCCCACGAGCGGCTGGAGCGGCTGCGCACCCCGGTGGCCATCGGCGGCGCCGCCGGCACACTCGCCGGACCCCGTGCTCTGTTCCCGCAGCAGGATGTTCTCCCGCAGGGCGGCGACGCCTCTGCGGAGGCCTCCGAGCAGGTCCTGCAGCTGCACGCCGCATGGGCCGCGCAGCTGGGGCTGGATCATGCCCCCCATGTCTGGCACACCTCTCGTCAGCCCGTCCTGGATGCCGGTGCCGCGCTGGGCAGTCTCTGCGCGGCCATCGGCAAGATCGCCGACGACGTCCTGCTGCTCTCGCGCCCGGAGCTGGGCGAGCTGCGCGAGCCCACGGGTCCGGGCCGGGGCGTCTCCTCGGCCATGCCGCAGAAGCAGAACCCGGTGCTCTCGGTCCAGCTCAAGCGCACGGCGCTGAGCGCCCCGCAGCTGCTCGCCGCACTGTTCACCGCGGCCTCGACCTCGGTCGACGAGCGCCCGGACGGTTCCTGGCACGTCGAATGGCCAGCGCTGCAGCAGCTGCTTCGACTGAGCCTGACGGCGTGCTCCCAGCTGACGGAACTTGCCCAGGGGCTGCGCGTGGATGTCGAGCGCATGGAGGAGAACCTGCGCGCCTCGGGGCCGGCGCTGCTCTCCGAGCGGATCGTCACGGCGCTGAAGCCTGCGGTGCAGGAGGCGGACGGGGCCACGGGAGCCCAGCGCATCCAGGCCGTGCTGGCCCGGGCCGGTGCGGATGTCGAGGCAGCCGTCGACGGCCTGGCGGAGATCACGGGGGAGGGCCGCGACGCCCAGGGGCATGCCCTCGACCGGCAGCGGCTGCAGCAGCTGTGCGACCCGCGCGGCTATCTCGGCGCGGCCGATCTGCTGATCGATCGGGCTCTTGCGCGCCAGGACGAGCGAGAGGCGCTGCCCGGCGGCGGCGCCAGAACAGGAGAGGACTCATGAGCGTTCCGAGCATCCGCCTCGTGGAGATGACCGAGCCCGCTGCGGCGCAGGCGCAGCAGCGGCCCGTGCTGTTGCTCGGCCCGGCGCTGGGCACGGCTCTCGTCCCGCTGTGGGGCGGGGTCGTGCGCGAGCTGGCGGGGCAGTTCCGCGTCATCGGCTGGGAGCTGCCCGGCCACGGAGGCGCACCGGCAGGCGCCGACGACTTCTCGATCCAGGAGCTCGCCCAGGGCGTTCTGGCCGCCGTGGATGCGGTCGAGGAGCTCCCGGCCGAATCCCCGTTCTGGTATGCGGGCTGCTCCGTGGGCGGGGCCGTGGGGCTGCAGCTGCTGGTCGATGCGCCGCAGCGCGTCCGCGGCGCCGTCGTCACCGCCTCCGCCCCGCAGCTGGGCGATCCCGAGCAGTGGCGCGAGCGCGCGGCCCTGGTGGAGGCCGCGGGAACTCCCACGCAGGTCATCGGCAGTGCGCAGCGCTGGCTCACCCAGGACTTCATCGAGCGCGATGCCGCCGCCGGCACCGGGATCACCACGGGGCTGCTGCACGCGCTGCAGTCCGCCGACCGCCACGGCTACGCCCAGGTGTGCCGTGCGATCGCCGCGTTCGATCTCACCGACCGACTGGGGGAGATCGCTGCCCCGGTGATCGCCGTGGCCGGCGAGCAGGACCCCTCGGTCGAGCCGCAGGCGGTGCGGGACTGGGCGCAGCAGGTGCCCGGTGCGCGCTTCGAGCTGATCGAGCAGGCCGCGCACATGATCCCCGCCCAGCAGCCGGCCGCGCTCGCCGGGCTGATCAGGGAGCTGGCAGCGCAGTCGCCGGGCTCCGCGTCGACCGATCCGCTGCGGCGTGAAGGGGCGCCGTCCTCGGTCGGCGACTCGGCTCAGGCGCCGGCACCACGCGCGGGCGGCGACCGCACCGCCTCCCAGGCGCACGCCGACGGCATGCGGGTGCGCCGCGAGGTCCTCTCCGACGCCCACGTGGATCGCTCGGAGGCCAACAAGGACGAGTTCACGGCCGAATGGCAGGACTTCATCTCCCGCTACGCCTGGGGGGAGATCTGGACCCGTCCGGGCCTGGACCGGCCCATGCGCAGCGCCATCACGCTGACCGCCCTGATCGCAGCGGGGCACTGGGGCGAGTTCGAGATGCACGTGCGCGCAGCGCTTCGCAACGGGCTGACCCGCGAGCAGATCAAGGAGATCCTGCTGCAGAGCTCGATCTACCTCTCGGTGCCCTCCGCCAACAACGCCTTCTCCCATGCCAAGGCGGTCTTCGACCGTCTGGACGCGGAGGCCGACAGCGCCTCCGCGCCCGCCACGACAGACCGAGCTTCATCAGACGACGAAGGAGTCACCTCATGAGCACCTCAGCCAGCGGCCGCCAGGACGCCTACATCTACGACGCCGTGCGCACCCCGTTCGCCAAGATCGGCGGCGCCCTGTCCGGCCACCGCCCCGACGACCTCGCAGCGCTCGTGGTGCGCACCATGGTCGAGCGTGCCGAGGGCCTGGACCCGGAGAGCATCGACGAGGTCGTGTTCGGCAACGCCAACGGTGCCGGCGAGGAGAACCGCAACGTCGCCCGCATGGCCACGCTGCTGGCAGGTCTGCCCACCTCGCTGCCGGGCACCACGGTCAACCGCCTGTGCGGCTCCTCCCTGGACGCCGCCATGATGGCCTCGCGCCAGATCGAGGTCGATGAGGCCGATCTGATGCTCGTGGGCGGCGTCGAGTCCATGTCGCGCGCCCCTTGGGTCCTGCCCAAGACCGAACGTCCGTTCCCCATGCAGGACCTGCACCTGGCCAACACCACGCTGGGCTGGCGGCTGGTCAACCCGGAGATGCCGGATGCCTGGACCGTCTCGCTGGGGGAGGCGACCGAGCAGCTGCGCGAGAAGCACGGGATCACCCGTGAGGAGCAGGACGTCTTCTCGGCGCGCTCCCACCAGCTGGCCGCGAAGGCCTGGGACGAGGGCCGCTACGACGACCTCACCGTGACCGTGAAGGCCAACTCCAAGCGCGGCAGCGACGTCACCCGCGACGAGACCGTCCGCGCAGATTCCACCCCGGAGACGCTCGGCGGGCTGCGCACCGTGTTCCGCAAGGACAACGGCACGGTCACCGCGGGCAACGCCTCGCCCATGAACGACGGCGCCTCCGCCGCGTGGCTCGGCTCCGAGAAGGCCGCCGATCTGCTGGGGCGCACGCCGCTGGCGCGCATCGCCGGGCGCGGTGCAGCCGCCAACGAGCCGCAGTTCTTCGGCGAGGCTCCCGTCGAGGCCGCGAACCTGGCGCTGAAGCGCGCCGGCATCGGCTGGGGAGATGTCAGCGCCGTCGAGCTCAACGAGGCCTTCGCCGCCCAGTCGCTGGCGTGCATCCGCCAGTGGGGGATCGAGGAGACCATCGTCAACGCGTGGGGCGGTGCCATCGCCATCGGCCACCCGCTCGGCGCCTCCGGCACCCGAGTGCTGGGAACGCTGGCCCGCCGTCTTCAGGCCGAGGGCGGCCGCTGGGGCGTGGCCTCGCTGTGCATCGGCGTGGGGCAGGGCCTGGCCGTCGTGCTCGAGAACACCGACGCCGCCTGAGCCCGGCGCACCAGAGACCGAACGATCATTCGCAAGGAGTGAGCATGCTGAGCATCGTGGACACCGCGGCCCAGGCCGTCGAGCAGATCGAGGACGGCTCAACCGTCATGATCGGAGGCTTCGGGGTGGCGGGTCAGCCCGTCGAGCTGATCGACGCCCTGATCGAGCAGGGCGCGAAGGACCTCACCGTCGTCAACAACAACGCGGGCAACGGCGACGTCGGGCTGGCCAAGCTGATCCAGCTGGGGCGGGTGAAGAAGATCATCTGCTCCTTCCCGCGCCAGTCGGACTCGTGGCACTTCGACGAGAAGTACCACGCCGGCGAGATCGAGCTGGAGGTCGTCCCGCAGGGCAACCTCGCGGAGCGCATCCGCGCCGCGGGTGCCGGCATCGGTGCGTTCTTCACGCCCACCGGCTACGGCACGCCGCTGGCCGAGGGCAAGGAGGTCCGCGAGTTCGACGGCCGCCATCAGGTCCTCGAGTACCCGATCATCGCCGACTACGCCCTGACCAAGGCGCACACCGCCGACACCGCGGGCAACCTCACCTACCGCAAGACGGCGCGCAACTTCGGCCCGATCATGGCGGCAGCGGCCAAGACGTCGATCGTGCAGGTCTCGGAGATCGTGGAGCGCGGCCAGATGGATCCGGAGTCCGTGGTGACGCCGGGCATCTACGTCGACACCGTGGTGCGCATCCAGGCTCCGCAGACTCCCGACGCGGGTTGAGCCCGCACCTCGGATCAGGGCACGGGTGCCGCGCGGGCGCCCGCCCCGGTCCACTCCCCGCAGCAGACACGCCACCGCAGCGGCAGCCAGGCCGCGCAGAGAGCGAGACACGACCATGAGCACTCCCCAGACCCAGGATGCGGCGCTGGACAACCAGCAGCTCGCCGAGCTCGTCGCCCGCGACATCCCGGCCGGCGCCTATGTGAACCTCGGGATCGGCCAGCCCACGCTGGTCTCCGACTACCTCACCCCCGAGGACGACGTCACCCTCCACACGGAGAACGGCATGCTCGGCATGGGCGGGGCCGCCCACGGCGAGGACATCGACCTCGACCTGATCAACGCCGGCAAGATCCCGGTCGTGGAGACCGACGGCTGCTCGTACTTCCACCACGCGGACTCGTTCGCCATGATGCGCGGCGGCCACCTCGACTGCTGCGTGCTGGGCGCGTTCCAGGTGGACCGCAACGGCAACCTCGCCAACTGGAGCACGGGCAAGCCCGGCGCCATCCCGGCCGTGGGCGGAGCCATGGACTTGGCCACCGGCGCCAAGCAGACGTTCGTGATGATGGACCTGCGCACCAAGAAGGACCAGCCCAAGCTGGTCGAGCAGTGCGACATGCCCCTGACAGGCGTCGGCTGCGTCTCGCGCGTGTACACCGACCGTGCGGTCTTCCTCATCGAGGGAGACGGCCGAGTGGTCGTGCGCGAGACCTTCGGGGCCACGTTCGAGCAGATCCAGCAGCTCGTGCCTTTCCCGCTCGAGCAGGCCTGAGGACAGCAGCGGCTATGAAAGCCGAAGGGCCGGGAGGGGCTGAGCTCGCGACCGGCGCACCGCAGCGCTCGAGCACGGACGTCGTGCAGTCCCTGGCTCGGGGTCTCGGTGTCATCACCGCCTTCGACGCCGGGCGACCTCGGATGACGCTGTCCGAGGTCGCCCGGCGCAGGGGCCTTTCCCGGGCGACGGCGCGCAGGCTCCTGCTGACGCTCGAGCAGCTGGGCTACGTGCGCACCGACGGCCGCGACTTCGAGCTCACCGCCAAGGTCCTCGAGCTCGGCTACGCCTACCTCTCCGCGCTGAGTCTGCCGGAGATCGCCGCCCCGCACCTGCGCCGGCTCTCCGAGACCGTGGGGGAGTCCACCTCGGTGGCCGTGCTGGACGGCCCGGACATCGTCTACGTGGCCCGGGTCCAGGCCCGGCACATCATGAATGTCGCGATCTCGGTGGGTACGCGCTTCCCGGCGCATGCGACCTCCATGGGCCGCGTGCTGCTCAGCGAGCTTCCCGACGACCAGGTCCGCGCTCGCTGCGAGGCCGCTCTGGCTCATCCGCCGGCCCGTCGCACCGTCACGACCCTCGACGGACTGCGCCATCGCCTGGCCGAGGTGCGCCGCAGCGGGTGGGCGGACGTGGACCAGGAGCTCGAGGCCGGGCTGCGCTCGGTGGCCGTGCCGATCCGGGACGCCCGGGGGCAGATCACCGCCGCGGTCAACGTCTCTATGCGCGTGGGCGCCACGGAGGAGCACGAGGATCCGCTGCGTGCGATCCTCCCGGCGCTGCGCGAGTGCGCAGGCGCCATCCAGCAGGACCTGGCCGCGTCCGGGGCGGGTGGGCACCAGGACCCTGCCATCGCGGCGCGCGGAGGCGTCTGATACACTAGCCGGGATTGGCTCGACCATCCGTGGTCGCTTCCAGTGGCAGGTATGGACTCCGTCCTCAGGCACGCAGGGTGTGCCCGAATGCCACTTTTTGTCATGCCTTGAGGGTCTCGCCCCTGCTGCCCGCAGCGATCGCATCGTCGATCTCCTGCAGCACCCCTCGAGGTATCGGCCGCGGGTCCGCGTCGAGCGGCCCATGGCAGGCCTATCCACCAACGTCGCGCGCCGCACCGGCGCGCCACCATCAGGAGACGATGTGCCCACTATCCAGCAGCTGGTCCGCAAGGGCCGCACCCCGAAGGTCGTGAAGACCAAGGCGCCGGCCCTCCAGGGCAGCCCCATGAAGCGCGGCGTCTGCACCCGCGTGTACACGACCACGCCCAAGAAGCCGAACTCCGCGCTGCGCAAGATCGCGCGCGTGCGCCTGAACAACGGGGTCGAGGTCACGGCCTACATCCCCGGTGAGGGCCACAACCTGCAGGAGCACTCCATCGTGCTCGTGCGCGGCGGCCGAGTGAAGGACCTCCCCGGCGTCCGCTACCGCATCGTGCGCGGCGCCCTCGACACCCAGGGCGTCAAGGGTCGCGGCCAGGCCCGCTCCCGCTACGGCGTGAAGAAGGAGAAGAAGTAATGCCTCGTAAGGGTCCCGCCCCCAAGCGCCCGCTCGTCGTCGACCCGGTCTACGGATCCCCGGTCGTCACGCAGCTGATCAACAAGGTCCTCCAGGACGGCAAGAAGTCCACCGCCGAGCGCATCGTCTACGGCGCGCTGGCCGGTGTCGAGCGCAAGTCCGGCGAGGAGCCGGTCGCCACGCTCAAGAAGGCCCTGGAGAACATCAAGCCGGCCCTCGAGGTCCGCTCCCGCCGCGTCGGCGGCGCCACCTACCAGGTGCCGATCGAGGTCCGCGCGGGCCGTTCCCAGGCACTGGCCCTGCGCTGGCTCGTCGGCTACTCCAAGGCCCGTCGCGAGAACACCATGACCGAGCGTCTGATGAACGAGATCCTGGACGCCTCGAACGGTCTGGGCGCCGCTGTGAAGCGTCGCGAGGACACTCACAAGATGGCCGATTCGAACAAGGCCTTCGCCCACTACCGCTGGTAATTCCGGCTCCGCTGGTAGCATCGGCTCGGTCTGCCGCCCCTCATCGGGGGCGGCAGACCGCCGGGAACACCTCAGAAGGGACTCACCGTGGCACAAGACGTGCTTACCGACCTGAAGAAGGTCCGCAACATCGGCATCATGGCGCACATCGACGCCGGCAAGACCACCACCACCGAGCGCATCCTGTTCTACACGGGCATCAACCACAAGCTCGGTGAGACCCATGAGGGTGCGTCCACGATGGACTGGATGGCTCAGGAGCAGGAGCGTGGCATCACGATCACCTCCGCGGCCACCACCTGCTTCTGGGACGGCAACCAGATCAACATCATCGACACCCCGGGCCACGTGGACTTCACGGTCGAGGTCGAGCGCTCCCTGCGCGTCCTCGACGGCGCCGTCGCCGTCTTCGACGGCAAGGAGGGCGTCGAGCCCCAGTCGGAGACCGTCTGGCGCCAGGCGGACAAGTACGACGTGCCCCGCATCTGCTTCGTCAACAAGATGGACAAGCTGGGCGCGGACTTCTACTTCACCGTCGACACCATCATCAACCGCCTCAAGGCCAAGCCGCTGGTCATGCAGCTGCCGATCGGCTCGGAGAGCGACTTCGTGGGCGTCGTGGACCTGGTCCACATGAAGGCCCTGGTGTGGGAGGGCGACTCCAAGGGAGACGTCTCCCTGGGCGCCTCGTACAAGACCGAGGAGATCCCCGCGGATCTCCAGGAGCGCGCCGAGCAGTACCGCGCCGAGCTGGTCGAGAACGTGGCCGAGGCCGATGACGAGCTCATGGAGAAGTACCTCGGCGGCGAGGAGCTGACGATCGATGAGATCAAGGCCGGCGTCCGCAAGCTGACCATCGCCTCGGAGGCCTACCCGGTCTTCTGCGGCTCCGCGTTCAAGAACCGCGGCGTGCAGCCGATGCTCGACGCCGTCGTGGACTACCTGCCCTCGCCGTTCGACGTCGACGACGTCCAGGGCCACTCGGTGCGCGACGAGGACGAGATCATGACCCGTCCGGCCGATCGCACCGCTCCGTTCTCCGCTCTGGCCTTCAAGGTCGCTGCGCACCCGTTCTACGGCCAGCTGACCTACACCCGCGTCTACTCGGGCACGGCCAAGGCCGGCGAGCAGGTCCTGAACTCGACCAAGTCCAAGAAGGAGCGCATCGGCAAGCTGTTCCAGATGCACTCCAACAAGGAGAACCCGGTCGAGGAGATCCAGGCCGGTCACATCTACGCGATCATCGGCCTGAAGGACACCACCACGGGCGACACCCTGTGCGATGCGGCCAACCCGATCGTGCTGGAGTCCATGTCCTTCCCGGCTCCCGTGATCTTCGTGGCCATCGAGCCCAAGACCAAGGGCGACCAGGAGAAGCTCTCCACCGCCATCCAGAAGCTCTCCGCTGAGGATCCGACCTTCACGGTCTCCCTCAACGAGGAGACCGGTCAGACCGAGATCGGCGGCATGGGCGAGCTGCACCTGGACATCCTGGTGGATCGCATGAAGCGTGAGTTCCGCGTCGAGGCGAACGTGGGCAAGCCCCAGGTCGCCTACCGCGAGACCATCAAGAAGTCCGTCGAGAAGGTCGACTACACCCACAAGAAGCAGACCGGCGGCTCCGGTCAGTTCGCCAAGGTGCAGGTCTCCTTCGAGCCGATCGACCTCGAGGCCGAGGAGCTCTACGAGTTCGACAACGCCGTCACCGGCGGTCGCATCCCGCGCGAGTACATCCCGTCGGTGGACGCCGGAATCCAGGACGCCATGCAGCTCGGCGTGCTGGCCGGCTACCCGGTCGTGGGCGTCAAGGCCACGCTGCTCGACGGCGCCTACCACGACGTCGACTCCTCGGAGATGGCGTTCAAGATCGCCGGCTCCATGGTCTTCAAGGAGGGCGCCAAGCGCGCCAACCCGGTTCTGCTCGAGCCGACCATGGCCGTCGAGGTCCGCACGCCCGAGGAGTACATGGGTGATGTCATCGGCGACCTGAACTCGCGCCGCGGCATGATCCAGTCCATGGAGGACGTCTCCGGGATCAAGCTCGTCAAGGCCAGCGTCCCGCTGTCCGAGATGTTCGGATACATCGGCGACCTGCGCTCCAAGACGCAGGGCCGCGCGGTGTACTCGATGTCCTTCGACTCCTACACGGAGGTCCCGAAGAACGTCGCCGAGGAGATCATCCAGAAGAACCGCGGCGAGTGATCCGTCGGCGGCTTCCTTGTGAGGAGCCGCCGACGGCCCCACGGCCGCGATCGCGGGCCCGCAGCCGACCCCGAGCCGGGCGGGCCCGCCGCACCGACCGATTTCTCACCCCCAACCAGCCCGACTACACTTGCAGAGGATTCCGCCCGCTGAGCGCCTCTGCACGCGTCAAGGGCGAGCAAGTTCGCATCATTCTCTAGGAGGAACCACCATGGCGAAGGCCAAGTTCGAGCGCAGCAAGCCGCACGTCAACATCGGCACCATCGGTCACGTCGACCACGGCAAGACCACGCTGACCGCTGCGATCTCCAAGGTCCTGGCCGACAAGTACCCGGACCTCAACGAGGCCCGCGACTTCGGCGGCATCGACTCCGCTCCGGAGGAGCGCCAGCGCGGCATCACGATCAACATCTCGCACATCGAGTACCAGACCGAGGCGCGCCACTACGCCCACGTCGACGCTCCCGGCCACGCCGACTACGTCAAGAACATGATCACCGGCGCGGCGCAGATGGACGGCGCAATCCTCGTGGTCGCCGCCACCGACGGCCCCATGGCCCAGACCCGCGAGCACGTCCTGCTCGCCCGCCAGGTCGGCGTGCCGACCCTGATGGTCGCGCTGAACAAGTCGGACATGGTCGATGACGAGGAGCTGCTGGACCTCGTCGAGATGGAGGTCCGCGAGCTGCTCTCGGACCAGGAGTTCGACGGCGACAACGCTCCGGTCGTGCGCGTCTCGGCTCTGAAGGCCCTCGAGGGCGACCCCGAGTGGGTTGCCAAGATCGAGGAGCTCATGCAGGGCGTCGACGAGTTCATCCCGGACCCGGTCCGCGACACCGATAAGCCCTTCCTCATGCCCGTCGAGGACGTCTTCACGATCACCGGCCGCGGCACCGTCGTGACCGGCCGTGCCGAGCGCGGCACCCTGCCGATCAACTCCGAGGTCGAGATCGTCGGCATCCGCCCGATCCAGAAGACCACGGTCACCGGCATCGAGATGTTCCACAAGCAGATGGACGAGGCCATGGCCGGCGAGAACTGCGGCCTGCTGCTGCGCGGCCTGAAGCGCGACGACGTCGAGCGCGGCCAGGTCGTCTGCAAGCCGGGTTCGATCACCCCGCACACGGACTTCGAGGCCAACGTGTACATCCTGTCCAAGGATGAGGGTGGGCGTCACAACCCCTTCTACACGAACTACCGCCCGCAGTTCTACTTCCGCACCACCGACGTCACCGGCGTCATCTCCCTGCCCGAGGGCACCGAGATGGTCATGCCCGGCGACAACACCGAGATGTCGGTCGAGCTCATCCAGCCGATCGCCATGGAGGAGGGCCTCGGCTTCGCCATCCGCGAGGGCGGCCGCACCGTGGGCTCCGGCAAGGTCACCAAGATCACCAAGTGATCATCGGCTGACTGATCCCGGACGCGGGCTCGCACGAGCCTGAGTCCCGGAAGCCTCGAAGGGCCCCGCACCGATCCGTCGGTGCGGGGCCCTTCGCCGTCCCCACCCGACAGTGGCGCTCCGCTGCTTCAGGCCGTCGCTCGAGCTGCGCGCGGCGGGAGAGCTGAGCCACATCGACGCACCCGGGGTTGCGGGGCATCCGAGGATCGTGGCAAGATGGACGGCGTTGTTCGCGCATCGGCGCTGCTCGCAGCGCACCGAACGATGCAGGGTCCGGCCTCCTGGCGAGGCCTGGGCCGCAGCGAACCCCTCTGAACGACCCTCCCGTGATCCGGGATCGATGCTGTCGTCTGCGCAGAGCGAATAGACGACACGCCCGACCCCGGGGGACGGTGCTCCGGCAGGCTGAGGAACCCGACGACGTCGGATTCAGCCCGTGCGGAGCGGCGCTGAAGGCAGCGCCACGCATAAGGAGCCTCGGCTCCGTCACAGGGAAGTACTTGAAGAAAGAGAGTCACGACGCCATGGCGGGACAGAAAATCCGCATCCGGCTGAAGTCCTATGACCACGAGGTCATCGACGTCTCGGCCCGCAAGATCGTCGAGACGGTGACCCGTGCCGGCGCAACCGTCGTCGGTCCGGTGCCGCTGCCGACCGAGAAGAACGTGTACACCGTGATCCGGTCGCCGCACAAGTACAAGGACAGCCGTGAGCACTTCGAGATGCGCACGCACAAGCGCCTGATCGACATCGTCGATCCCACGCCGAAGGCGGTCGACTCGCTCATGCGACTCGACCTGCCGGCCGATGTGAACATCGAAATCAAGCTCTGATAAGGACCGCAGACGCAATGACTACGACTTACGAACGCCAGATGAAGGGCATCCTGGGCACCAAGCTCGGCATGACCCAGGTCTGGGACGAGAACGGGAACCTGGTTCCCGTCACCGTGGTCCGGGCTGACACCAACGTTGTGACCCAGCTGCGGACCCCGGAGAACGACGGCTACTCCGCCGTCCAGATCGGCTACGGCCAGATCGACCCGCGCAAGGTGACCAAGCCCCTGGCCGGTCACTTCGAGAAGGCCGGCGTGACCCCGCGCCGCCACCTGGTCGAGCTGCGCACGTCGGATGCCGCCGAGTACTCCCTGGGCCAGGAGCTCTCCGTGGAGATCTTCGAGGCCGGCGCGCGCGTCGACGTCGTCGGCACCACCAAGGGCAAGGGCACCGCAGGTGTCATGAAGCGCCACGGCTTCGCCGGCGTCTCCGCCTCCCACGGTGCCCACAAGAACCACCGCAAGCCGGGCTCGATCGGCAATGCGTCCTACGCAGCGCGCGTCTTCAAGGGCATGCGCATGGCCGGCCGCATGGGCAACGAGCGCCACACCACCACGAACCTCAAGGTGCACGGTGTGGATGCCGAGAACTCCCTGCTGCTCATCAAGGGCGCCCTGCCGGGCGCCAAGGGTTCGGTCGTCCTCGTCCGCACCTCCGTGAAGGGAGCCTGATACTCATGGCAACTGAGACCATCAACGTGGACCTCCCCGCTGAGATCTTCGACGCCAAGTCCTCGGTGCCGCTGATGCACCAGGTCGTCGTGGCGCAGCTCGCGGCCGCCCGTCAGGGCACCCACAAGACCAAGACCCGCGCCGAGGTTTCCGGCGCCGGCCGCAAGCCCTTCAAGCAGAAGGGCACGGGCCGCGCCCGTCAGGGCTCCATCCGCGAGCCCCAGATGACCGGCGGCGGCATCGTGCACGGCCCGGTGCCGCGCGACTACTCGCAGCGCACGCCCAAGAAGATGAAGGCCGCCGCCCTGCGCGGTGCCCTGTCGGACCGTGCCCGTCACGGCCGCATCCACGTGGTGTCGACCCTCGTCGAGGGCACGACCCCGTCCACCGCAGCCGCCAAGGCCGCGCTGGCGGGTCTGACCTCGCGCAGGCACGCGCTCGTGGTGCTCTCGCGCCAGGATGACGTCGCCGCTCTGTCGGTGCGCAACCTGCAGAACGTGCACAGCATCTACGCGGATCAGCTGAACACCTACGACGTGCTGGTCAGCGACGACGTGGTCTTCACCAAGGATGCGTACGACGCATTCGTCGAGGCCGCCACGGCCGGCAAGAAGCAGGAGGACGCCAAGTGAGCGTGACCTACAAGGACCCCCGCGACGTCATCGTCGCTCCGGTGCTCTCCGAGAAGTCGTACTCCCTGATGGATCAGGGCCAGTACATCTTCCAGGTGACCCCGGATGCGAACAAGATCGAGATCCGCCAGGCCGTCGAGTCCATCTTCGACGTCAAGGTGGCCTCCGTGAACACGATCAACCGTGCCGGCAAGCGGAAGCGCACGCGCTTCGGCTGGGGGCAGCGCAACAGCACCAAGCGTGCTGTGGTGACGCTGTCCGAGGGCACCATCGACATCTTCGGCGGTTCCCAGGGCTGAGGCCCGGGAACAGAGTCAACGAGGAACTAGAACATGGCTATTCGCATTCACAAGCCCACGACGCCGGGCCGCCGCGGCTCGTCCGTCGCGGACTTCGCAGAGATCACGCGCTCGACCCCGGAGAAGTCCCTGCTGCGCCCGCTGCCCAAGAAGGGCGGACGCAACAACCTGGGTCGCATCACCACGCGCCACAAGGGCGGCGGGCACAAGCGCCAGTACCGCGTCATCGACTTCCGTCGCCATGACAAGGACGGCGTGGACGCCAAGGTCGCGCACATCGAGTACGACCCGAACCGCACCGCGCGCATCGCGCTGCTGCACTACGTGGACGGCACCAAGCGCTACATCCTGGCGCCCAAGCGCCTGACCCAGGGCAGCATCGTCGAGTCCGGTCCGTCGGCCGACATCAAGCCCGGCAACAACCTGCCGCTGCGCAACATCCCGGTCGGCACCACGCTGCACGCTGTGGAGCTGCGTCCGGGCGGCGGCGCCAAGCTGGCCCGCTCGGCCGGCGCCTCGGTGCAGCTCGTCGCCAAGGAGGGCAAGTACGGACAGCTCCGTCTGCCCTCCGGCGAGATCCGCAACGTCGACGTCCGCTGCCGCGCGACCGTCGGCGAGGTCGGCAATGCCGAGCAGTCCAACATCAACTGGGGCAAGGCCGGCCGCAACCGCTGGAAGGGCATCCGCCCGACCGTGCGCGGCGTCGTCATGAACCCGGTGGACCACCCGCACGGCGGTGGCGAGGGCAAGACCTCCGGCGGCCGTCACCCGGTCAACCCGAACGGCAAGCCCGAGGGTCGCACCCGTCGCCCCAACAAGGAGAGCGACAAGCTCATCGTCCGTCGCCGTCGCACCGGCAAGAACAAGCGCTGAGGAGCCTGAACCATGCCACGCAGCCTGAAGAAGGGCCCCTTCGTCGACCAGCACCTGTATCTCAAGGTGGCCAAGGAGAACGAGAAGGGCACCAAGAACGTCATCAAGACGTGGTCCCGTCGCTCGATGATCGTGCCGGACATGCTCGGCCACACCATCGCGGTGCACGACGGACGCAAGCACATCCCGGTGTTCGTCACCGAGTCCATGGTCGGTCACAAGCTCGGCGAGTTCGCGCCCACGCGCACCTACCGCGGCCACGTGAAGGACGACAGGAAGGGCAAGCGCCGCTGACCTTCTCAGGTCGCAGCGTTTGACTTCCCGATAAGACGAGAAGAGGAAAGCAATGGAAGCCAAGGCATCCGCGCGCTACGTTCGCGTGACGCCGATGAAGGCCCGGCGCGTCGTCAACCTGATCCGTGGCCAGCAGGCGCACGAGGCTCTGGCGATTCTGAAGTTCGCCCAGCAGGGCGCTTCCGAGCCGGTGTTCAAGGTCCTGTCCTCGGCGGTCGCCAATGCGCGACAGACCGCCGATCAGAAGGGACTGCCGTTCCGCGAGGAGGAGCTCGTCGTGAGCGAGGCCTTCGTGGACGAGGGTCCGACGATGAAGCGGTTCCGTCCGCGAGCCCAGGGCCGCGCGTTCCGCATCAACAAGCGCACGAGCCACATCACCCTGGTCGTGGCGACCCCGGAGAACGAGGAGGTCCGCTAAGTGGGACAGAAGATCAATCCCAACGGCTTCCGTCTGGGAATCACCACGGACCACGTCTCGCACTGGTTCACCGATTCCAACAAGGCGGGCCAGCAGTACAAGGACTATGTCCGCGAGGACATCATGATCCGCAAGCTCATGGACACCGGCATGGAGCGCGCCGGCATCTCGAAGGTCGATATCGAGCGCACCCGTGACCGCGTCCGCGTGGACATCCACACGGCGCGTCCGGGCATCGTCATCGGCCGCCGCGGCGCCGAGGCCGATCGCATCCGCGGCGAGCTCGAGAAGCTCACGGGCAAGCAGATCCAGCTGAACATCCTCGAGGTCAAGAACCCCGAGACCGATGCGCAGCTGGTCGCCCAGGGCGTCGCCGAGCAGCTCGCCTCGCGCGTGGCCTTCCGCCGCGCCATGAAGAAGTCCATCCAGTCGGCGCAGCGCGCCGGCGCGAAGGGCATCCGCATCCAGTGCGCCGGCCGTCTGGGCGGCGCCGAGATGTCCCGCTCGGAGTTCTACCGCGAGGGGCGCGTGCCCCTGCACACGCTCCGCGCGAACATCGACTACGGCTTCTTCGAGGCCAAGACCACCTTCGGCCGCATCGGCGTGAAGGTCTGGATCTACAAGGGCGACCTGACCTCCAAGGAGCTCGCAGCTCAGGAGGCGGCAGCCCAGTCCCGCGGCCGCGGCGGAGACCGTCGCGGCGGAGGCGCCGGCGATCGCCGTCGCCGTCCCGAGCGCACTGACCGCAATGATCGCGGTGGACGTCGTGGAGAGCGCTCCGGCGACGCCCCCGCAGCGAATGCAGAGGGTGGTAACTGATGCTCATCCCCCGTCGTGTGAAGCACCGCAAGCAGCACCACCCCAAGCGCGGTGGCACTGCGACCGGCGGCACCACGGTCTCCTTCGGAGACTGGGGCGTCCAGGCACTGACCCCGGCCTACGTCACCAACCGGCAGATCGAGGCGGCTCGTATCGCCATGACCCGCCACATCAAGCGCGGTGGCAAGGTCTGGATCAACATCTTCCCGGACCGTCCGCTGACCAAGCGCCCCGCTGAGACCCGCATGGGCTCCGGCAAGGGCTCGCCCGAGTGGTGGGTCGCCAACGTCAAGCCGGGTCGCGTGATGTTCGAGCTGGGCGGCGTGTCCGACGAGGTGGCCCGTGAGGCCCTTCGCCTGGCCATCCACAAGCTCCCGATGAAGGCGCGCATCGTGCGTCGCGAAGGCGGTGAATGATCAATGGCCGTTGGATCCAAGGATCTGAACATGGAGAAGCTCGTCGAGCTCGACGACGCCGCTCTCCAGTCCGAGCTGAAGAAGGCCAAGGAGGAGCTGTTCAACCTGCGCTTCCAGTCGGCCACGGGCCAGCTCGAGAGCAATGGCCGTCTGAAGGCCGTCAAGCGCGACATCGCGCGCATCTACACGGTGCTGCGTGAGCGCGAGCTGGGCATCCGCGGCGCAGCCGAGACCTCGAAGGATGGTGCCAAGTGACCGAGCAGCCTCAGAAGACCGCTGAGACCGACCAGCGCGGGGATCGCAAGACCCGCCGCGGCTACGTCGTCTCGGACAAGATGGACAAGACCGTCGTCGTGCAGCTGCAGGACAACGTCACCCATGCCCTCTACGGCAAGGTGATCCGCCGCACGCAGAAGGTCAAGGCCCACGACGAGGCCAACGAGTGCGGCGTGGGCGATCTCGTCCGCATCGCTGAGACCCGCCCGCTGTCGGCTCAGAAGAACTGGCGCATCGTGGAGATCGTCGAGAAGGCCAAGTGATCTGAGGCTCCCGCGCTGCGGGAGCCACATGGGACCCCGCCGCATGCGGGGCACCGCAGGGCTAGCGCCCCTTCACCGCTCGCGCGGGGGAGGGGCGCTTCGCCGTCCCCGCCGGCCGGTCCTGCCCGCCAGGACGTGATGCGGCTCAAGCCGTGATCCGCGTCCTGGCGCGGATCACGGCCTGTCGGTTGGGTGCCTCATGTGCTAGAGTCTCTCCCTTGTGTGGGCATCTCTATGCCCCCGACCCTCTGCCTTCCGTGCCAGCGCATAATGCTCGCGGCTTCGGCGCGCCTTCGGGCACACCGGCAAGACCACGAGTCCAGATGCTTCTGGCACGGTGCGGCGGAGCCCCTGCCGGGAGCGCCTCGCGCGGAGCCGGTGGAGGGGGATCCATCCGACGAACTGTTCCGCAAGGCCCGCCCCTGCTCTCGAAGGGTGCGAGAACCAGCGTGACGACAGGAGAGCAACAGTGATTCAGCAGGAGTCGCGACTCAAGGTCGCCGACAACACGGGTGCGAAGGAGATTCTCACCATCCGTGTCCTCGGCGGCTCTGGTCGACGCTACGCAGGCATCGGCGACACCATCGTCGCCACCGTGAAGGACGCCATTCCCGGCGGCAACGTCAAGCGCGGCGATGTCGTCAAGGCCGTCATCGTGCGCACGCGCAAGTCGCGTCGTCGCTCGGACGGCTCGTACATCCGCTTCGACGAGAACGCGGCCGTCATCCTCAAGTCCGAGGGCGGCGATCCGCGCGGCACGCGCATCTTCGGCCCGGTCGGGCGCGAGCTGCGCGACAAGAAGTTCATGAAGATCGTCTCCCTGGCACCGGAGGTGCTCTGATGCCCAAGTTCAAGATCAAGACCGGCGACCTGGTCCAGGTCATCACCGGCAAGAAGGAAAACAAGGGCAAGCAGGGCAAGGTCCTGCGTGTCATCACCGAGACCGAGCGTGTGGTCGTGGAGGGCGTCAATGTGATGACCCGTCACAAGCGCCCGACCATGCAGGGTGAGTCCGGCGGGATCGAGAAGGTCGAGGCCCCGATCCACATCTCGAATGTCGCCCTGGTCGATCCCGAGACCAACAAGCCGACCAAGGTCGGCTACCGCACCGAGACGGTGGAGCGCAACGGCCGGACGAAGACCGTGCGCGTCCGCGTCTCCAAGACCACCGGCAAGGATCTGTGATGACTGAGACCACCACCGCCCCGCGCTTCAAGACCAAGTACGACGAGGTCGTCGCGCCGGCGCTGCAGGAGCAGTTCGGCTACAAGAACGTCATGCAGATGCCGCGCATCACCAAGGTCGTCGTCAACATGGGCGTCGGAGATGCCGCCAAGGACTCCAAGCTCATCGACGGCGCCGTGCGCGACCTCACCGCGATCACCGGCCAGAAGCCGGTCATCAACCGCGCCCGCAAGTCCATCGCTCAGTTCAAGCTGCGTGAGGGCATGCCGATCGGCTGCCACACCACGCTGCGCGGCGAGCGCATGTGGGAGTTCCTGGATCGCCTCGTGACCCTGGCTCTGCCCCGCATCCGCGACTTCCGCGGTCTGTCGGACCGTCAGTTCGACGGCAACGGCAACTACACGTTCGGCCTGACCGAGCAGGCGATGTTCCACGAGATCGATCAGGACAAGATCGACCGCGTCCGCGGCATGGACATCACCGTGGTCACGACCGCCACCTCCGATGATGAGGGCCGCGCACTGCTCAAGGCGCTCGGCTTCCCCTTCAAGACCAACTGAACCACTACGTCGCAGGTCCCGCCCCCGGGCGGGAAACCATGACGAGGAAGGGCTAGAGCCCACCATGACAATGACAGATCCTGTCGCAGACATGCTGACCCGTCTGCGCAATGCCAACTCGGCCTACCACGACACCGTGGCCATGCCGTACTCGAAGCTGAAGGCCCGCCTGGCGGAGATCCTCAAGGCCGAGGGCTACATCGAGGACTGGACCGAGGAGCCGGCTCGCGTCGGCAAGACCCTGGTCCTGAACCTCAAGTTCGGCCCTCAGCGCGAGCGCTCCATCGCGGGTGTGCGCCGCATCTCCAAGCCCGGCCTTCGCGTCTACGCGAAGTCCACCAACCTGCCCCGAGTCCTGGGCGGCATGGGCATCGCGATCATCTCCACCTCTTCCGGCCTGCTGACCGATCGTCAGGCCGCGAAGAAGGGCGTGGGCGGCGAAGTCGTCGCCTACGTCTGGTGACCCGCTAGCAGAGGAAGGAAGGAAGAGAACATGTCACGTATCGGACGTCTCCCCATCTCTGTGCCCAGCGGCGTCGAGGTGAAGATCGATGGCTCCCTGGTCACCGTCAAGGGACCTAAGGGGGAGCACCAGCACCAGATCGCAGCGCCGATCACCGCCGTCCTGGAGGACGGTGTGATCACGGTGTCGCGACCCGATGACGAGCGTGAGTCGCGGTCCCTGCACGGGCTGACCCGCACTCTCATCAACAACATGATCGTCGGTGTCACCGACGGCTACTCGAAGGGCCTCGAGATCGTCGGCACGGGCTACCGCGTCACGCCGAAGGGCAAGGACCTCGAGTTCGCCCTCGGCTACTCGCACCCGGTCCAGTTCGAGGCTCCCGAGGGCATCGAGTTCGCCGTCGAGGGCGCGAACAAGCTGTTCGTGAAGGGCACCGACAAGCAGCAGGTCGGCTATGTGGCCGCCAAGATCCGCGCCCTGCGCGCCCCGGAGCCCTACAAGGGCAAGGGCGTTCGCTACGCGGGCGAGCAGATCCGTCGCAAGGCCGGAAAGGCAGGTAAGTGACCATGGCTCTCAAGTTGAAGAGGGGCAAGTCGAAGTCCGCGGCGCGCAACCGCCGTCACCTTCGCGTCCGCAAGCACGTCTCGGGAACCGCCGAGCGTCCGCGCCTGGTCGTGAACCGCTCCAGCCGGCACATGTTCGTCCAGGTCATCGACGACAAGGCCGGTGTGACGCTCGCGTCCGCATCCACCATGGAAGCCGAGCTCCGCGCCGCGGAGTCGGACAAGTCGGAGAAGGCCAAGCGCGTGGGCGAGCTCGTCGCCGAGCGCGCGAAGGCAGCCGGCATCGAGGCCGTCGTGTTCGACCGCGGGGGCAACAAGTACCACGGTCGTGTGGCAGCCGTCGCTGACGGCGCCCGTGAGGGAGGTCTGGCACTGTGAGCGAGCAGAACACCGAGAACACCACCACCGAGACTCAGACCGAGTCCACCGGTGCAGAGCAGTCCAACCAGGGTCGCGGCGGGCGCGGCGGCAATGACCGCGGCGGTCGCAACGATCGTGGCGGACGCGGCGGCAACGACCGCGGCGGCCGTGGCGGCCGTAGCGGCCGCGGAGGTCGCGACGAGGAGAAGGACAAGTTCCTCGAGCGCGTCGTGACCATCAACCGCGTGTCCAAGGTCGTCAAGGGCGGCCGTCGCTTCAGCTTCACCGCACTCGTCGTGGTGGGCGATGGCGAGGGCATGGTCGGCGTCGGCTACGGCAAGGCCAAGGAGGTCCCCGCGGCGATCCAGAAGGGCGTCGAGGAGGCGAAGAAGAACTTCTTCCGCGTCCCGCGCATCGAGGACCGCACCATCCCGCACCGCGTGCAGGGCGAGGCCGCCGCAGGCGTCGTCATGCTGCGTCCGGCCACTCCGGGTACCGGCGTGATCGCCGGCGGTCCGGTGCGCGCCGTGCTCGAGTGCGCCGGCATCCACGACGTCCTGTCGAAGTCGCTGGGCTCGTCGAACCAGATCAACATCGTGCACGCGACCATCGAGGCGCTGCGCATGCTCGAGGAGCCCGCTGCTGTGGCTGCTCGTCGCGGCCTGTCGATGGAGGACGCCATCCCGGCGCCCCTGCGCGGCATCCAGCAGAAGGCAGGTGCGTGATGACCACTCCGAAGCGAATCAAGGCTGACGGCCGGGAGATCCGGATCACCCAGACCCGTTCCGTGGTCGGCCAGAAGCAGAACATGCGCGACACCCTGCGTTCCCTGGGCCTCAAGCGCCCCGGCAACGTGGTCGTCCGCAAGGCGGATGAGGTGACGGTCGGCATGGTCAACACCGCCGCCCACCTCGTGCAGGTTGAGGAGGCCTGATCATGGCTGAGCAGAACACCGACAGCGTCGTGTCCGTGGACGGCACGACCTCGAGCGCCCTGAAGATCCATCACCTGCGTCCGGCTCCGGGCGCCAAGAAGGCCCGCCAGCGCGTGGGCCGCGGTGAGGCGTCGAAGGGCAAGACCGCAGGCCGCGGCACCAAGGGCACCAAGGCCCGCTACCAGGTGCGCCCGGGCTTCGCAGGCGGGCAGCTCGCGCTGCACATGCGCCTGCCGAAGCTGCGCGGCTTCACCAACCCGTTCCGTGTCGAGTACCAGGTCGTGAACCTGGACCGCCTGGGAGAGCTGTTCCCTCAGGGCGGCACGGTGGACGTCGACCAGCTCGTGGCCAAGGGCGCGGTTCGCAAGAACCAGCCGGTCAAGGTGCTGGGCGACGGCGAGATCTCTGTGGCCGTGAACGTCACGGCGCACAAGTTCTCCAAGTCGGCTGCTGAGAAGATCTCCGCCGCGGGCGGTTCGACCACCGCTCTGTGATCCTGGCGGCGGACTAGGCGATCCCCGAGGATCCGCCCCGAGTCCGCCACCGGATCGCGACCAGAAGGGCCTGTCTCCCGCACGGGGGACGGGCCCTTCTGCCGTCTGCGCAGGCGGAGGGCCGCCTTCGGATGTGAGGAGGGGCTCCCGGGCCCGATGCGCCGATGCTGGACACGATGGTTAGACTTGCACGGGCCATCACGGCCTCATGCCGACCCCCGCCCGTCCCAGGGCGTTTGCCGGATGACGGAAGACCGGCCGACGGTCTGCCCCCACGACCAGAGGAGAGTCGATTGCTCAGCGCTTTCGGACGGGCGTTCAAGACTCCCGAGCTGCGGAACAAGCTGCTGTTCACCATCGGGATCATCGTGATCTACCGCCTGGGCACCTTTGTCCCGGCTCCCGGTGTGGACTACGGCAACGTCCAGCAGTGCCTGGCCCTGGGCAACGCCAGCGGCGGCGTCTACGACCTGGTCAACCTCTTCAGCGGCGGAGCCCTGCTGCAGGTGTCCATCTTCGCCCTGGGCGTGATGCCCTACATCACGGCGAGTATCATCGTCCAGCTGCTGCGAGTGGTCATCCCGCGCTTCCAGGAGCTGCATGAGGAGGGTCCGCAGGGCCAGGCCAAGCTCACGCAGTACACGCGCTACCTGACCATCGGGCTGGCACTGCTGAACGCGACCACGATCGTCTCCCTGGCCCGGTCGGGCCAGCTGCTGGGCGACTGCCCGCTGCCGATCATTCCGAACGACTCGGTGCTGAGCATCGCGATCATCATCATCGCGCTGACCGCCGGCACGACCGTGATCATGTGGCTCGGCGAGCGGATCACGGAGCACGGCGTGGGCAACGGGATGTCACTGCTGATCTTCACCTCGATCGCCGCGTCGTTCCCGTCGGCCCTGGGCCAGATCTTCAACACGCAGGGTGCGCTGGTCTTCGGGCTCGTCTGCCTGGTGGGCCTCGTGGTGATCATCTGCGTGGTCTTCGTGGAGCAGTCGCAGCGCCGCGTGCCGGTGCAGTACGCCAAGCGGATGATCGGCCGCCGCACGATCGGCGGCTCGACCACGTACATCCCGCTCAAGGTCAACATGGCCGGCGTCATCCCGATCATCTTCGCCTCGTCCATGCTGATGCTGCCCGGGCTCGTGACCCAGTTCGCGGCGCCCACGGATGGCTCGCCCATGCCGGGGTGGATCAATTGGATCAACACCTACCTGGCCTCCGGCGACCACCCGGTCTACATGGTCACGTACTTCCTGCTGATCGTGTTCTTCACGTACTTCTACGTCTCGATCACCTTCAACCCGGAGGAGGTCGCCGGGAACATGAAGCGCTACGGCGGCTTCATCCCGGGCATCCGCGCCGGGCGGCCCACGGAGAAGTACCTGCAGTACGTCATCAGCCGCATCACGCTGCCCGGCGCGCTGTACCTCGGCGTGATCTCGATGATCCCGCTGGTGGCCCTGGTGCTCTTCGATGCCAACCAGAACTTCCCGTTCGGCGGTCCGTCGCTGCTCATCATGGTGGGCGTGGGCTTGGATACTGTGAAGCAGATCGACGCTCAGCTCCAGCAGCGCCACTACGAGGGCCTGCTGCGCTGAGGCGCTGACGTCGGCGTGCAGAGCGGGCCCGGCGCAGCCATCCACTATCCGCTCCAGATCAGGAGAAGCACATGACTCGCATGCTGATCATCGGCCCGCCCGGTGCGGGCAAGGGCACCCAGGCGGTGCGCATCGCCGAGCGCCTGGGGATCCCGGCCATCTCGACCGGGGACATCTTCCGGGAGAACATCCGCGGCGGCACCGAGCTCGGCAAGGAGGCCCAGTCCTACACCGATGCCGGCAACCTGGTCCCGGACTCCGTGACCAACCGCATGGTGCGCGATCGGCTGTCGTGGGAGGACTGCGCTGAGGGCTTCCTGCTCGACGGCTACCCGCGCAACACCGCCCAGGCGGAGGAGCTCGACCGCATCCTGCAGGAGTCCGGCACCCAGCTGGATGTCGTCCTGCAGCTGACCGCGGATCGGGACGAGCTGGTCGCGCGACTGCTCAACCGCGCCCAGGAGCAGGGCCGCACGGATGACACCGAGGACGTCATCCGGCACCGACTGGACGTCTACGACCGCGAGACCGCCCCGGTGATCGGCCTCTACGCCGACCGCGGCTTGGTCACCGAGGTCGACGGCCTCGGCACGATCGACGAGGTCACCGAGCGGATCGCTCAGGCCCTGGCCTGATCCGCCGCCGGACGGCGCAGCCTCCGGGACCATGATGCACCCATGGGTGCGCGGCGCGGCGGAGACCACCATGGCCCCAGCGGGGTCGCACGACAGCGAAGGGCCGGTGCCGCGAGCACCGGCCCTGCGCACTGCCCGAGAAGAGAGGGGGCGGCATGTTCGGCCGCCGCAAGATCGAGTACAAGACCGATGAGCAGCTGCGCGGCATGGTCCGTGCCGGCGTGGTGACCTCCCGCGCGCTCGACGCCGCGGTGGCCGCCGCACGCCCGGGGGCCACGACGGCAGACGTCGACGCCGCCTTCCGCGAGGTGCTGGCCGCCAACGGGGCCACCTCCAACTTCCTGGGCTACTTCGGCTACCCGGCGACGGTCTGCGTGTCCGTCAACGAGGAGGTCGTCCACGGCATCCCGGGCGAGCGCGTCCTGGAGACGGGGGACATCCTCTCGATCGACGGCGGCGCGATCGTCGACGGCTGGAACGGCGACTCCGCCCGCACCGTGATCCTCGGCAACCCGTCGGAGGAGGACCAGCTGCTCTCGGACGTGACCCGCGAGGCCATGTGGCGCGGCATCGCCGCGGCGGCCACCGGAACCCGTGTCGGCGACATCGGCGCGGCGATCGAGGACCACGTGCGCGAGCGCGTGGGCCAGCGCCTGGGGATCCTGGAGGACTACGTGGGCCACGGCATCGGCTCGCAGATGCACATGGCCCCGGACGTGCTCAACTACCGCGCCTCGGGCGGCTCGCCGGCGCTCAAGCCGGGCATGTGCCTGGCCATCGAGCCCATGCTCGTCACCGGAGGCATCGCTACCTCGACCCTGTCCGATGACTGGACCGTGGTCACCGACGACGGCGGCCGCGCCAGCCAGTGGGAGCACTCCGTGGCGATCCACCGCGGCGGGCTGTGGGTGCTGACCGCCGAGGACGGCGGTGCCTCCGAGCTCGAGCCCCTGGGCGTCACGCCCGTGCCGATCCCCGGCAGCTGAGAAGACACACCCCTCCCCTCATGAGCGACCCTGATCGGGTCGCGCCGCAGAACCGACACCGCCCCACCGGGGCCTGGAGACATCGTGAGCCAGACCAGCCAGCCGCTGCCGGATCCGACCGTGGGTCGGCCCGAGACGCCGATCGCCCCCGTCGAGGAGCTCGACGAGGCGCAGATCCTGGGAGATGACGCCGAGACCGAGATCTCGGAGGTCGAGACCGCCCAGCCGCCGGTGGACATGGAGCAGACCGATCCGGATGCCGGCACCGCGGACACCCCGCGCCCGGTGCCGGGCCAGCTCGTGTTCCAGGCCGCCCGTCGCGGCAAGCCTCCGCGCCATCTCGCCGACACGGACATGGCAGGACGCCGGGAGATGCTCAAGGAGATGGGGCACAAGCCCTTCCGCGCCGAGCAGCTCTCGCGCCACTACTTCGAGCGCTTCGCCTCCGATCCGGCGGATATGACCGATCTGCCCAAGGACGGGCGCGAGCAGCTGGTGCACGACACCATGCCCGAGCTGCTCAGCACCGTGCGCACGCTCAAGGCCGACGGCGGAGACACCGTCAAGCGCGTGCACCGGCTCTTCGACGGAGCCCTCGTGGAGTCGGTGCTCATGCGATATCCGAACCGCGTGACCATGTGCATCTCATCCCAGGCCGGCTGCGGCATGAACTGCCCGTTCTGCGCGACGGGGCAGGCGGGGCTGACCCGCAACCTCTCGGCCGCCGAGATCGTGGGCCAGGTGGTCGAGGGCATCCGCATGACCCGCGACGGCGAGGTCGGGCGCCGCGAGCAGGATCCGCAGCGTGTCTCGAACATCGTCTTCATGGGGATGGGGGAGGCCCTGGCCAACTACAAGTCGACCATGCAGGCGGTCCACCGCCTGATCGACCCGGCGCCGGAGGGCCTGGGCATCTCGGCGCGCGGGCTGACCATGTCGACCGTCGGGCTCGTGCCGGGCATGCGCAAGTTCACCCGCGAGGGCCTGCCGATCACCCTCGCCCTGTCCCTGCACGCCCCCGACGACGAGCTGCGCGACGAGCTCATCCCGATCAACAACCGGTGGAAGGTCGACGAGGCGCTGGACGCGGCCCGTGAGTACTTCGATGCCACCGGACGGCGTGTGTCCATCGAGTACGCCCTGATCCGGGACATGAACGACCAGGGCTGGCGCGCCGACCTGCTGGGGGAGAAGCTCAACGCCCGCGGAGCAGGCTGGGTCCACGTCAACCCGATCCCGCTGAACCCCACCCCGGGCTCCAAGTGGACGGCCTCGCGCCGGGGCGTGGAGCAGAACTTCGTCGAGCGCCTGCGTGCCCACGGCATCCCCACGACCGTTCGCGACACCCGCGGCTCGGACATCGACGGCGCCTGCGGGCAGCTGGCCGCCGCGAGCTGAGCCGAGCAGCACTGGGCGACCGCCCGGAGGGATCGAGATCACCCTTCCTGCGGCCGAAGGAGGCCCCGGACCATCTTGTCCACAGGGCCGCAGTAGCGTAATGTCTTCTGCTGGTTGTCTGCGTATCCCTCTGCGTGCCCGGACATCGCCCCGCACCTGTCTCGCCCCCGGGCGTCGGCTGTCGTGCGCGGGACCGGAAGCAGCAGAGATCTGCAGACAGAGAGCCGAACCCCGCCCGTCTCCTTCGGGAGCGGGCACTGAAGTGAGCGGAGTACATGGCTAAGAAAGACGGAGTCATCGAGATCGAAGGCGGCGTGGTCGAAGCGCTCCCGAACGCAATGTTCCGGGTTGAGCTCGACAACGGCCACATCGTCCTGGCCCACATCTCCGGAAAGATGCGCCAGCACTACATCAGGATCCTCCCGGAGGACCGTGTGGTGGTGGAGCTGAGCCCCTACGACCTCTCACGGGGTCGGATCGTCTACCGCTACAAGTGAGTCGGAGAGTCGTCGGTCCTGCCGGCGGCGCCGATTCGTCCAGCAAACGCGAAGGAATGCGATGAAGGTCCAGCCGAGCGTGAAGCAGATCTGCGAGAAGTGCAAGGTGATTCGCCGCAACGGACGAGTCATGGTGATCTGCGAGAACCCGCGCCACAAGCAGCGTCAGGGCTGAATCAGCCCTGAGGCGAGATATCCGCCGCACCAGCGGCGGATGACAGAGGCACCGCTCCCGACCGGAGAGATCCAGGCGGGCACCCCCGGGCACGGAGGCCGGGGACCACGGAACAGGGCTCATGCCCACCGATGGACAGCGATGCTCCAGACCTCCGGAACGAACCGAGGAGAACAGCCGATATGGCACGTCTCGCAGGCGTCGATCTTCCGCGCGACAAGCGCGTGGTGATCGCACTCACGTACATCTACGGCGTCGGGCCGACCCGCGCCAAGGAGGCCCTCGCGGCCACCGAGATCCCCTCCGATGTCCGGGTCAAGGACCTGACCGACTCCCAGCTGGTCGCACTGCGCGACTTCATCGAGGGCAGCTTCAAGGTCGAGGGCGACCTCCGCCGCGAGGTCGCCGCCGACATCCGCCGCAAGGTCGAGATCGGCAGCTACCAGGGCATCCGCCACCGTCGCGGTCTGCCTGTGCACGGTCAGCGCACCAAGACGAACGCTCGCACCCGCAAGGGCCCCAAGCGCACCGTCGCCGGCAAGAAGAAGTAACGCGCTCACCTGATCTGAACCGGTGCGACCGCTCGTCGCGCCGAATGCACAGAAGACCACCACGCAGCAGGAGTAGAAATGCCCCCAAAGACTCGTGCGACCGCCGCTCGCAAGCCGCGTCGCAAGGACAAGAAGAACGTCACCCAGGGCCAGGCCCATATCAAGTCGACGTTCAACAACACCATCGTCACCATCACCGACCCGTCGGGTGCGGTCCTCTCCTGGTCCTCGGCCGGCGAGATGGGCTTCAACGGCTCCCGCAAGTCGACCCCGTACGCCGCTCAGATGGCCGCCGAGGCCGCTGCCAAGCGCGCGCAGGAGCACGGCGTCCGCAAGGTCGACGTCTTCGTGAAGGGCCCGGGATCCGGCCGCGAGACCGCGATCCGCTCCCTGCAGGCCACCGGCATCGAGGTCGGCTCGATCCAGGACGTCACCCCGAGCGCTCACAACGGCTGCCGCCCCCCGAAGCGCCGCCGCGTCTGATCACCGGCACGGCTGAGCCGCGACGGGGCCTCGCCCCTCGCGCCGGCCGTGCCCTCCGCAGCCGTCGGGCCCGATTCCGACGGCAGCGTCCAGAGAGTGCTCCACCACCTGCGTGCGTCATATAGCGGAGGCACGCCGAAAGGAAACATCAGTGCTCATTGCACAGCGTCCTGCCCTTTCCGAAGAGGTCGTGGCCGACAACCGCTCCCGGTTCACCATCGAGCCGCTGGAGCCCGGCTTCGGCTACACCCTCGGCAACTCGCTTCGCCGCACCCTGCTCTCGTCGATCCCCGGTGCCGCTGTCACCAGCGTGCGCATGGACGGCGTCCTCCACGAGTTCTCGACCATCGAGGGCGTGAAGGAGGATGTCACCGAGCTCATCCTGAACGTCAAGAAGCTGGCCGTGTCCTCCGAGGAGGACGAGCCCGTCACCGCGTACCTGAACAAGCAGGGGCCCGCCGAGGTCACTGCCGCTGACATCCAGGTGCCGGCCGGGGTCGAGATCCACAACCCGGGTCTGCCGATCGCCACGCTGAACTCGAAGGCCAGCCTCAACCTCGAGCTGACCATCGAGCGCGGCCGCGGCTACGTCACCGCCGCTCAGAACAAGCTGGCGGATGCCGAGATCGGCCGCATCCCGGTCGACTCGATCTACTCGCCGGTGCTCAAGGTGACCTTCCGCGTGGAGGCCACCCGTGTCGAGCAGCGCACGGACTTCGACCGCCTGGTCCTGGACGTGGAGACCAAGGAGTCCATCTCCCCGCGCGATGCCATGGCCTCGGCCGGCACCACGCTGGTGGAGCTGTTCGGCCTGGCTCGCGAGCTCAATATCGAGGCGGAGGGCATCGAGATCGGCCCGTCCCCGACCGACGCCGCCATGTCCGCCGACATGGCGCTTCCGATCGAGGATCTCGAGCTGACGGTGCGCTCCTACAACTGCCTCAAGCGCGAGGGGATCCACAGCGTGGGCGAGCTCGTGACCCGCTCCGAGGCGGACCTCATGGACATCCGCAACTTCGGCGCGAAGTCCATCGACGAGGTCAAGGCCAAGCTCCAGGAGCTGGGTCTGGCCCTCAAGGACTCGCCTCCCGGGTTCGAGGCCGCCGCGCGGCCCGCGGCCATCGACGACGAGAACCCGTTCGACGTTCAGTAATCCTTCCGCCTCTCCTCATCCGGACCGTCGCGCGCCCCGAGCGCCGGACGGCAACGGCTGAGTCACTTCCAGGAGACCAATCACCATGCCTGCACCTACCAAGGGACCCCGTCTCGGCGGCAGCCCGGCGCACCAGCGCCTGATCCTGCGCAACCTGTCGCAGCAGCTCTTCGAGCACAAGCGCGTCACCACCACGGTGACCCGTGCTCGTCGCGTGCGCCCGTACGCCGAGAACCTGATCACCGCCGCCAAGAAGGGCGATCTCAACGCCCGCCGCAAGGTCCTGGGCCAGCTGTCCGACAAGTCCGTCGTGCACGAGCTGTTCACCACCATCGCCTCGGCGATGGAGGACCGTCCGGGCGGCTACACCCGCATCACCAAGATCGGCAACCGCAAGGGCGACAACGCGCCCATGGCGGTCATCGAGCTCGTCATGGAGCCCGTGGCCACCAAGGCGACCGTCGCCGAGGCCGAGGCGGCCACGCGCACTGCGGCTCCGGCCGCTGAGCCGGCCGCTGCCGCTGAGCCGGCTGCTGCCGAGGACGTCGTGTCCGACCCCTCGACCCCGCTGGCCGAGGAGGGCGGCGTCAGCGCCGCCGCCGCGGATGCCGAGGCCCAGGCCTCCGGCGACATCGAGGCCGACGAGTTCGCCGGCTCCGCCAAGCCGCTCGAGTCCGGCGAGGCCCCCGAGGGCTTCACCATCAAGGGCAACAAGGACTCCATGAAGTTCCACGTGCCCGGCTCGCGCTGGTACGCCTCCACCCGCGCCGAGGTCTGGTTCGACACCAAGGCCAACGCCGAGGCCGCCGGGTTCGCCCCGGCAGGCGGCGCAGCCGCCCAGAAGATCGACGGCGAGTGATCTTCGGGCTCTGAGGCTCTCGGGTCTCGGGCCGACGATGGCCGCCGTGCGGATGCCTGCGCATCCGCACGGCGGCTTTCGCGTTTCCGCAGGGCCGACTGCGACAGCAGCCGGGCCGTGCGCTGGTCGGGCAGCGATCCCGCACAGGACGCTGCCGAGGCTGAAGGATCCGCCCCGGTGAACCACCCAGGTGCGCGGCAATCGATCGACGACGGATGAGGGAGGCGAGGCGATGAGCACGCAGATGCAGAGCCCAGCAAGGGCGGGCGCCGCCGAGGCGGTGCGCTTCCGCCTGGACCTGGCCTACGACGGCACGCCGTTCGCGGGCTGGGCTGTGCAGCCCGGGCTGGAGACGGTCCAGGGCAGCCTGGAGGCTGCCCTGGAGCTGGTCGTGCGCGCTCCGGCCCGGCTCGTGGTGGCAGGACGCACCGATGCCGGTGTGCACGCCCGCGGGCAGGTCGCCCATGCCGATCTCACCGGGGAGCAGGCGATGCGGGTGCTCAGCGGTCGGGAGGGTCCGCGACCGGACGGACTGGAGCGGCGCCTGGCCGGAGGCCTGAGCCGGATCCTGGGCTCCGACAGGCGCCGACGGGGGCTTCCGGAGATCCCGGGGGCGATCGTCGTGCGACGAGCCAGACCCGCCCCCGAGGGCTTCGACGCCCGATTCTCGGCGGTCGCGCGGCGCTACGTGTACCGGATCGACGACGGAGCGGCCGGCCACGACCCGCTGACCCGGAAGTCCACCTGGGCCCTCGATCATCGGCTGGACGAGACCGCCATGCGGGAGGCCGTCGAGCCGCTTCCGGGGCTGCACGACTTCCTGAGCTTCTGCCGCCCCCGGACGGGGGCGACCACCATCCGGGAGCTGCAGGAGATCTCGCTGCGGCGCACCGACAGCGGTCTGCTCGAGGTCGAGCTGCGCGCCGATGCGTTCTGCCACTCGATGGTCCGCGCGATCGTCGGCTCGATGGTCCGGGTGGGCAAGGGCGAGCGGCCCGCCTCCTGGCTGCGGGACAGGCTGGAGGAGCGGTCCCGGTCCTCCGAGACACTGCTGGCGCCTGCCCAGGGGCTCGTCCTGGAGGAGATCGTGTATCCGGAGGACTCGCAGCTGGCGCAGCGAGCCCGGCTCACGCGAGCGCGTCGGGAAGGAGCCTGAGCCGCGGCCGGCCCCGGTGGAAACGGACGGCCGCTTCGGGTAGGGTGGCCTGCTGTTGTGCGTGTCCCGCCTCGGTTCACGTGTACCCGGATCCGCCGTCCAGTTGCAGGGCACAGGGCGATCTGGTGCGCTGAGGTTCTGGGGACCCGGATGCTGCTCGGCCCTCACCCGAGCCCCGGAGGCACACGGAACCCGGCCCCTGACCCCAACTCAGGGCCACTCTTCATCGAACGAAGGCAGATCAACGTGCGCACGTATACCCCGAAGCCCGGTGACGTCCAGCGTGACTGGTACGTCATCGACGCGACCGACGTCGTCCTGGGCCGTCTGGCCAGCCACGCGGCAGTCCTGCTGCGCGGCAAGCACAAGGCCACCTACGCCCCTCACGTCGACACCGGCGATTTCGTGATCGTCGTCAATGCGGACAAGGTCGCCCTCACCGGCGACAAGCTGCAGAAGAAGATCGCGTACCGCCACTCGAACCACCCCGGCGGCCTCACCGCGACCACCTACGCCGAGCTGCTCGCCAAGAGCCCCGAGCGTGCGGTCGAGAAGGCCATCAAGGGCATGCTCCCCAAGAACAAGCTGGCGGCTCAGCAGCTGTCCAAGCTCAAGGTCTACGCCGGCCCGGAGCACCCGCACGGTGCCAACAAGCCCAAGACCTTCGAGTTCAACCAGGTCGCCCAGTAATCCGGGCCTACGAGAACGACTGACACAAGGAGAACATCGTGGCTCAGAATACTGATGAGCAGTTCGCGCAGGACGGTGAGGAGCTGACCTCCTACACCTCCGAGTCCACCGGCGCACCCGCCGAGTCCGCCGTCGCCACCGAGCGTCCGGCGCTGACCGTCCCCGGCCAGGGCACCGGCCGCCGCAAGGAGGCTGTCGCTCGCGTCCGCCTGATCCCCGGCTCCGGCCAGTGGAAGATCAACGGCCGCACGCTGGAGGAGTACTTCCCCAACAAGCTGCACCAGCAGGAGGTCAACGACCCCTTCACGCTGCTGGACCTGCAGGGCGCCTACGACGTCATCGCGCTGGTGCACGGCGGCGGCCCCTCCGGCCAGGCCGGTGCCATGCGCCTGGGCGTCGCCCGCGCGCTCAACGAGATCGACGCGGAGCACAACCGCTCGACCCTCAAGAAGGCAGGCTTCCTGACCCGTGACGCCCGCGTCATCGAGTCCAAGAAGGCAGGCCTCAAGAAGGCCCGCAAGGCCCCGCAGTACTCCAAGCGCTGATCCAGCGCCTCTGCGCAGCTCCCGCCTGATCGGGACTGCCTGCCCCAGCGCCCCGTCGCACACGGACATCGTCCGTCAGCGGCGGGGCGCTGTCGCGTCGACAGGGCGCCTGCGACGGGACTCCTCGGCGGCTGTCCGTGCCGCTGCGACTCGTCGGCGGCGAGACCCGGGCCCAGTGTCCAGCCGAGCCACGACCCCGCATGTGGTGGATGGAATGCGTCAGCGCGGCCCACGGGCCTAGGATGTTGGATCGATGACACGAATCTTCGGAACCGACGGCGTACGCGGTCTGGCCAATGAGCTGCTCACGGCAGACATGGCCCTGGACCTCTCTCAGGCAGCGGCCATCGTGCTGGGCCACGACCATGCGGCTGATGGCCGCCGTCCCAGGGCTGTGCTCGCCCGGGACGGCCGGGCCTCGGGCGAGTTCCTGGGTGCGGCCGTAGCCGCCGGGCTCGCGGCCTCAGGCGTCGACGTCGAGGACGCCGGCACCGTGCCGACCCCGGCGCTGGCCTACCTGGTGGGCGACACCGAGGCGGACTTCGGCGTGATGATCTCCGCCTCGCACAACCCGGCCCCGGACAACGGGATCAAGTTCCTGGCCGCCGGCGGCAAGAAGCTGCCGGACGCCGTGGAGGACCGGATCCAGGCCGTCTACGACGCCAAGGACTTCCGTCGGCCCACCGGCGCCGGGGTGGGACGCATCCGCACCCTCACCGACGCCGAGGACCGCTACGTGATGCACCTGGTCGCGGCCATCCCGCACCGCCTCGAGGGGCTGAAGATCGTTCTGGACTGCGCCCACGGCGCCGCCTCCGGTCCGTCTCCGGACGCGTTCCGCGATGCCGGGGCCGAGCTGGTCGTGATCGGCGCCCAGCCGGACGGCCTCAACATCAACGACGGCGTGGGCTCGACGCACCTGGGGCCGCTGAAGGAGGCCGTGGTGGCCCACGGGGCGGATCTCGGCATCGCCCATGACGGCGACGCCGATCGCTGCCTGGCCGTGGACGCCCAGGGGCAGGAGATCGACGGCGACCAGATCATGGGCATCCTGGCGGTGGCCATGCACCAGGCCGGGCGCCTGAAGGACGACACCCTGGTGGTGACGGTGATGTCCAACCTGGGTCTCAAGCTCGCCCTGCAGGAGCGCGGCATCCGGATCGTCGAGACCAAGGTCGGGGACCGCTACGTCCTCGAGGCCATGGTCGAGCACGGCTTCAACCTGGGCGGCGAGCAGTCCGGTCACGTGATCATGGCGGACTGGGCTACGACCGGCGACGGCCTGCTCACCGGCCTCATGCTGGCCTCTCAGGTGGCGGGGACCGGCCTGCCGCTGTCCGAGCTGGGCACGGTCATGACCCGCCTGCCGCAGCGTCTGCTGAACGTGAAGGGCGTGGACCGCTCCGCCGCCTCGACCGACGAGGGCGTGGCGGAGGCCGTGGCGGAGTCGGAGAAGCGACTGGGGGAGACCGGCCGTGTGCTGCTGCGTCCCTCCGGAACCGAGCCCGTGGTGCGCGTGATGGTCGAGGCCGCCACGCAGGAGCAGGCCGACGAGGAGGCCGCCGCGCTGGCCGAGGTCGTGCGGCAGCGGCTCGCCCTGGGCTGAAGCCCCGGCTGAGACCCGCTGCCTGCTCGACTGAAGCGGCGGCGCAGGATGAGGAGGAGCCCCGACGGCGTCGCCCGTCGGGGCTCCTCCTGCTTCTGATCAGCGGCTCCGAGCGCAGAACAAGGCCCCTGCCGCGAGTCGCGGCAGGGGCCTTCTTCTCTCTCCCAGCGCCGCCCGGCGCTGTGCTCTCAGATCATGAGGTGAATGGGGGTGGTGGAGCCTGTGGGGCTCAGACGGACGGCGTGTCCTTGGGCGAGACGCTCTCGGCCTGGCCGGCGCCCGGGACGAGCGCGTCGCGGATCTCGGTGAGCAGGGCGACCTGCGGGTCGACCTCCTCCTCATCCGGGTTGATGCCGAGGCGCAGGTTGCGGCGCTCGATCATCTTGTTCATCGGCATGACGACCACGAAGTAGAGGGCCGCGGCGATGATGAGGAAGTTGACGATGACGGTGAGCCACGCGCCCAGACGGACGTAGTTCTCGGTGCCGTTGACCTGGATGGCCAGGAACTGATCGAAGTTGGGGAACCCGATCAGGCCCGAGATCAGCGGCATGATGACCGAGTCCACGAGCGTGGAGATGACGGGGGCGAACGCGCCGCCCACGATGACGGCGACGGCAAGGTCGATGACGTTGCCCTTCATGATGAATTCCTTGAAACCCTGAAGCATGACAGCAACAGTAGCGGTGAAGGACGTGTCAACCTGTTGCCGGGAAGCTTTTTCTCGGATCTCAGGTGGTGATTTACGTCACACTGCTCTCCGGTCGCGACCCCGTCGTGACCTGGGGCGTCAGGAGTAGTCCGGTGCGGGGCCCGTTCCGTAGAACTCCTCGAGCGTGGCAGCTCCGGAGTCGGCGAACTCCTGGGCGCGCTCCTCGCCGATGTAGCGGAAGTGCCAGGGCTCGTAGGCGTAGCCCGTGACGTCCTCGCCGTCCTGGGGGTAGCGCAGCACGAATCCGTAGTCCTGCGCGTGCTCGGCGGCCCACTGGGCCGCTGCCGTGTCGGCGAAGCACTCCTGCAGGTCGCAGCCGGAGCCGTCGGCGATGTCCATGACCAGACCCGTCTGGTGCTCCGAGTGCCCGGGGCGGGCCGAGATGGTGTCGGCGGTCTCCTGGCCGTTGACGTCGACCCAGTGCTGATAGGTGGTGACCTGCTCGTCGTAGGGGCGGTAGGCCGAGGTGATGCTCACGGTGATGCCCTCGTCTCGCATGTCCGAGAGCATCTGCTGGGCGGCTCCGGCTGCGTCCTCGCGCAGCTGCTGGCCCTCGATGTCCTCGAGCGGCTCCGGGGCGTAGTCCTCCGGATCCAGCGGGCGCGCCTTGTTGACGACCACATCGGTCGAGGTGGAGGTGTCGACGTCGGCGTCGGACACGGCGGCCGCGCCGGATTCAGCTTCTGCCTCCGCGCCGCCGCTCTGGGCGGAGTCCGCGGCGGCGGAGCTGCTGGAGTCCTCCTGCGGCTGCTCGGATCCGCATGCCGAGAGGCCCAGAAGGCCCAGCAGGGTGACGGAGGCGGCCAGGCGGCGGGGGAGGGGGGTGGTCATGATCGGGCTCCGATGCTCGGGGGCGCGGTGCGGATGTTCGGGGGGTCAGTTCTTGCGCAGCAGGACGCGGCGGATCGAGTGGTCCGAGTCCTTGGAGAGGATCAGCTGCGCTCGGCCGCGGGTGGGCCGGACGTTGCGGACCAGGTTCGGCTCGTTGATGCGGCGCCAGATGTCGGTGGCGACCTCCTCGGCCTCCTCGTCGGAGAGGCTCGCATAGCGGTGGAAATAGGAGTCCGGGTCGGCGAAGGCGCCGTGTCGCAGCTGCTGGAAGCGCTCCACGTACCAGCGCTCGATGTCCTGGGTCCGGGCGTCGACGTAGATGGAGACGTCGAAGAAGTCGCTCAGGGCCAGGGCCGCGCGGTCATCGGGCCCGATCTTGGCGGGGGCCAGCACATTGAGGCCCTCGATGATCACGACGTCCGGGGCGGTGACCACGACCTCCTCGTCCGGGAGGATGTCGTAGGTGACGTGCGAGTACTTGGGCGCCCGGACCTCCAGCGCCCCGGACTTGATCTCGGCCACGAACCGCAGCAGCGCCCGACGGTCGTAGGACTCCGGGAAGCCCTTGCGGTGCATCAGGCCCCGGCGCTCGAGCTCGGCGTTGGGGTGCAGGAAGCCGTCGGTCGTCACGAGCTGGACGTTGGGCGTGGACGGCCACCGGGCCATGAGCTCGCGCAGCAGGCGGGCGGTGGTGGACTTGCCGGCGGCCACTGACCCCGCGATCGCGATGACGAACGGGGTGCGCGCGTGCTCCTGGCCCAGGAACTGATTGGTCGAGTTGTTCAGCGCGGTGGCGGCGGTGTCGTAGAGGGTGAGCAGCCGGGACAGGGGGAGGTAGACCTCGCGCACCTCGTCGGCGTCCAGATGATCTCCCAGGCCGCGCAGGCTCTCGATCTCCGCCTCATCCAGCGGCAGCTCGATCTCATCGGACAGGCGCGACCACGTCAGCCGGTCGAGCTCGACGAACGGCGACAGTCGGTGGATTCCGGGGGCTGTGCTCATCGGCGCCATCGTAGTCCGCCGAGGCGGCGCACCCCGATCCAGGCGGTCCGTGATGACCTCCTGCGAAGGATCGGGGGCAGCGCACCGGGATTAGGCTGGCTCGCATGATCATCGGCAGCGGCATTGACGTGGTGGACATCCAGCGGTTCGAGCGGCAGCTCGAGCGCACGCCCAGGCTGCGCGAGCGTCTGTTCGTGCCCAGCGAGCGGGTGCTGCCGCCGCAGTCGCTCGCGGCGCGCTTCGCCGCCAAGGAGGCCGCGGCCAAGGCGCTGAAGGCGCCGCCCGGCATGATCTGGCGGCACTGCTGGATCGAGAAGACCGAATGGGGCGCCCCGATCCTGCGCACCGAGGGCACGGTGGCCCGTGAGGCGGCCCGTCAGGGGATCGACCGGTGGCACCTGAGCATGTCCCACGACGGGGGCCTGGCCATGGCCTACGTGATCGCCGAATCGACGGGCTCAGCGGATCCGGAATCGCTCGGCTCGGCGGATCCCGACGACGCCGAGGCGGTGCTGTGATGCGCCCGGGGTTCTCGGGAGAGGCCGTGCGCACGGCCGAGCAGCCGCTGCTCGAGCAGGGCAGGGGCCCGGCGCTGATGGCGGTGGCCGCGCACGGCCTGCAGCTGCACTGCCGGCGCCTCCTGCGCACTCGTCGGGGGCGGGTCGCCGGATCCCGCGCCGTGGTCCTGGCGGGCAAGGGCAACAACGGCGGGGACGGGCTCTGGGCTGCCGCTGCGCTGCGCCGCGCCGGTGTGGCGGTGACGGCGATCCCCACGGCCGACTCGCTGCACGAGGACGGCGCTCGCGCTCTGCGGCAGGCCGGCGGAGTGGTGAGCGCATGGCCGCTGGACGACGAGCACGTGGAGCAGGCCCTGGACCTGCTGCTCGGCGCGGACCTGGTGATCGACGCGGTGCTCGGCACCGGGGCCTCCGGCGGGCTGCGCGGTGCCATGGCCGAGCTCGCGGGATCCTTCGACCAGCGCTCGCAGGAGACAGGGGGGCAGGGGCCCGTCGTCGTGGCCGTCGACGTCCCCTCCGGGCTCAGCGCCGACGGCGGGGCGCTCGAGGGTCCTGTGCTTCCCGCCGCCTCCACCGTGACCTTCGGCGCGGCCAAGACGGCCCAGCTCACCGCCCCCGGCGATCGGCTGTGCGGCCGTGTGGAGGTCGTGCCGATCGGCATCGAGGCGCACCTGCGATCCCCGGACGTCCTGCGGCTCGAGGATCGCGATCTCGAGGCGCTGTGGCCGCGCCCGGTCGGCTCGGACCACAAGTACACCCGCGGCGTCGTCGGGATCGTGGCCGGGTCCGAGGAGTACCCGGGGGCCGCTCTGCTGACGGTGCGCTCGGCGCTGGCCGCCGGGACCGGCATGGTCCGCTACCTGGGCGATGAGTCCACGCGCAGGATGGTCAACCTGACGAGCCCCGAGGCCGTGGTCTCCGATGGCGCCCCCGCCGACGAGCATGTGCAGGCCTGGATCTCGGGCCCGGGCGCCGTCGACGAGGCGCAGCAGCAGCGCTGCGAGCAGGCGCTGGCCGAAGCGCTGCAGCGCAGGATCCCTGCGGTGCTCGATGCCGGAGCCCTGGAGATCGCCGGGCGCAGCCTGGCCGACACGCGGCTGCGGCCGTGGATCGTGCTCACCCCGCATGCAGGCGAGCTGGCCGAGCTGCTGCGCTGGTGCGAGGCCTGGGACCGGCTTCCGGAGGGCGTCGCGGCTGCCGAGCGCGAGCAGATCGAGGCGGACCCCGTGCACTGGGCGCGAACGGCCGCCCGGGCGACCGGGGCCACCGTCGTGCTCAAGGGCGCCACCACGACCGTCGCGGCTCCGAGCACCGCGGAGGGCGCGCCGGATCCGGACGACGACCGGGACGGCGCATCCTGCGTCCTGACGGCCGGAGACGGCAGCCCGTGGCTGGCCACCGCCGGCTCCGGGGACTGCCTGGCCGGCATGCTCGGAACGCTGCTGGCCCACGACTCCGCCCAGCCGCAGCGGCTCGAGCGCGCCCTGGGCCCGTGGCTGGCCGACAGCCCGCTGCCCGAGCATCTGCGGGGCGGTCTGCGCGACCGGCTCGCAGGCGACGGGCGCTGGTCGCTGCTGGCGGCGCTGGCCGTGGTGCTGCAGGGGCGCGCCTCGCGGCGAGGAGGAGAGGGCCCGCAGCCCTGCCGCCCCGAGGACATCCGCGCGGCCCTGACCCGCGGGGACGCGGGATCCGGGGCGGATCTGGGCAGCTGAGGGGGGCGAGCGCGAACGGACGGGGGCCGTCCGGCCCTGATGTCGGCACCTGCGCTAGGCTCGGTGCAGTGCGCCGACGCACCGGGAGGCCTTTCCGTCTGCGTTCCTCGAGGGTCAGGCGGCGGATCCCGAACCCCTACACCTTCAGGAGATCATCGTCGTGACCGAAGTCTGGCCCGGAACTGCTTACCCCCTCGGGGCGACCTTCGACGGAACGGGCACCAACTTCGCTCTGTTCTCCGAGGTCGCCGAGAAGGTCGAGCTGTGCCTGTTCGACGACCAGGGCACCGAGGAGCGCATCGAGGTCGAGGCCGTCGACGGCTATGTCTGGCACTGCTTCCTGCCCAACGTCGAGCCCGGTCAGCGCTACGGCTACCGCGTGCACGGCCCGTGGGACCCGTCGCAGGGCCTGCGATGCAACCCCTCCAAGCTGCTGCTGGATCCCTACGCCAAGGCCGTGGACGGCTTCGTGCGCGAGTGGGGCCAGCCGCTGTTCTCCTACGAGTTCGGTGACGAGGACTCCTTCAACGACGAGGACTCGGCCGAGCTGATGATGAAGGGCGTGGTGATCAACCCGTTCTTCGAGTGGCAGGGCGACCGCCCGCCCAAGCGCGAATACCACAAGTCCGTGATCTACGAGGCCCACGTCAAGGGGCTCACGCAGCAGCTCGACGAGATCCCGGAGAACGAGCGCGGCACCTATGCCGGCGTGGCCCACCCGGCGACCATCTCGCATCTGAAGAAGCTCGGCATCACCGCGATCGAGCTCATGCCGGTGCACGAGTTCGTGCAGGACTCCACGCTGCTGGAGAAGGGCCTGCGCAACTACTGGGGCTACAACACCATCGCGTTCTTCGCCCCGCACCACGACTACTGCTCGACCTCGACCCTCGGCGGGCAGGTCCAGGAGTTCAAGGCCATGGTCCGCGCCCTGCACCTGGCGAACATCGAGGTCATCCTGGACGTGGTCTACAACCACACGGCGGAGGGCAACCACCTGGGGCCCACGCTGTCCATGCGCGGGGTGGACAACAACGCCTACTACCGCACCGTCGAGGACAACCCGAAGTTCTACATGGACTACACGGGCACCGGTAACTCGCTCAACGTGCGCCACCCCCATGCGCTGCAGCTGATGATGGACTCGCTGCGCTACTGGGTCACCGATATGCACGTCGACGGCTTCCGCTTCGATCTGGCCTCGACCCTGGCTCGCGAGTTCTACGACGTCGACAAGCTCTCGACCTTCTTCGAGCTCGTGCAACAGGATCCGATCGTCTCCCAGGTCAAGCTGATCGCCGAGCCGTGGGACGTCGGCCCCGGCGGCTACCAGGTGGGCAACTTCCCGCCGCAGTGGACCGAGTGGAACGGCATGTACCGCGACACCGTGCGGGACTTCTGGCGCGGCGAGCCCTCGACCCTGGGCGAGTTCGCCTCCCGCATCACGGGCTCGGCGGACCTGTACGAGAACAGCGGACGCCGTCCGTTCGCCTCGATCAACTTCGTCACGGCCCACGACGGCTTCACGCTGCGCGACCTCGTGTCCTACAACGAGAAGCACAACGAGGCCAACGGCGAGGACAACAACGACGGCGAGTCGCACAACCGCTCCTGGAACTGCGGTGTGGAAGGCCCCACGGACGACGCCGATGTCCTGTCGCTGCGCGCACGGCAGCAGCGCAACTTCATCGCCACGCTGATGCTCTCCCAGGGCACCCCCATGCTCCTGCACGGCGACGAGCTCGGACGCAGCCAGGGCGGCAACAACAACACGTACTGCCAGGACAACGAGATCTCCTGGATCGACTGGGACGCCGCCGACGTCCCGCTCATGGAGTTCACCTCCGCGCTGATCCACCTGCGCCGGGATCACCCCACGTTCCGCCGCGCGCAGTTCTTCGACGGCCGTCCGGTCGAGATGGACGAGCGCACGGACGAGGATCCCATGCCGGACATCGCCTGGATCAGCACCGACGGCTCGGCCATGACGCCGGCCGATTGGGACGAGCCCCTGGCCCGCACGCTCGGGATGTGGCTCAACGGCCATGGCATCGCAGGCAAGGACGCCCGCGGCCGCCAGATCACCGACGTCGACTTCCTGGTGTGGTTCAACTCCTCCCCGGAGGACATCACGTGCACCCTCCCGCCCGCCGAGTACGGATCCACGTGGGAGGAGCTGCTGGACACCGCCGGCGAGCACGGCAACGGCTCGGTGCTCACGCACTCGACGGAGTTCGTGCTCAAGGCCAAGTCCATGGTGGTGCTGCGCCAGTGGGATGAGCCCGAGGACGAGCCGGACACCTCGGTGGCGGCCTCCGTCGCCGCCTACGCGTCCCAGGCCCAGCCGGACGAGTGAGCCGCGAGCCGGGTGATCCCGGCTCGCCTGAGACTGGGGCCGGTCCCGACCGATCGGGGCCGGCCCTCCCACCCAGGACCCGCAGCAGGAGAGGTGCTCCTGCACCAGCACACGAGGAGACCACGTGCGCATTCCCGCCTCGACCTACCGACTCCAGATCACCCCCGACTTCGACCTCACCGCAGCAGCCGAGCAGCTCGAGCGCCTGCATGCGCTCGGCGCGGACTGGGTCTACCTCTCGCCGGTCCTGCGCTCCGTGGGCGGCTCGGACCACGGCTACGACGTGGCCGATCCCACCGAGGTCGACCCGGCCCGCGGGGGCAGGGAGGCCTTCGACCGCTTCTGCCGCTCGGCGCACGAGCTGGACCTGGGCGTGCTGGTGGACATCGTGCCGAACCACCAGGGCGTGGCCTCCCCGCCGGAGAACCCGTGGTGGTGGTCGCTGCTGCGCGACGGACGCGGCTCCGAGCACGCGCAGGCCTTCGACGTCGACTGGGAGTCCTTCGGCGACCGGGTGATGATCCCGGTGCTCGGCGACGACGCCGACGAGGACGGCACCCCGCGCCCGGGTCGGGCCGACCAGGCGCTGGAGCAGCTCGAGGTCGAGCTGCGCGATGGGCAGCCGGTGCTGACCTACTTCGACAACGTCTACCCGGTGGCCGAGGGCACGGCGATGTTCGATGACGACGGCCGGGCCACGGAGCCTGCCCGGATGATCCACGAGCGGCAGAACTACCAGCTGGTCAACTGGCGCCGCGGGGATGCTGCCCTGAACTACCGCCGCTTCTTCACGATCGCCACCCTGGCGGGGATCAGGGTCGAGGACCGCCAGGTCTTCGAGGACTCGCACGTGGAGGTCCGTCGCTGGATCGACGAGGGCCTGGTGGACGGGCTGCGCATCGATCACCCGGACGGTGTGCGCGATCCCGCGCAGTACCTCGGCTGGCTGGCCGAGCTCACCGACGGGCGCTACACCCTGATCGAGAAGATCCTGGAGCCCGGGGAGCTGCTGCCGCGCGAATGGCTGGAGCAGGGCCTGACGGCCGGCACCACGGGCTACGACGCCCTGGGTGTGATCGACCGGCTGCTCGTGGACCCGGACGGGGAGTACCCGCTGACCGCTCTGGACGCCTCCCTGCGCGCCGGCTCGAGCGCCGAGCAGGCTCAGGAGGGCGACTGGGAGCGGATGATCCACGGGACCAAGCGGGCCGTGACGGACGGGTCCCTGCATGCCGAGGTCGAGCGCCTGGCCCGCGAGGCCTCCGTCGAGCCCGCCCTGGAGGGCGTCTCGCACGAGACCCTGGTGGACGCCCTGAGCGAGGTCCTCAGCTGCTTCGGCGTCTACCGCACCTACCTGCCGTGGGGCTCGGAGCACCTGGCCGAGGCGCTGGAGGCCTCGCAGGGCTCCCGTCCGGAGCTGGCCGAGGTGCTCACCGCTCTGGGCCCGGTCCTGGGGCTGGGGGTCGAGGACGAGTCGGAGCTGACTCCGGCGGCACGACGCTTCCAGCAGACCTCCGGCATGGTCATGGCCAAGGGCGTGGAGGACAGTGCGTTCTACCGCTACTCCCGTCTCACCTCGCTCACCGAGGTGGGCGGGGATCCGTCGTCGTTCTCGCTGTCCGCTCAGGAGGCCCACGACGAGTTCGCGCGTCGTCACCGCGACGAGCCGCTGGCCATGACGACCCTGTCCACCCACGACACCAAGCGCTCGGAGTCGGTGCGCGCGCGGATCAGCGTGCTCGCCGAGATCGGGGAGGAGTGGGCCGTGGCGCTCGCCTCCGTGGAGCGCGATGCCCAAGCCAGGGGCGTCGGTCCGCTGGCCGATCGGACGCTGGTGAACCTGGTGCTTCAGGCCATGGTGGGGGCCTGGCCCATCAGCCGCGAGCGCGCTGTGGACTACGCCCTGAAGGCCGCCCGCGAGTCCGGGACCGCGACCGCATGGGTCGACGGCGATGAGGCCTTCGAGGCGGATCTCAGCGGGCTGATCGACCTGGTGCTGGAGGACCCGGCCGTGCGCGGCACGGTGGAGGGCATCGTGCGTCGAGTCCAGGCACCGGGCTGGTCGAACGCGCTGTCGCAGAAGCTGATCCAGCTCACCGTGCCCGGCGTGCCGGACGTCTACCAGGGCTCCGAGCAGTGGGCTCCTGCGCTCGTGGATCCGGACAACCGCCGCCCGGTGGACCACGCCGAGATCGCGCAGCGACTGGCCGCCCTCGACGAGCGCCGCGACGATCCCTCGGTGGCGCGCGAGCATTCCGTGCCCGCGGTGGACGAGACCGGCGATGCCAAGCTGCTGGTGACCTCGCGCGCGCTGCGTCTGCGCCGCGACCACCCGGAGCTGTTCTCGGACTATGCACCGCTGCAGGCGGAGGGCGAGCAGGCAGAACACCTGTTCGCTTTCGACCGCGGCGGTGCGCTGACCCTGGCGACGCGGCTTCCCGTGGGGCTGGAGGCTGCCGGCGGTTGGGGCGAGACGAACCTGGTGCTGCCCGACGGGCAATGGAAGGATGCCCTCACCGGCGGCAGCTTCAGCGGGACCGTGCGGGTAGGGGAGGTGCTCGACCTGCTGCCTGTTGCACTGCTGGTCCGCGACTGAGCTGTTCCACCGTCATACCGAACGAGCATTCTCCGAGGCGGGCGCACGCATCGTCTCCCCACCGCAGAACGGAGGACGACATGTCCTACTCCGCAGGAAACGGCCGAGCCCCTCTGGATCGCTTCGACGTCTTCGCCCCGCATGCCGCGGGTGTCGTCGTGCGCATCGACGGGCAGGACCACGAGATGATCAAGGCCCTCGACCTGCCGGGGCACAGCCCGCGCGGGCTGGAGCCGGCTCCCGAGTACGCCTCCGGCGAGCACAGCCCCATGGGCTGGTGGACGCTGCCGGACGAGGCCGCCGAGTCCGTGCCGTCCACGACGGTGCGCTACGGCTACATCCTCTCCAAGGTCCTGGACCCGGGCACGCCCGAGGAGCGCACGATCGAATCGGCCGTGCTGCCGGATCCGCGCTCCATGCGCCAGCCGCAGGGCGTGCACGAGCTGTCATGCACCTACGACCCCGCCGACTTCGAGTGGACCGACCACGACTGGGGCGGGGCCGATCTCGAGGACACCGTGCTCTACGAGATGCACATCGGCACCTTCACCCCGGAGGGCACCTTCGAGGCCGCGATCGAGCACCTGGATGCGCTCGCCGAGCTGGGCATCGACGCCGTCGAGGTCCTGCCCGTCAACGGGTTCAACGGCTCGCGCAACTGGGGCTACGACGGCGTGGCCTGGTACACGACCCAGGAGGAGTACGGCGGGCCGATCGGCCTGCAGCGCTTCGTGGATGCCTGCCACGAGCGCAACCTGGCCGTCGTGCTGGACGTCGTCTACAACCACCTGGGCCCCTCCGGGAACTACCTGCCCGAGTTCTTCGAGGTCTTCACCGCCGGTGCCTCCTCGTGGGGAGAGCAGATCAACCTGGATGACTTCGGCTCCGACGGGGTGCGCGATCATATCCTCGACAATGTGCGCATGTGGCAGGAGGACTTCCACATCGACGGCTTCCGGATCGACGCCGTGCACGCGCTCAAGGACTCCCGCGCCCGCCACATCCTCCAGCAGATCTCGGACCGTGTGGCGGAGACCTCGCAGCGCACCCGTCGTCGTGCCTTCACGATCGCGGAGTCGGACCTCAACGACGTCCGCATGGTCGAGGACACGCAGCGCAACGGTCTGGGCATGGACGGTCAGTGGCTCGACGACTGGCACCACGGCGCGCACTGGGCGCTGTCGGGGGAGTCGCAGGGCTACTACGAGGACTTCGCCTCCCTGGGCGCGCTCGCCAAGTCGATGACCGGCGCGTTCTTCCACGACGGGTCGTTCTCGTCCTTCCGCGGCCGCTCCCACGGGGGGCCCGTCGACCCGCAGCGGCAGAAGCCGTGGCAGTTCGTGACCTACACGCAGAACCACGATCAGGTGGGCAACCGGGCGACCGGCGACCGCTTCCCGCAGACGCTGTCCACGGATCGCCTGATCCTGGCCGCGGCCCTGCTGCTGACCCAGCCGTACACGCCCATGATCTTCCAGGGCGAGGAGTGGGCGGCCTCGACCCCGTGGCCGTTCTTCACCGCGCATCCGGAGCCCGAGCTGGCCGATGCCGTGCGCAGCGGCCGCAAGGCCGAGTTCGCGCGCATGGGATGGGATGAGGACTCCGTCCCGGATCCCCAGGCGCAGGAGACCTTCGACTCGGCGATCCTGAAGTGGGATGAGCGTGAGCAGGGCGATCACGCGAAGGTGCTCGCCGCCTACCGGGAACTGATCGACCTGCGCCGACGCACCCCCGAGCTGCGCGGCGGCTTCGAGACGATCCGCACCGAGTTCGATGAGGACGGCCGCTGGCTCGTGCTGCACCGCGGCCCGGTGTCCGCAGCCTTCAACTTCGGCGACGACGCCGTGGACGTGCCGCTGGGCGGTGCCGCTTCGTCGGTGCTGTGGAGCCACGGCGCCGAGGAGCCGGCCGGGGAGTCCATCCGCCTCCAGGGCAGCGGCGCAGCGGTGCTCAGGGCCTGAGAGGCTGTGCTGGACGGTCCGCCATGATCCAGCGGCCTCCGCTTCCTCCAGGGAGCGGAGGCCGCTTCGGCTCCGAAGCGGTGCGCCCTGCTGCTCCCATTGCGCTGTCGCCGGGCGGTGGAAGGATGGGCACATGCTGATCTACGGAGATGACACCCGCTGGACGCCCGCCGAGGACCGCTACGAGTCCATGCCCTACCGCACGCTCGGGACCTCGGGCCTGAAGCTGCCCGCGATCTCGCTGGGGCTGTGGCACAACTTCGGCGATGACAAGCCCATGGCCACGCAGAAGCAGATCCTGCGCCAGGCCTTCGACTCGGGCATCACCCACTTCGACCTGGCCAACAACTACGGCCCGCCCAACGGCTCGGCCGAGCTGAACTTCGGCCGTGTGCTCAAGGAGGACTTCGCCGACCTGCGCCAGGAGATCGTGATCTCCTCCAAGGCCGGCTGGGACATGTGGCAGGGCCCCTACGGCTTCGGCGGCTCGCGCAAGTACCTGATCGACTCGCTGGATCAGTCGCTCGAGCGCATGGGCCTGGACCGCGTGGACATCTTCTACCACCACCGTCCGGACCCGGAGACCCCGATCGAAGACACCATGCGCGCCCTCGACCACATCGTGCGCTCCGGCCGGGCGCTGCACGTGGGCATCTCGTCCTACAGCGCCGACGACACCGCCGAGGCGCAGCAGATCATGCGCCAGCTCGGCACGCCTCTGGTCATCCACCAGCCGTCGTACTCGCTGCTCAACCGCTGGATCGAGGAGCCCTCCGAGAACGCGGACGGCCCGGCCGGCGGCAAGAACCTGGTGCAGGTGCTGGGGGAGGCCGGCATGGGCTCGATCGTGTTCACGCCGCTGGCCCAGGGCATGCTCACGGACAAGTACCTGAACGGCATCCCGGAGGATTCGCGCGCTGCGGCCTCCAAGTCCCTGAACCCCGAATGGCTCACGGAAGAGAACCTCGAGCGCATCCGCGGGCTGAACGAGATCGCTCAGCAGCGCGGTCAGACCCTGGCGCAGATGGCGATCGCCTGGACCCTGCGCCCGCAGGACGGCGGTCAGGTCACCTCCGCTCTGGTCGGCGCCTCGTCGGCAAAGCAGATCGCCGACAGCGCCAAGGCCGTGGAGAACCTCGAGTTCTCGCAGGACGAGCTCTCCCGCATCGACGAGCTCGCCCAGGACGCCGGCGTGAACATCTGGGCCAAGGCCACCGAGTCCACCAAGGAGTGATCGCGGAGCGCTGACGGGACGAGCGCCGGTCAGCGGCTCGGCTGCACGAAGGGACGCCTCCGTCCGGAGGCGCCCCTTCGTCGTGCCGTCACCCGTTGCGGCGACCGGACGCTCAGCCGATCGGCAGCCCGGCGCGCTCGAGCACGAAATCGGTCAGCGGCGCGTAGGCCTCGGGCGGGATGTTGTCGTCCATCGGCACCACGACCTCGATCAGACCCTGCTGCTCACCCGCGAACGGCGCGGGGTCGTTGCAGTCGGCGATCGCGATCACGCGCGCGCCGCGCGTCCCGGCGGCACCGGCCATGCCGTGATCGGAGACCACGAGATCAGGCAGGAACGCGGGGTCGCCGGCCTGCTCGGCCAGCCGGTCGAGGGCCAGCTCCATGGGTTCCGGGCGGTGGGTATGCCGCAGCCCGCCGTACTGCTCGACCATCATCACGTCCGAGACCTGCCGCACCTGGCCGTCGTCCCAGGCGATGCCGCCGTGCATGTGCAGCACCTCGGCACCGGCGGCGCGGGCGGCCGCGGCCAGTCGGGAGTAGATCGGCGGCAGGGCCGCGGGATGAGCCGTGGCGAAGAAGATCGTGGCGCCGGGTCGCACGGCGTCGGCGAGCACCGCGGCGTAGCGCTCGAGCGCGGCCATGCACAGCTGGGCGCTGATCGTGTCCACGCCCTCGGTGAACTCGGGGTCGTCGCTGATGCCCACGCGCTCGATCATGAGGCGGAAGACGTCGTCGTACGTGGTGCCAGCGGCGGGCGTGATGCCCATGTACTGGTGCTCGGAGGAGTCCAGGAAGCCCTGGATGTTCGCCAGATTGGCTTCCCGCGGCGTGGCCACTGGGCCGGTCGCGTGAACGCGATCGAGGTGGTCTGCCAGGTCCTGGGGGCTCATCGCTGAAGTCGTCACGTCGGCAACTCTAGGTCTTGAGGGGAACGAGCCGCTCGGCGGCTTAAGGGAGCGTAGACCTGGTCCACATGAGCCTCGGCTGCGGCCGCCCAGGAGAAGCGAACGGCGCGATCAACGGCGGCCCGGCCACGCCGAGCCAGCTCGGCGGGATCTCCCAAGGCCGATCGCAGGGCTTCGGCCCAGGCCTCCGGCGTGCGCGGGCTGACGAGCCAGCCGGTGCGGCCGTCGTCGACCGCCGAGCGCAGCCCTCCCGCATCCGAGGCGAGCACCGGAGTTCCGCAGGCCTGCGCCTCCAGGGCCACCAAGCCGAAGGTCTCGGACGACGAGGGCACCGCCCACACATCCGCCCGGCGCATGGCGGCGGCCAGCTCGGCCACGGGCAGCGAGCCGAGCCACTCGATCCGGTCCTCGATGCCCAGAGCCAGGGCCTGCTGGTGCAGGGAGTCGGTGAAGGCGTCGTCGCCCACCCCGGCCAACAGCAGGCGGGGGATCGACGCCTGCCGGTTGGCGGCCAGCAAGCCGAGGGCTTCCAGGAGGACCTGCGGGCCCTTGAGCGGCTGTAGGCGCCCCGCGAAGCCGATCACCGGCTCGTGGACTTGACGGGCAACGGACTGCGGCTCGGAGGACGGAGCATCGGGAGGCTGCGGGCTGTCCGGGCGGAACACCTCGAGGTCCACGCCCGGGGCGATCACGTGGGTCCAGGCGGGGTCGGCGTCGTAGAGCTCGCGCATCTGCTCGGCCTCGGCGGCGGTGTTGACCACCAGGGCAGAGGTCTCGCGGATCAGGCGCTGCTCGGCGCGCTCGCGGACCTCCGGCTCGAGGGACTCCCCGGCGGCCGCCTGCGCGTTCTTGCCGCGGGCACTGGTGTGCAGGGTCAGCGCGAGCGGGATGTCCCAGTCCTGCGCCAGATCCCGGCCGACCTCCCCGGAGAGCCAGTAGTGCCCGTGGAGGACATCGGGGCGGGGCAGCAGCTGCGCAGCGGCGGTCCGCAGAGCCGTGGCGACGGCGGGCAGGTGCCGCGGCAGCTCGTCCTTGGTCGCGCTCGCGGTCTCGGGCAGAGTCACGCTCACCAGCCGCAGCCCCGGCGGATCGCCGACGGGCTGGGCCGTGACGGTCTCCACCGGTCGGGCTTGCCCGGGGTGCTCGCTGTCGCGCCACAAGGTGACCAGGTCCACCGCATGGCCGAGCCGGGCCAGCTCACTCGCCAGGTGCCGGACGTAGACATTCATCCCGCCCGCATCTCCCTGGCCGGGCTGGCGCAGGGGAGAGGTGTGCAGGCACAGCATCGCAATGCGCAGGCACTTCTGCGACGGACCGGTCGGAGCGGCGCAGGGATCTTCGGAGGTGAGCACGCGAACACTCTAGGGCCGCTGGGCGCGCGACTACGGTGCCACAATGGTCCGGTGAGCATCGATCCCCAAGCCCCTGACACCCGCAGCCAGCCGCCTGCCGCGGCTTTCGTCGCGCAGGATGTCCATCGACCAGGCGCGGCCGCCGAGCGCAGCGCCGTCGTGGATCTCGCCGCGATCCGCCACAACGTGCGGCTGCTGGCCGAGCTCGCCCATCCGGCTGCCCTGATGGCCGTGGTGAAGTCTGACGCCTACGGCCACGGCGCGGTGCCGGTGGCCCGTGCAGCGCTGGCCGCTGGGGCGCACGGGCTGGGCGTGGCGCATGTGCGCGAGGCCCTCGAGCTGCGCGAGGCCGGGATCCGCGCCCCGATCCTGGCCTGGCTGCACACCGTGGACACCGACTTCGAGACTGCGCTGCAGCGGGACATCGCCCTGGGGGTCTCCGGTGCGGAGCTCTTCGAGATCGCCGCGACGGCCCAGCGGATCGGGCGCACGGCTCGGATCCACCTCAAGGTCGACACCGGTCTGGGCCGCAACGGCTTCGCGCTGTCGCAGTGGCCGCAGGTCCTCGAGACCGTCCGCGGGCTGGAGCGAGGCGGTGCGCTGCGCGTCGACGGGATCTTCTCCCACCTGGCCGTGGCCGATCAGCCCGAGCGCCCGGAGACCGATGAGCAGGTCGAGGCCTTCGCCGCCGCCGTGCGGCAGGCACGGGAGGCGGGGCTCGCCCCGCGGTTCACCCACCTGGCGAACACGCCGGCGACCCTGTCGCTCGGGCAGCCGGGTGCGCTCGCGGATCCGCAGACCATGCGCGGGGACATCGTGCGCACCGGCGTGGGGCTCTACGGCGTCTCGCCGTTCGCCGATCGCAGCGCCCAGGAGCTCGGGCTGCTGCCTGCCATGACCCTGCGGACTTCAGTGGCCAACATCAAGCGGGTCCCCTCGGGCCAGGGGGTGTCCTACGGGCTGAGCTACCACACCTCCGAGGCGACCACCCTCGCGCTGATCCCCATGGGCTACGGCGACGGCGTGCCGCGCGTGGCCACCGGGGCCCCGGTCATGATCGAGGGCCGCACCTACCCGGTCGTCGGGCGGATCGCCATGGACCAGATGGTCGTCGACCTGCGGACCACGGAGGACATGAGCCATCTGCTGGGTGCGGAGGCGGTCCTCTTCGGCGGCGAGGGCGCCCCCTCGGTGCGCGAGTGGTCCGAGGCCGCCGGGACGATCGACTACGAGATCATCACCCGGATCTCCCCGCGCGTGCAGCGGGTGCACGTGGACACCCGCGCCGACCTCGCGTTCGACCGGGTGGCGCAGGAGCGTGCGGCCCACGCTCGGGCGAACGCATCCGAGACGGGCCAGGGCCGCGCCGATGACTGAGTCCGACGGCAGCGCGCCGCGCTGGGAGCGCACCGTGCAGGTCGGCTCGGCGATCGAGACCCAGCGCCTGGCCGAGCGGCTGGGACGCGAGCTGCGAGCCGGTGACCTGATCCTGCTGGACGGCCCCCTCGGGGCCGGCAAGACGACCTTCACGCAGGGCCTGGGTCGCGGCCTGGGAGCGGTGGAGGGGATCATCTCGCCCACGTTCGTGCTGGCCCGTCGCCACCCGAACGACGCCCACGGCCCCCGTCCCGGCGCCCCGGGGCTCGTGCACGTGGACGCGTACCGGCTGGCCGATGCGGCCCAGGTCGAGGACATCGACCTCGAGGAGACCTTCGCCGAGTGGGTGACGGTCATCGAGTGGGGGCGCGGCAAAGTCGAGGCGCTCAGCGACTCTCGGCTGGAGATCGAGATCGAGCGGCCGCAGGGAGGGCAGCGCTCGCTGTCGGACGTGCTGGCGGAGTTCGCCGCGGAACACGACGAGGACGAAGCTGCGGCCGTCGACGAGCCGCGGACGCTGCGGCTGCGCGGCATCGGCCCACGCTGGGACCGTGTGCCGAAAGCGCTGCACGACTTCGCCGACCAGGACTGAGCTCACGCTGCCCGTGCGCGGGGCGGGTGCTCCGGCGGGCGTCGTCGTCGGCCGGGAGCAGCGTCGGAGCACACAGCGACCCCGGCAGCGCGCAGCGACCAGCGTCGAGGAACCGCCCCCAGGAGAAGCCCATGAGCGATCAGTCCGCCGTCTTCGACGCCCTGCCGGTCGAGGAGAGGACAGGGCTGGACTGCGCCTCCACCGAGACGACCACCGACGAGGACGGCCGCACCGTCCCGCTGATGCACGCCTGCGGCCATGACATGCATGTGGCCGCGCTGCTGGGCGCTGCCGGTGCGATGGCGGCGCACCAGGAGGCATGGTCCGGGACGTTCATCGCGCTGTTCCAGCCCGGCGAGCAGATCGCCGCCGGTGCCCGCTCCATGGTCGACGACGGCCTGATCGAGAAGGTCCCCGCCCCCGAGGTGGTGCTGGGCAAGCACGTCATGACCCATGAGGCCGGCACCATCGGCACCAAGGCGGGGCCCATCCTCTCGGCGGGCGATTCGATCGAGATCACCCTGCACGGCTTCGGCGCCCACGGCTCCATGCCGCACCTGAGCGTGGACCCGGTGGTGCTCGCCTCCACGATCGTGATGCGACTGCAGACGGTGGTGTCCCGGGAGATCCCGCCGTCGTCGTTCGCGGTGCTGACCGTGGGCTCGATCCAGGCCGGGTCCAAGTCCAACATCATCCCCGCCACGGCCACGCTGCTGCTGAACATGCGCACCTACGACGAGGATGTCCGCTCCACCATGATCACCGCCCTGGAGCGGATCGTGCGCGGCGAGTGCGAGGCGGCCGGCTGCCCCCAGGAGCCCGAGTTCCGCTACTACGACCAGTACCCGCTCACCCACAACGACGACGACGTCAGCGCCAAGGTCACCGAGGCCCTGCGCGCCCAGTTCGGCGATGCCGTGTTCGAGCAGAGTCCGCAGACCGCCTCGGAGGACTTCAGCATCGTGCCGAGCGCCTTCGGCGTCCCCTACACCTATCTGGACGGTCGGCGGCGTCTCGAAGGGCCGCCTCGAGAGGGCCGAGTCCAGCGACGATCCCGCGGACCAGATCGCCCCCAACCACTCGTCGTACTTCTACCCGGACATCGATCCGACCCTCGAGTCCGGCACCAAGGCGCACCTGGCGGCCGCGCTGGCCTGGCTGGGCTGACCCGCTCTCCGACGAGGCCGCAGCTTCGCAGTCCCTCAGCACTTATGGGATGCGAAGGTGCGGCCTCGAGCGTCCGGGTGGAGGAATCTCTGATCGGCCGACGGCACTGCGCAGGCGCGGACGGCCCGGGGACCCGCACGATCTGATCGGCCCCAGCCGATGCGTCGACGTCTTCAACCACTCGTGACCGGCAGGTCCAGGGGCATTCAGCGCCAGTTCGGGTACGGGAAACCTGAGGCGGGGACGGTGGGGCCTTCCCCCGCAACCCCCTCCCCACGAAGGACCCATGTCACCCACCATGGCCCCGCACACCCTGAACCGACGACGGCTCCTGGAGCTCGGAGGCCTGACCGGCACCGCGCTCGCCCTGGGCATCAGCGCCCCTGCCGAGGCGAGCGAGTCCGGGGAGGCAGCCGGGGCGACGTTCGGGCTGGGAGTCGCCAGCGGCGCACCGCGCCCCGATGGCGCCGTGCTGTGGACGCGTCTGGCCCCGGACCCGCTGGCCGAGGACGGGCACGGAGGGATGCCGCTGCGGCCGGCGCCGGTGCGCTGGGAGGTCTCCCGGGACCCGGAGTTCACCCGCGTGCAGCGGCGGGGCAATGCCTTGGCCCAGCCCGAGCTGGCGCATTCCGTGCATCCTCGCGTGGAGGGGCTGGCTCCGGACACGCAGTACTGGTACCGGTTCCGATCCGGCCAGGAGGTCAGCCCGGTGGGGCGGTTCCGGACCCTGCCGGCCCCGGGACAGCAGACCGACGCGTTCTCCTTCGGCCTGGTCTCCTGCCAGGCCTGGTACCACGGGCACTTCACCGCGCACCGCCACCTGGCCCAGGAGGAGGACCTGGACCTCGTGGTCTTCGTGGGGGACTACATCTACGAGTACGGGATCACAGCGGACAACCTGTGGCGCCAGGGCGCGAGCGTCGCGCCGGCGCACGAGGTGGAGATCGAGACCCTCGAGCAGTACCGGCTGCGCTACAGCCTCTTCAAGTCGGATGCGCACCTGCAGGCCGTGCATGCACGGGCGGCGGCCGTGGCGGTGTGGGACGACCACGAGGTCCAGAACAACTACGCCGCGGCGGTCTCCGGCAAGGACGTGTCCCCGGAGGACTTCGAGCATCAGATCGCGGTGGCCTACCGGGCGTTCTACGAGAACATGCCCCTGGACCTCGAGGCCCTGCCCACCGGCCCGGACGCGGACATCACGAGCGGCTTCGACGTGGGCACGCTGGCGCGCTTCAGCCTCCTGGACTCGCGGCAGTTCCGCGATCCGGAGCCTGCCGATGCCCAGGAGCAGAACCGGGAGCAGCGCACGATCCTGGGCGCCCAGCAGGAGTCCTGGCTCGAGGGCCGCCTTTCGCAGAGCACTGCCACCTGGGACGTGCTGGCCAACGGGGTCGTGCTCACGGCCGTCTCCGAGGACCGCACCGACATGTGGGACGGCTATCCGGCAGCCCGCCGACGCCTGATGGCGGCCATGTCCGAGGTCTCCAACCCGGTCATGCTCACCGGTGACATCCACAAGCACGTGGCCGCCGAGCTCAAGGAGGACTTCGCGGATCCGTCCTCCGAGACGATCGGCGTCGAGCTGGTCTGCACGTCGATGGCCTCCGACGGGGATGGGTCCGAGACCGATGCCCACACCGCGGACTGGACCCGCCACCCCTACGTGCGCCACTACGACGGGCGCCGCGGCTACGTCCACGTCCGGCTGACCCCGCAGGAGATGACCTCGAGCTTCTGGGTCGTGCCCTGGATCGAGGCCGATGACACAGCGCCCAAGGAGCTCTCGGCGCGCTTCAGCACCCGAGCAGGAGAGCCGGGACTCGCCCCGGCCGGAGAGGACCGAGCATGAGCCCTCGCCCGCAGACCGTCCAGGACCTCGAGGCCGAGGCGGGGATCGGCCGCCTCGAGCTGCGGTGGCAGGCGCTGCCCTGGGAGCCGCTGATCGATCACTACCGGATCTACTCGGGAGCGCCCCGGGGCAGGGGGCGTGAGCCGGACCCGGAGCACCTGGTGGGCCGGACCGTCTTCCCGCGCTTCGTGCTGGACGGGCTGGACCCCGCTGGGGAGCAGCACAGCCTCACGGTCATCGCCGTGAGCGATGCGGGGCGCCTGTCCCTGTCCAGCCGGCCGCTGATCGCAGCCTCGCAGGCCTCGGTCACCGAGACCGGCACGGAGCTGGCCGCGATCGGCTCCTTCGACGGGAGGACCCACGAGCTGCAGTTCGCCCCGAAGGACTACGCGAAGATCCCGAAGGCCTACCCTCAGGCGCTCATCGAGTTCCGCCAGGTCGACGACGAGCCCCGTCAGGCCTGGCCGTACCTGCTGCCCGGTCCCGGCGACGCCTGGGCGGGCCGGAAGTCCTATCGGGCCCGCTGGGTCGTGGAGCTCGACGAGGCCCCGGGCACGACTGATCTGGCGCTGTGGCTCGTGGACACGACCTCGCTGGGCGGGAGGCTGGACATCGTCGTCAACGGGACGCCGGTGCGCGGCATCGAGCTGCCGCGGGGGTCGAACAAGGGCTCGCGGCAGGGCGATGCCACGGCGACCGGCTCGCCGCTCAAGCGCTCGCGCCACGAGCTCGAGCTCCCGGCCGGGACCCTGCGCGCCGGTGAGAACACCGTCGAGTTCGTCCTCGCCGAGGGCGGCTGGGTGGCCTGGGACGCTCTGGGCCTGTTCGCGCGCTGAGCGGGGACATGAGGCGGCGGCTTAGACTGACCAGGTGCTTCTGCTGTGCCTCGACTCCTCCTCCGCCGCCTCCGTCGCGCTCCTGCAGATCGACGACGATCCAGGACTCCCTTCCGGCGACCACGGCGCCTCGCCCGGGAAGGCCCGGGTGCTGGCCGAGTGGTCGACCGAGGACACCCGCAGCCACGCAGAGGTCCTGACCCCGGCAGTCCAGGACGTCCTGCAGCGGTCCGGGACGGCGCCCGAGGACCTGTCCGGAATCCTGGTCGGCACCGGCCCCGGGCCCTTCACCGGCCTGCGCGCAGGACTGGTCACCGCGCGCGTGCTCGGCTACGCCTGGGACCTGCCGGTCTGGGGGATGACGAGCCTGGCCGCTCTGGCCCTAGACGTCGCGGCGCTTCCGCAGCCGCCGTCGTCCTTCGTCGTGGCCGCCGACGCCCGGCGCCGTGAGGTCTACTCGGCGCAGTACCGACTGCAGGGCACGGGGGCGCCGCTGCTCGTCGACGGGCCTCGCGTCGGTCCTGCCCAGGAGCTGCCCGAGCTGCCGGTCTACGGCCGCGGTGCCGGCCTCTACGCCGAGCAGCTGCCGCAGGCCGTCGTCGAGCCGGTGCCGGGCGGGCCGCAGCAGGCGCCGTCGCAGTGGCAGGCGAGCGCGGCGTCGCTGGGGATGGCCGCCGCCGAGGCGCTGGCCGCGGGCCAAGAGCTCTCGCATGACCTTGCTCCGCTGTACCTGCGCGAGTCGGACGCCAAGGTGCCCGGGCCTCGGAAGAAGGCCGGAGCATGAGCGGGCCGTGGCAGCTGCGCACGGCGGCGCTCGAGGACGTCGCCGCACTGCACCGCCTGGAGCGGGAGCTGTTCCCCGGCGACGCCTGGTCCGAGGACATGCTCGCCGCCGAGATCTCGCATGAGACCCGCCGCTACCTGGTGGCGGTCCAGGACGAGCGGATCGTGGGATACGCCGGCGTGATGGTGGTGGCAGAAACCGCCGACGTGCAGAACATCGCGGTGATCCCGCAGCTGCGCGGGCGCGGCCTGGGCTCCGCCCTGCTGCAGGCGCTGCACGAGATCGCGAGTCGGCGCGGTGCGCAGGAGGTCCTGCTGGAGGTGCGCGAGTCCAACCAGACGGCGCAGTCGCTCTACCGGCGCTTCGGTTACGCGGAGATCGCCCAGCGCCCGCGTTACTACCCGGACGGGGAGACGGCCGTGATCATGCTCGCCCCGCTGAGCGCCGACGGAGGTGCTTCCGAGGGAGTCGGCACTCGGCACCCGCCGAGCACGACCGACCTGACGAGCCACATGGACCTGTCCGCCGCAGCGCACGACGACCCCCGGGAGGACCCGCGATGACCACGACCGACAGCCCCCTGGTCCTGGGCATCGAGACCTCGTGCGATGAGACCGGCGTGGGCATCGTGCGCGGGCGGCGCCTGCTGGCCAATGCCGTGGCCTCCTCGATGGACCAGCATGCCGTCTTCGGCGGGGTCATTCCCGAGATCGCCGCCCGCGCCCACCTGGAGGCCATGACGCCCACGATCGAGGAGGCGCTGCGCACCGCAGGGGTGCGCCTGCAGGATCTCGATGCGATCGCCGTGACCGCAGGCCCCGGTCTGGCCGGTGCCCTCATGGTGGGCGTCTCTGCCGCCAAGGCGCTCGCACTGGCCACGGGCAAGCCGCTGTACGCCGTGAACCACCTGGTCGCCCACGTCTCGGTGGGCCTGCTGGATCCCGACGACGACGGCGCCCCGACCCTGATCGCGGAGGACGGCTCCCTGGTGCCCGGTCTGGGTGCGCTGCTGGTCTCCGGCGGGCACACCGAGATCCTGGCCGTGCGGGAGATCGCCGAGGACGTCGAGATGCTCGGCTCGACCATCGATGACGCCGCCGGAGAGGCCTACGACAAGGTCGCCCGCCTGCTCGGACTCGGCTACCCGGGCGGCCCCGTGATCGACCGCGCGGCCGCCGAGGGGGATCCGAAGGCCTTCCGCTTTCCGCGCGGTCTGGCCGCCGGCAAGTACATGGGCAGCGCGGAGGCCCCTGGCCCGCACCGCTACGACTTCTCGTTCTCCGGTCTCAAGACCGCGGTGGCCCGGGTGGTCGAGGCCTTCGAGGCCGAGGGCCAGGAGGTCCCGGTCGCTGATGTGGCCGCCTCCTTCCAGGAATCGGTGGCCGATGTCATCACGTCCAAGGCCATGCTGGCTGCGCGCGAGCATGGGCTGTCCACCCTGCTGCTGGGCGGGGGAGTGGCGGCGAACTCGCGACTTCGCGCCCTGGCCGCCCAGCGCTGCACCGAGAACGGCATACGCCTGGTGGTTCCGCCGCTGAGCCTGTGCACGGACAACGGCGCCATGGTGGCGGCTCTGGGCTCGCGGCTGGTCTCGGTGGGGGCGCAGCCGACCGGGCTCGAGTTCACCGCCGATCCCGGGCTGCCCGTGGCCACGGTGTCCATGCCCGCAGCCGCGCTGCAGGCCTGAGCAGGACCGACGACGCCCGAGCCCTCCCTGTCGGGAGAGCTCGGGCGCCGTCGTCGTGCGGGAGTTCGGTGCCTCAGCCCCGCCGGGCCCGCTGCACGACGTCGAGGGCGGCGGAGCGCAGGTCGCCGTCGTGGGCGGCCACGGCGGCGCGCTGATGAGTGGAGCCGGTGCCCTCGGCGATGATCCGGGCCACCCCGGCGAGCTCCTCGACGCAGCCCAGGTCCACGGCGATCGGCTGCAGGCGCTCGAGCATGTCGGCCAGGTCGTCGGTGACCAGCAGCTCCTCCAGGGCGTTGTCCCGGATGATGATCGCCTCCAGCCCGTAGCGGGCTGCGCGCCATTTGTTCTCTCGGATCAGCCACGGGCGCATCTGCTCGACCTTGCGCCCCGAGTCCACGATCCGCGAGGCCTCCTCGGCCAGGCACTGGGTGAGCGCTGCGATCGCACTCAGATCCCGCACGGAGGTGGGGGAGTCGCAGAAGCGCATCTCGACCGTGCCGTACTTGGGCACGGGGCGGACATCGAGGCGGGATTCGCTGATGTCGTCGATCACGCCGGTGGCCAGCAGATCGGAGACGCACAGCTCGAAGTCCGACCAGGTCTGGAACGAGTAGGGGATGCCCGCGGTCGGCAGCTGCTGGAAGAGCTGGGCACGGTGCGAGGCGTAGCCGGTGTCGAAGCCGTTCCAGTACGGAGAGTTGGCTGACAGCGCCAGAAGGTGGGCGTAATGGGCCAGCAGGTGGTCCTGGACCGGCAGGGCCTTGTCCTGCGAGTCGACGCCCACGTGGACGTGCATCCCGAAGATCACCATCTGCCGCCCCCAGTACTGAGCGCGGTCCAGGACGGTGAAGTAGCGGTCCTTCTCCACGACCGACTGGTCCTGCCAGCGGGAGAACGGATGAGTTCCCGCGGGGTAGATCTCGATGCCCTGGGGGTCGGTCACCTGACGGATCTCGCCGAGCATCTGCTCGAGCTGGCCCACGGCCTCTCCGACGCTGCGGCACACCCCCGTGACCATCTCCACGGTGTTGTTCAGGAACTCACCGGTCAGGATGGGGTGATCGCCGTCCTCGGCGCGCTCGGGGACCTGGCTGTGCACGGCCGCGAGGATCTCCTCGGCCCGGGGCACGAGCGCGCCGGTCTGGGCGTCGACGAGCGCGACCTCCCATTCGATGCCCAGTGTCGACTGCGGCGATGAGCTGAATTCGATGTTCACGGCACCTCGCTGGCAGGACGTCCGGGGATCCGCTCGGCGGCGACCGAGCGGATCCCACTGTAGAACAGCGCACAGCCCTCGCGGTACGGATCGCTACCCTGGTCGGCATGCCGCGTCATGAACTTCCCCCCGTCGACCGTCGCACCCACGCCCTGCCGGACTCCGCAGCTGTCCGTGCCCGTTTTCGCGCCCGTCGCGCCGGGCTCGGCCTTGTCCTCGCCGGTGGGCTCGCGCTGAGCGCCTGCGGAAGCCAGCAGGCGCCGTCGGAAGGGACGACGGCCTCCGGGGCCGCCTCGGACGGGGCGAGTGCCGCGAGCCCGTCGGAATCCTCCGCCCGCTCCGAGGCCGGCTCAGGCGAGCAGGCCGCCGGACTGCTGCCCGATGAGCAGACCCGTGCCGCGGCCGAGGAAGCCGTGTCCGAGATGACGCTCGAGGAGAAGGCCGGGCAGGTTCTCCTGGCCACCTGGAGCGGGGCGGACCCTGCCTCGGTCGATGCCCAGATCAGCCAGATCGGGGATCTGCACCTGGGCGGTGTGATCGTCATGGGGGCCAACGTCCCCACCGCCGACGGGCAGGGGATCACGGAGGAAGCCGGCGCGGGCGGCGGCGCCTCGGACGTCGACGTGGAGGCCATGCGCTCGCAGAACGACCGGGTCGGTGCGGCTCTGAGCCCCGAGGAGCGCAGCTGGTCCGGGATCATCGGGGTCGATCAGGAGGGCGGCTCCGTCGCCCGCCTGGCCGAGCCCCTGACCGTCTGGCCCTCCGCGCAGACCGTCGGCGCCGCGGACGATCCGGAGCTGACCCGCGAGGCGGCCGCCGGGATGGGTGCAGAGCTCGCCGGGCTCGGCTTCACCATGGACTTCGCCCCCGTGGCCGATGTGACCAGCCCCGACGACGCCGTCGTCCAGGACCGCGCCTACAGCGACGACCCCGAGATCGTCTCCGAGCAGACCGTGGCCGCCATGAGCGGACTCTCCGATGCGGGACTGATCTCCTCGCCCAAGCACTTCCCGGGCCACGGCTCCGTCAGCACCGACTCCCACGTGGGGCTGCCGGTCCAGCAGACCCCGGTCGAGACCCTGAAGGATGAGGACTGGGCACCGTTCCGGGCCGCGGTCGACGCCGGCGCCCCGACGATCATGATGGGGCACATCGCCGTGAGCGACTGGAACGACCAGGTGCCCGCCACGCTGGAGCCGAAGGCCTACCAGGCGCTGCGCGAGGACCTCGGCTTCCAGGGGGCGGTCGTCACCGACGCCCTCGACATGGGGGCCCTGAAGGACGTCGTGGGACCGGGCCGACCCGTCGACTCGGGGGTCACCACCCCTGCCGGTGCGGCCCTGCAGGCCGGCGCGGATCTGCTGGTGATGCCCGAGGACGAGGCCGCAGCGCACGCGGACATCGTGCAGGCCGTGGAGTCCGGGGCCATCCCGCAGCAGCGCCTGGACGAGGCCGCCACCCGGGTGGTGGCCATGCAGATGAGCTATGACCAGGCCCAGGAGTCGGCCCCGGTCGAGCCCGCGGAGCCCGGGAGCCATCAGGAGCTGGCCGCGCGCTTCGACGGCTGAGCCCGGCTGCCCGCCGCGGCGCTGAGGCCGCAGATCGGCAGCTGATCGACGTCGACGACATGCGGAGCTGCGGCTTCGACGAACGGGAGCGCCGAGGCCGCAGATCCGCAGCCGATCAGCAGCGATGGGGTGCGGTGGTGCGGCATCAGCTCATCGGCTCGACGACCAGGACCGCACGGCGCTCGCCGGAGCGGCCCTGGTCGTCGGCCTCCCACAGCCTGGTGACGATCAGCGTGGCGCGGTTCGGCCCGGACGGCTTGAGCTGCCGCCGTAGCTGCTCGGGCGTGACGTCGGTGCCTCGCTTCTTGATCTCCAGGGTGCCCACCCGGTGGCGCTTCACCCAGGTCTTGAGCACCTTGACGGTGTGCGGCAGGACCTCGCGCACGCGGTACGCCCGGGCGTACGGGGTCGATGGGTCCCGCTCGGGCTGGCCCGGTGCCGTCAGATAGGCGATGCGCGGGTGCACCAGGCGGGCGCCGAGGCGGCCGGCCAGATCCTGCACGAGCCCGGCGCGGATCACGGCGCCGTCGGGCTCCCAGAGCACATTCCCGGCGGTGACGGGCGGCCACGACACGCTCTCGGTCTCGGGCGCCTCGGTCTGCGCCGCATGCTCCGGGGGGCCGTCGGAGGGCTCGGGGAACTCAGCGGAGGAGACGAGTTCGTGGTGGCCCTGCTCGCCCATGACCAGGGCGGCGCGGCGGATCCCGGGGCGGGCCAGTGCTCCGAACCACAGCACGACCTCGACCACATCGCGGCGGTGGGAGATCCACTGCGCCTCGCACCCCTCCGGCACGGCCGCGTGCGGCAGGCCTGGACCCATCTTCACGCCCACCGGCATCCCGGAATCGGCCAGCGCCTCGACGAAGGACAGGGGAGGGGAGAAGGCTTCCGGATCGAAGATCCGCCGGGAGGCTCCGGCGGTCTCGCGGCGGGCCGGATCGAGCCACAGCGCCTCGGGGCGCCCGCCGGGCAGCTCGTCGAGGTCGAGGCTCTGGACGTCGGCCTGGACCACGCGGGTCTCGGGGAACGGCGTGAGGTTCACCGTCGCCACGGCGGCGGTGGTCTCATCGAGCTCCACGGCGGTGACGTCGAGCCCGGCGGAGGCCAGGGTCATGGCGTCGGCGCCGATCCCGCAGCCCAGATCGGCCACGCGGCGCACACCGGCCTGGACGTACCGGCTGGCGTGGACGGCTGAGACGCTCAGCCGGGTGGCCTGCTCGAGGCCGTCCTGGGTGAAGAGCATGTGCTGGGCGAACTCGCCGAACTTGGCGGCCGCGGCGGTGCGCAGCCGCGACTGGGTCATGGCCGCGGAGATCAGCTCGGGGGCGAACCCCTCGGCGCGCAGCCGCGAGATCTGCTGGAGGGCCTCGTCCTCCCGATAGGGGCCCAGCCCGTCGAGCAGTCTCATGCCCTCGGGCGTGAGCAGCGCGGCCAGGGACGCGGCGGCGGTCTCGGGGGAGGGGGTCTCTTCCACGTCCTCGACCCTAGCCTCTGAGCGGACGGTGATCGACGGAGCTGCGCGGCGACGCGAGGATCAGTAGCAGGAGGCGAGCCGGCCGTTGGGGCCGTCGATCACGGTGATGGGGGTGTCGAAGACCTCGGTGAGCACCTCGTCCGTCAGGATCTCCTCCGGCGTGCCGAAGCGGGCGATCTGCCCGTCCTTCACCGCGCAGATGTGATCGGCGTAGTGCCCGGCGAAGTTGATGTCGTGCAGCACGATGATGATCGTTCGGCCGAGCTCACGGCAGGCGGAGCTCAGGAACTGCATCATCTGCACCGAGTGCTTCATGTCGAGGTTGTTCAGCGGCTCGTCCAGCAGCACGTGATCCGTCTCCTGGGCCAGGACCATGGCCACATAGGCGCGCTGGCGCTGGCCGCCCGAGAGCTCGTCCAGGTACCGGTTCTGCAGCTCGGTGAGGTGCAGGAAGTCCAGGTACTTCGAGATGATCCGCTCGTCCTCCACGTTCAGCCGTCCCCCGGAGTAGGGGAAGCGCCCGAAGCCCACGAGCTGGCGCACCGTCAGGCGGGTGACGTAGTGGTTCTCCTGCCGCAGGATCGACAGGATCTTGGCCAGGTCCTTGGACTTCGTCCTGGCGACGTCCATCTCCGCGACCCTGATGACGCCCTCGTCGAGGGAGAGCAGGCGTCCGATCATGGTCAGCAGCGTCGACTTGCCGGCGCCGTTGGGCCCCACCAGCGCGGTCATGCCGCCGGTGGGGATCTCGAGGTCGACCGGGCCGATGCGGACCTCGTCGGTGTAGTGCTTGCGGACAGTGTTCAGGGTGATCACAGGCGTCCCTTTCGCAGGATGACGTACAGGAAGACGGAGCCGCCCACGAGCTCGATGATGATCCCGACGACGCCCTGGGCGTAGAAGACGTGGTGCATCAGGAAGTAGGCCCCGGAGAGCACCACGAAGCCCATGAGCATGGCGACCGGGAAGATCCGTCGGTGGTCGTAGGTGTCGGCGAACTGGTAGGCCAGGGTGGCCACCAGGAAGCCGAGGAAGGTCAGCGGGCCTACCAGGGCGGTCGAGACGGCCATGAGGATCGAGATCAGGAACAGGATCCGGATGGTCTCCCAGCGGTGGTTCAGCCCCAGGTTGTTCGAGACGTCGGCGCCCATGGCCACGACGTTCAGCCGCCGGGCCGACAGCCACAGCGCCAGCCCCGCGGCCAGGCACAGGGGGATCGCGATCGGCAGGAGGCTCGCATCCGCGTTGGACACGGAGCCGAAGAGCCGGGCGTTGAGGACGTCGAACTCGCTGGGGGTCAGCAGACGCTGCATGAAGGTCGACACCGAGCCCAGGCCGCCGCCGATGATGATGCCGACCAGCAGCATGACGTGCATGCTGCCTCGGCGCCCGGCGAGCAGCCAGGTGTACAGGGCGGTGGCCAGCAGGACCATCAGGGTCACCTGGACCACGAACTGGGTCATGCCGCTGAAGGCCACCAGACTGGCGGCTCCGGCGAAGTAGACCACGCCCGTCTGGATCGCCACGTACAGGGACTCGAAGCCCATGATCGACGGGGTGATGATCCTGTTGTTGGTGGCGGTCTGGAAGCTCACGGTCGCCATGGCCTGGCAGAACGCCACCACGCCCATCACGATCACATTGGTCAGCCGCAGCTCGGCGATGCGCCAGAACCCCGGCGTGCCGAACGGCAGCGGGTTGTCCCAGGCCAGCAGACCGCCGGCGAAGAACACGGACAGCGCGAGCAGCACCACGACCACGATGACGTAGCGCCGGCGGGCGGCGGGGGTCGCGAAGGCCCCGGCGCTCGAGCGCTGGGCCTTGGCGGTCGTGGGTCTGGCGACTGTCATCCGGGGGTCCTCCATCAGGCGCTGCGGCGCTGGCGCAGCAGCAGGGCGACGAACACGACGGCTCCGACGATGCCGAGGATCACGGAGACGGGGATCTCGAACGGGGCGATCAGCGTGCGCCCCAGCAGATCGCACACGGTGACGATCGCGATGCCCAGCAGGCAGACCCAGGGAAGGTTGGAGCGCAGGTCGTCGCCGCGGATCATCGAGACGATGTTGGGCACGATCAGCCCCAGGAACGGCAGATTGCCGACCACGACGGTCACCACTCCGGTGGCGATCGCGATCAGGATCGTGCCGAAGAGGATGATCCGGCTGTAGTTCAGCCCGATGCTCGTGGCGATGTCCTCGCCCAGCCCGGCGGCCGTGAGCCTGTCGGCCACGATGAACACCACGACCACGACGGCCGCCACGATCCACAGCACCTCGTATTGTCCGCGCAGCACCGAGGTGAAGCTGCCGGCGAACCACACGCCGAGGTTCTGCAGCATGTCGGTCTGCAGCGCCATGAAGGTCGAGACGGAGCCGACCACGGCGCCGAGCATGATGCCGACGATCGGCACGATCAGCGACGAGCGCAGGGACACCCGGCGCAGGAAGAGGAAGAAGACCATCGTGCCGATGAAGGCGAAGAGGATGGCGGTTGCCATGCGCGTCATGAGCGTGGCAGACGGGAAGACGATCATGGCGGTGAGCAGGCCCAGCCCCGCCCATTCGGTCGTGCCGGTGGTCGTGGGCTCCACGAAGCGGTTCTGCGTCAGCAGCTGCATGACCAGCCCGGACATGGACATGGCCGCCCCGGCCAGCACGAGGGCGATCGTTCGGGGAAGGCGGGTGATGCCGAGCATCTCAGCGCCGCCCTCCGAACCGAGGTCGTAGACCCCCGTGAACAGGGACAGGACCAGCAGCCCTGCGACCGCTGCGGTCGCCAGCCACAGCTTCCAGTCGAGCAGGGCTGCGGCGAGCCCGGATCGTCGGGTGCTCGCCTCGGCGCCGGTGCGGGCTTCGGTCATCGGGGTCCCCTCAGCATGGTCGGGCGGTGCGGAGGCGGCGCCTCGTCCCGGAAGGCCGGGCACGAGGCGCATGCCTCAGCGGCGGCACCTGCGTCGGGCCTCGACGCCGGTGCCGCCGCTGACAGATCAGCAGGTCAGCTGCTCTTGGACTCGAAGGCGTCGGCCAGGCCGTTGAAGATCTCGGTGTAGGTCTGGATGCCCTCGTTGGTGTAGGTGTCCGCCGGAGCGTAGTAGATGTTGCCCTCCTTCACGGCGGTCACGTCCTGCAGCGCCTCGGACTGCTCGATGACCTCGGCGGCGGGGGTGGCGCCCTCCTCCGAGCTCACGCCGGCGTCGCGGTCCAGGACCACGATCCAGTCCGGGTCGGAGTCGGCGATGGCCTCGACGGAGATGTCGTCGCCCTGGTGGTCGTCCGAGGCGCCTTCGACCTCGAGGGCCGGGGTGAAGCCGAACTCGTCGAACAGCGGCCCGAAGGTGCGTCCCACGCCCGGGGCGATGTAGCCGATCTCGCCGCCGGAGACGTTGACGGCCATGACGGTGTCGCCCTCCTGATAGGAGTCGGACACGCGCTGGGCGGCATCGTCCAGGCCGCCGTTGAGCGAGTCGGCCTCCGAGGTCTTGTCGAAGATCTCGCCGATGGCCGAGGTCTGGCGCTTGAGCTCCTCGAAGAAGTCCTCGCCTTCGCGGGGCTCGAACTCCACGATCGCGGCATCCGGGACGAGCTCGGCGATCTGATCGTGGTAGTCGCCGAAGCGCTGGCCGTTGACCACCAGGCTGGGCTCCACGCCGGCGATGGCCTCGAGGTCCGGCTCGCGGTGATTGCCGATGTCGACGACGTCATCGCCCTGCCAGCACTCGACCGTCTCCGGCAGCAGGGGCTTGGGTGCCGCGGCCAGCTCGACGTCCCACTCGCACAGGGTCTCGAACGTGCGGTTGTCGGTGGCAACCACGTTCTGCGGAGGCAGCGCGACGGTCTCGGTGCCGAAGTTGTCCTCGACCTCGATGCTGTCGGTCTCCCCGGAGCTGCTCTGGCTGTCCGAGTCGCCGGAGCCGCCGCAGGCGGTGAGTCCGAGGGCCAGGGCCAGGGCCAGGGGCAGTGCGGCCAGTGCGGCGCCGGAGCGGCGGCTGGGTGCAGGCATGGGAGCATCCTCTTGTCTGTCGACGACGTGGTGGCGGAGCAAGGTGAGCCTCACCTTGAGTAGGTCAGCATTACCTTACTGGTGACCTTAGAGGATTCTCCCAGCTGTTGCCAGGGCTTCCCCCGGAGTCTGCGGGCCGGCTGGGAGTCGTTCCGGGGCGTTCGCTCCTCCGCGGTGCGCAGCTGGCACTCGCCTTGACCGACTGCCAGCGCCGTCTCTAAGGTGGCGTTAGCACTCGCCCTCGGGGGGTGCTAAGGGATTCGGGCCGATCGGCACCGCGACGACGGTTGGCAGATCCTCTGGCGCACCAGCACCGGGGTCCTCGCAGCAGCGGGGAGCAGCACCTCGGCGGGGCGCCGTGACAGCTTCAGCAACACTTCGAATCCATGAGAGAAGGAGACATCGTGTCGATCTCCATCAAGCCGCTTGAAGACCGCATCGTCGTCCAGGTCGTCGAGGCCGAGCAGACCACCGCCTCCGGCCTGGTCATCCCGGACACCGCCAAGGAGAAGCCCCAGGAGGGCAAGGTCATGGCCGTGGGCCCGGGCCGCGTCGACGACTCCGGCAACCGCATCCCGGTCGACGTCAAGGAGGGCGATCTCGTGATCTTCTCCAAGTACGGCGGCACCGAGGTCAAGTACAGCGGCGAGGAGTTCCTCGTCCTGCCGGCGCGCGACGTGCTGGCCGTCGTCGAGAAGTGAGCCTGACGACCCCCTGATCACCTCAGGCGGTCCGAGCAGAGGGCGCCCGCCGCGTGCCCCGCGGTTGCGCGGGTCCGCGTGGTCGGCGCCCTCTCTCGTCGATCAAGACCCCAGTCATCCCGACGGGCCCGCGCCCGTCGATCCCGAAGGAGAATCCGGCCCATGGCCAAGCAGCTGCTGTTCCGCGAGGACGCACGCAATCAGTTGAAGGAGGGTGTCGACCGCCTGGCCGACACCGTCAAGGTCACCCTCGGCCCGCGGGGCCGCAACGTGGTCCTGGACAAGAAGTGGGGCGCCCCCGTCATCACCAACGACGGCGTCACGATCGCCCGCGAGGTCGAGCTCGAGGACGTCTACCAGAACCTGGGCGCTCAGCTCGCCAAGGAGGTTGCGACCAAGACCAACGACGTCGCCGGCGACGGCACCACGACCGCCACCGTGCTGGCGCAGGCGCTCGTGGAGGAGGGCCTGCGCAACGTGGCCGCAGGCGCTGCTCCGGGCCAGATCAAGAGGGGTATCGAGGTTGCCGTCCAGGCGGTCGCCGATCGCCTGCTCGAGGACGCCCGCGAGGTCTCCGGCGACGAGGTCGCCAAGGTCGCGGCCATCTCCTCCCAGTCGGAGGAGATCGGCGAGCTCATCTCCCGGGCCTTCGAGGTCGTCGGCAAGGACGGAGTGATCACCATCGAGGACGGCTCCTCCACGGAGATCGAGCTCGAGGTCACCGAGGGCATGCAGTTCGACAAGGGATACCTGTCGCCGTCGTTCGTCAAGGACGCCGAGCGCCAGGAGGCCGTCATGTCCGACGGCCTGGTCCTGCTCTACCAGGGCAAGATCTCCTCGGCGCAGGATCTCATGCCGGTGCTCGAGAAGGTCGTGCAGACCAAGAAGCCGCTGACGATCATCGCCGAGGACGTCGAGGGCGAAGCCCTGTCCACGCTGGTCGTCAACAAGCTGCGCGGCACCCTGGACGTCGTGGCCCTGAAGGCCCCGGGCTTCGGCGACCGTCGCAAGGCGATCATGGAGGACCTGGCGGTTCTCACCGGCGGCACCGTGGTGACCTCCGAGCTGGGCATCGCCCTGGACCAGGTCTCCCTGGAGCAGCTGGGCTCCGCCCGCACGGTCACCGTGACCAAGAACGAGACCACGATCATCGACGGCGGCGGCACCGCCGAGGCGATCTCCGAGCGCGTGGACTACATCCGCGGCCAGGTCGAGCGCACCGATTCCGAGTGGGACCGCGAGAAGCTGCAGGAGCGCCTGGCGCGCCTGGCCGGCGGCGTGTCCGTGATCAAGGTCGGCGCGGCCACCGAGGTCGAGGCCAAGGAGCGCAAGCACCGCATCGAGGACGCCGTCTCCTCGACCCGCGCGGCCCTCGAGCAGGGCATCGTGGGCGGCGGCGGCTCGGCGCTGGTCCACGCCTCCGCGGCGATCGACGACGTCAAGGCCCAGCTCGACGGCGACGCTGCCGTGGCCGCGGACATCGTGCGCCGCGCCCTGCGCCAGCCGCTGCGCTGGATCGCGCAGAACGCCGGCCAGGACGGCTGGGTCGTGGTCTCCCGCGTGGAGCAGATGGAGCTCGGGCACGGCTACGACGCCAAGGCCGATCAGTACACCGATCTGCTGGCGGCGGGCATCATCGACCCCGTCAAGGTGACCCGCTCGGCGCTGCAGAACGCGGCCTCGATCGCGGCCCTGGTGCTGACCACCGAGACCTTGGTCACCGACAAGCCCGCGGAGGACGATCAGGACGGCCACGGCCACCAGCACTGATCCGGAAGCTGCGGCGCTGACAGCGGCCGCAGCAGGCCGAGGGTAGGCCCGGCTCCCATCGCACTCGCGGCGGGAGCCGGGCCTTCTGCGCACCTCGGTCGCTGCCGCGGGCGGGCGGCCCGCGCTGGTAGGTTGACGCCCGTACTTCCCCCGGAGGCTGCGCAGGCAGGCTTCCGCATGACCCGCTGCCGTGGCCGCAGCACGGAGGATGAGGCATGCCCGAGCAGCAGGAGACAGACCGCAGCGCAGAGGACGCCCGACGCCGGGAGTCCGTGGCCCGGTACTCGGGCTTCCGCCCGGAGATCCAGGGGCTGCGCGCCGTCGCCGTGATCATGGTGGTGCTCTACCACGTCTTCCTCGGGCGCGTCTCGGGCGGCGTGGACATCTTCCTGCTGATCTCGGCGTTCTTCATGACGCTGTCGTTCGTGCGCAAGCTCGAGGGCGGGCGCCCGCTGCGGATCGGACGCTACTGGCTGCACACCTTCAAGCGGCTGCTGCCGCTGGCGGTGCTCACGGTGCTGGGCACCCTGGTGCTGGTCGCTCTGTTCTTCCCGGCCTATCGTGTCGAGGAGGCCCTGCGTCAGGCAGCGGCGACCCTGACCTACACCGAGAACTGGGCCCTGGCTCTCACCTCGGTGGACTACTACGCCGCCGACCGCTCCACGGCCAGCCCGTTCCAGCACTTCTGGTCCCTGTCCGTCCAGGGCCAGGTCTTCCTGCTGTGGCCGCTGCTGTTCGGACTGACCTGGCTGCTGACTCGTGGTCGGTCCCGCCTGCGGCCCGTGCCTGTGCTCGCGGTGCTGTTCAGCGCCATCTTCGCCGCCTCGCTCGTGTTCTCGATCGTCACGACCGCCACCCAGCAGGAGTTCGCCTACTTCGACACCCGAACCCGGCTGTGGGAGTTCGCCCTGGGCTCGCTGCTGGCCTTGGCGCTGCCCTTCATCCGACTCCCGCGGTGGCTGCGCGTGGTGCTGGGGTGGGTGGGGTTCGTCTCGATGGTGCTGGTGGGCCTGCTGGTCGATGTGCAGGGGGCCTTCCCCGGCTGGATCGCCCTGTGGCCCCTGCTCTCGGCGGCCGCCATCATGGTCGCCGGGCAGACGAACTCGCGCTTCGGCCTGGACCGGATCTTCGCCGCCAAGCCGCTGGTGCGCCTGGGGGACTCCTCCTACGCGCTCTACCTCGTGCACTGGCCGCTGCTGATCACCTACCTGGTCATCCGCGACCGCCCGGAGGCGGGGCCGCGCTCCGGGGTGGTGCTGATCGTGCTCTCGCTCGCTCTGGCGATCCTGGCGACCAAGCTCATCGAGACGCCGCTGAAGAGCTGGAAGTGGCCCGAGGCCACCAAGCTGCGCCTGGCCGGAGCGGTCGTCGTGTGTCTGGCGGTCGGTCTGGGGCCGGTCCTCGCCTGGCAGCAGAGCCTGCGCGCGGACGTCGCCGAGGCCCCGGACGGCCCCACGGCCTCGAACCCGGGTGCGCTCGTGCTGCGAGACGACGTGCAGACCGCGCCGGATCCCGACGCCCCGACGATTCCGCTGGCCGCCCAGCTCGACGACCAGGCGCCGGACCGGGGCGCGGCATGCCCGAGCGAATGGGACATCCCCGTCGGATCGCAGCAGTGGTGCCGCGAATCGGTGCCCGCGGAGGACCCGTCGCAGACCGTGCTGCTGATCGGCAACTCGCACTCCGAGCACTGGCTGGACGCCCTGCGGCCGGTGGCCGAGGCGAACGGCTGGCGGGTGGTCAGCTACATCAGGCCCGGCTGCTATTGGACGAGCCACGAGGACCAGCGCGATGACGAGTGCGGCCCCTGGCTCGACGGCTCCATGCCCCTGGTGCATCAGATCGACCCGGATCTGATCATCACCCAGTCGACCTTCACCAACGCCGGGGGCGAGTACTACAAGCCGGACTTCGACCAGCGCGTGCGCGAGGTCACGGGCGAGGGCTACCGCGTCCTGGGAGTGCGCGACATCCCGCGGTTCGATCAGGCTCCGCCGGAATGCGTCATGGAGGAGGGGTCCGCGCAGGCTCCGCAGTGCCAGAAGACCCATCCCATGCTCGGACAGCCCGATCCCATGCAACCGCTGGCCGAGGAGCTGCCGCTGTACGCCGAGATGGACATGACCGATCAGATCTGCCCGGAGGGGACCTGCCCGCCCGTCATCGGGAACATGTACGTGCAGTGGGACAGCGGGCACCTGTCCATTCCCTACTCGCGCTCGCTGGCCTGGACCTTCGGCGACCGCCTCTCCGCAGCCCTGGCCGAGGACGGCGTGGTCGTGGAGCACCAGCCCGCTCTGCCGCAGCTGCAGTGAGGGCCGCCTCGGCAGGCGGAGGGGCCGAGGGCCCGTGAAGGGTCCTAGACTGTCCTCTCGAAACCGCACCGCGCCCGGGAGCCGCCGGGGCGTCGGCCGTGCCGTCGATGGAAAGGTCCTCCCCGTGTCAGAAGCCCCCGTCCCGACCGCCCTGTCCGAGGATCCGTTCGGCTTCGTCGGACTCACCTACGACGACGTCCTCCTGCTGCCGGGCAGCACGGATGTCATCCCGTCGGAGGCCTCCACGCGCACGCGCCTGTCGCGGCGCATCGAGCTCGAGACGCCCATCATCTCGGCCGCCATGGACACGGTGACCACCGCCAAAATGGCGATCCAGATGGCCCGACTGGGCGGCATGGGCGTCATGCACCGCAACCTGTCGATCGCGGATCAGGCCGAGAACGTGGACCTGGTCAAGCGCAGCGAGTCCGGGATGATCACCGATCCCGTGACGGTCAGCCCGGAGGCCACCCTGCGCGAGCTCGACCGCCTCTGCGGCTACTACAAGGTCTCGGGCCTGCCCGTGGTCGAGGACGGCACCCGCCTGGTCGGCATCATCACCAACCGCGACACCCGCTACCTGCCGGAGTCGGACTTCGACACCCGCACCGTGCGAGAGGTCATGACCCCCATGCCTCTGGTCACCGGGCGCGTGGGCATGCCCAAGGAGGAGGCCTTCAAGCTGCTGGCCTCCAACAAGCTCGAGAAGCTGCCCCTCGTGGACGATCAGGGCGCGCTGAGCGGGCTGATCACCATCAAGGACTTCACCAAGGCGGAGCAGTACCCGCGCAGCACCAAGGACGACGAGGGCCGCCTGCGTGTCGGTGCGGCCGTCGGCTTCTTCGGCGACGGGTGGGAGCGGGCCATGACGCTCGTCGAGGCCGGCGTGGACGCCCTGTTTATCGACACCGCCAACGGGCACTCCCAGGGCGTGCTGGACATGATCGCCCGGCTCAAGGCCGAGCCGTCGGCCGCCCACGTGGACGTGATCGGCGGCCAGGCCGCCACCCGGCAGGGCGCCCAGTCGCTGATCGACGCCGGGGCCGACGGCATCAAGGTCGGCGTGGGGCCGGGTTCGATCTGCACCACGCGCGTCATCGCCGGCGTGGGCGTCCCGCAGATCACCGCGATCAACGAATCCGCCAAGGCCGCGATCCCGGCCGGTGTGCCGCTGATCGCCGACGGCGGCCTCCAGCACTCCGGCGAGATCGGCAAGGCGCTCGTGGCCGGGGCGGACTCGGTCATGGTCGGCTCGCTGCTTGCCGGCACCGATGAGTCCCCGGGCGATCTGATCTTCATCAACGGCAAGCAGTTCAAGGCCTATCGCGGCATGGGCTCGCTGGGGGCCATGCAGACCCGGGCCGGGAACACGTCGTTCTCCAAGGATCGCTACTTCCAGGCGGACGTGGGCTCGAACGAGAAGCTGATCCCGGAGGGCATCGAGGGCCAGGTGCCCTACCGCGGCCCGCTGTCCTCGGTGATCCACCAGCTCGAGGGCGGTCTGCGCCAGACCATGTTCTACACCGGCGCCCGCTCGATCGAGGAGATCAAGCACAAGGGCCGCTTCGTGCGGATCACCTCCGCCGGGCTCAAGGAGTCGCACCCGCACGACATCTCGATGACCGTCGAGGCCCCCAACTACAAGCGCTGATCGGACCCGACCCGGCGCTGACGACAAGGACGCTGACGTGAACCTGAACTACGACATCGAGATCGGCCGCAGCAAGCGGGCCCGTCGGACCTACTCCTTGGACGAGGTCGCCCTGGTGCCCTCGCGGCGCACGCGCGACCCCCGCGAGGTCTCGACCGACTGGCGGATCGACGCCTACACGTTCGAGACCCCCTTCCTGGGCGCGCCCATGGACTCGGTGACCTCCCCGGCCACCGCGATCGCGCTGGGGCGCATGGGCGCTCTGGGCGTCCTGAACCTCGAGGGGCTGTGGACCCGCTACGACGATCCCGAGCCGCTGCTCGAGGAGATCGCGTCCCTGTCGGGCGAGGATCTCCCGGCGGCCACCCGCCGCATGCAGGAGATCTACCGCGCCCCGATCCGCCCGGAGCTGATCACCCAGCGCCTGGGGGAGATCCGGGAGGCCGGGGTGATCGTCGCCGGCGCCCTGACGCCGCAGCGCACGCAGGAGCACTACCGCACCGTGCTGGAGGCGGGCGTGGACCTGTTCGTGATCCGCGGGACCACGGTCTCGGCGGAGCATGTGTCCCAGGCCGAGGAGCCGCTGGACCTCAAGCGCTTCATCTACGACCTCGACGTCCCCGTGATCGTCGGCGGAGCGGCCGGCTACACCCCGGCCCTGCACCTGATGCGCACCGGTGCCGCCGGCGTGCTCGTGGGCTTCGGCGGAGGGGCCTCCATGCGCACCGAGCAGGTCCTCGGCATCCACGCCGCGGGCGCCTCGGCGATCTCGGACGTCGCGGCGGCTCGCCGCGACTACCTGGACGAGTCCGGCGGGCGCTACGTCCACGTGATCGCCGACGGCGGCGTGGGCACCTCCGGGACCATCGTCAAGGCCCTGGCCATGGGCGCCGATGCCGTGATGCTGGGCACCGCGCTGGCCCGGGCCGAGGAGGCTCCCGGACGCGGCTGGCACTGGGGTGCTGAGGCCCATCACGGCGAGGTCCCGCGCGGCGTGCGGACCCGAGTGGGCATTGCGGGGCCGCTGCAGGAGCTGCTGCACGGGCCCTCGAGCCAGGTCGACGGCACTTCCAACCTGGTCGGCGCGCTGCGCCGGGCCATGGCGACCACCGGCTACCTGGACCTGAAATCCTTCCAGCGCACCGAGGTCGTCGTCCACGGCTGAGCCGTCGGGACCAGGTGACGGGGGGGTGGGCACCGCTGGTGCGCGCCCCCGTCGTGCGTCCTGTGCGCGATTCGGCGGCGTCCGGGGGCGTCATTAGACTGGAACGGTGCTCAGGACCGCCCTCAGACCCAGATCCCTGCTCGTGCTGGCGGTCTGTCTGGGCGTAGCCCTCGTCTTCGTCCTGCTCAGCCGCTGGCAGCTCGAATCCAGCCGGGACGCGCAGACCGTCTACGACCCGGGCAAGGAGATCGTCCGCCCGCTGGACGAGACCATGGACCCCGGCTCCGTCCCGACCCTCGAGCAGGTCGACACCGCCGTGGAGGCCACCGGCACCTATCTGCCGGATTCGACCGTGCTGATCGAGGACCGCCTGCAGGATGGGCGCTCCGGCTGGTGGGTCGTGGCCGGTCTGCAGATCCCGGGAACGCAGGACGACTGGTCGGACGCCGATGCCGATCTGGTGCTGCCCGTGGTGCGCGGCTGGACGGATGACCCCGAGCACATCCCGCAGCTTCCCGAGGGGGAGATCTCCGTGGCCGGGCGGCTGCTGCCGCAGGAGGCTCCGGTGCCCACCCAGGACCAGGAGCCGGGCCGCTACGCCAGCCTGTCGCCGGCGCAGCTGACCAATGTGTGGGACGCACCGATCTACTCGGGCTTCGTCACCGCCATGGCAGAGGCCCCCGCAGCGCAGCCCGCGCCCCAGGACGGCACGACCGGGCTGGCCGACGACGACGGCACCCTCCCGGAGGTGGGCAGCCTGATGTCCTCGGATCTGGAGGCCGTCTCGGTCGATCAGCAGCCCACGGATACCTCGCTGGATCCGCTGAACATCTTCTACGCGGTCGAGTGGGTGGTCTTCGCCGGCTTCGCGCTGTGGATCTGGTTCTCCTCCGTGCGCGATGACCACCGGCGCAGCCAGGACCCCGCGGCCTGGTTCGAGCTCGACGGCGAGTCCCTGGCCTACGCCTGGGATCAGCAGGCCCAGCGGTTCTACTACTACGATCCCGTCGCCGGGGAGTACTTCTACTTCGACGACCAGCCCGCCGCGGACCAGAGCGTCCCGGCCGGTGCAGATGACCAACCGGAGGACCGCGGGCGAATCGACCCGCAGAGCGGAGAGCAGCGATGACCCAGGGAGTCCCGCAGGAGGGAACGCCCCGGCCCAAGCAGCGCACCGACGGGGTGCGCGTCACGGCGCCGGAGGGGGCGGATCCGTCGAAGGCCCGCGAGCCGGGCCAGCTGCCGCAGTACTCGGCGCTGCGCACGCGCCGGCGCTTCGGCGGGACCGAGTCCCAGATCAGGTGGTGGCTGAACTTCTACATGGTCTGTGCCTGGATCTCCGGCACGTTCCTGCTGCTGCTCGTGGCCGAGATGATCCTGCGCTACGCCATGGGCTTCGACGTCATTGCCGGGGGCACCATGGCGGGCACGGGGGAGCCCGTGGCCCTGGGCCTGCGCGACAACGAGCTGATGGACATCGAGGGCGGTGTCAACATCTCCACCTGGGTGCTGATCGTGCACGGCTGGTTCTACGTGGTCTACCTGTTCTCGTGCTTCCGCCTGTGGATGCTCATGCGATGGCCGTTCCCGCAGTTCATCGTCATGGCCCTGGGCGGCGTGGTGCCGTTCCTGTCCTTCATCGTCGAGCGCAAGATCCACCGCTCGACCGCCCAGGAGCTGGCCTCGTTCCCCAAGGCGGCCAAGCGGTACTGAGGCGCCGACCGGCCGCAGCCCTGCGGTGACCTAGACTGTCGGCCGTGACATCTCAGCCCAGCACCACGTCCGCATCCGAGACCGCCGATGCAGCCCACGGGTCCCAGGGCCCGGTCCTGGTCGTCGACTACGGAGCCCAGTACGCCCAGCTCATCGCCCGCCGCGTCCGGGAGGCGGACGTCTACTCGGAGATCATCCCGCACACGCTGTCCACGCAGGAGATCTTGCAGCGCAAGCCGTCTGCGCTGATCCTCTCCGGCGGGCCGTCGTCGGTGTGGGCCGAGGGCGCCCCGGTGCGCGATGCCGAGCTCTTCGAGGCCGGCATCCCGATCTTCGGCATCTGCTACGGCTTCCAGGTGATGGCCAACGCCCTGGGCGGGACGGTGGCCAAGACGGGCGCGCGCGAGTACGGCGCCACGATCGTCGACGCCTCGCTGGGCGTCGCGGACACCGCGCCCGAGGGCCAGGACGTGCCGGGACCGGATTCGATCCTCACCGGCTCCCCGCGCCTGCAGAAGGTCTGGATGAGCCACGGGGACTCCGTGACCGAGGCCCCCCAGGGCTTCCGCGTGCTGGCGTCGTCCGGCGGCGCACCCGTCGCCGCGTTCGTGGACGAGCAGCGGCGCCTGGCCGGTGTGCAATGGCATCCGGAGGTCCGCCACACCGAGCACGGCCAGGCCACGATCGAGCACTTCCTCTTCGGGATCGCCGGGCTGAAGCCCACGTGGTCCACCGAGAACATCATCGACGCCCAGGTCGAGCGCATCCGCGAGCAGGTCGGCGACGGCCGCGCGATCTGCGGGCTCTCCGGCGGCGTGGACTCGGCGGTGGCCGCGGCGCTCGTCCAGCGCGCGATCGGGGACCGCCTGACCTGCGTGCTCGTGGACCACGGGCTCATGCGCCAGGACGAGGTCGAGCAGGTCGAGACGGAGTACGTGGCCTCGACCGGCGTCAACCTGCACGTGGCGCGGGAGTCCGAGCGCTTCCTCGATGCCCTGGCGGGAGTCAGCGACCCCGAGACCAAGCGCAAGATCATCGGCCGCGAGTTCATCCGCGCATTCGAGGCCGCCGAGGAGGCGGTGCTCGTGGCCGCTGCGGATGAGGGCGCCAAGGTCACCCACCTGGTCCAGGGGACCCTCTATCCGGACGTCGTCGAATCCGGCGGCGGCGAGGGCGCGGCCACGATCAAGTCCCACCACAACGTCGGCGGGCTGCCCGAGGACCTCGAGTTCGAGCTCGTGGAGCCTCTGCGCGAGCTGTTCAAGGACGAGGTCCGCGAGGTCGGCCGCCAGCTGGGCCTGCCCGAGTCGATTGTGGGACGGCAGCCGTTCCCCGGTCCGGGCCTGGGTATCCGCATCATCGGCGAGGTGACCAGCGAGCGCCTGGAGATCCTGCGCCGCGCGGATGCGATCGCCCGCGAGGAGCTCACCGAATCCGGGCTGGATCAGGAGGTCTGGCAGATGCCGGTCGTCCTGCTGGCAGACGTCCGCTCGGTGGGCGTGCAGGGCGATGGCCGCACCTACGGCCACCCGATCGTGCTGCGCCCCGTGTCCAGCGAGGATGCCATGACCGCCGACTGGTCCCGCCTCCCGGAGGACCTGCTGGCGCGGATCTCCAACCGGATCACGAACGAGGTCCAGGAGATCAACCGCGTGGTCCTGGACGTGACGTCCAAGCCGCCGGGAACCATCGAGTGGGAGTGAGCGGCGGGGCCGCAACGGCCCTGCCGCCTCCCGCAGGCGGCGTCTCCCGCGCCGACTGAGCAGTACCCGACGCCGCGGCCCGCCCAGGCCGCGGCGCTCACCCATTAGGAGAAGCATGTCCCCCTCGTCCGAGTCCGGAGCCCCCGTTCCGCATGGCTCCGCGTCCTCCCACCGCAGCGGCCAGGAGACCGTCTCGCTGCAGGCCTGGACGCGGCAGATGGACGCCTACACCGGCCCGGACACGCTGCTGGACTTCAACCAGGTCGACAACGTCTGCATCGACCTGACGGAGGCCAACTCCTCCGGGCAGGCGCAGCTGATGATGGGCCGCCCCACCCGCCTGTCCACGATCATGCGCGAGCAGGCGGGGCTGCAGCGGGCGTCGCGCGCGGCGCGGATCCTGCGCACCAAGATCCACGAGCTCTCCGCCCAGCACGGGCTCGATGCCGCCTACCTGGCGGCCGGCACCGCCTCCTGGCTGCAGGCGGAGCCGCGTCCCCGTGCGGAGGACGCACAGGGCCCGCACGAGGCGGGGGAGCGCGGCCACGGCGACCGGCACTCGACGCAGCGGCGGTTCATCGCCCCGGTCCTGCTCGCCCCCGTGACCATCCGCCCGCGCTCGGACGGCGATGACTTCGATCTGCAGATCGTGGGCCCCGCTCAGCTCAACCCGGCCATGGTCCGGCGCCTGCTGGCCGATCACGGGGTGGACCTGACCACCGGCGAGATCTCCCGCCTGGCCTACGGCACGCGCCGACTGGATCCGGCACCGGTGCTCGAGTCCCTGCGCATGGTCGCCTCCGAGGTCCCGGGCATGCACGTGGAGCACCGCCTCCTGGTCTCCACCTTCGCGGACCTGCACGACCGTCCCGCCGATGAGCACGTGCCCGCGCGCACCGACGTGATCCGCGACCTGGCCCGCCTGAAGTCCACGGCCGTCGGCAAGATCCCGCAGCCGCAGCCGCTGCAGAACCGCTCCGCGCCGCTGGATCAGCGCGATCCGGACTCCGAGCTGCTGCTGCTCGACGCCGACAGCTCCCAGCAGGAGGTCGTGGACCTCGCCACGCAGGGCGACTCCTTCGTGGTCACCGCAGCCCCCGGCACCGGGCAGATCGCGACCGCCGTGAACACCGTCGGCGCGCTCGTGGCCCAGGGCCGCTCCGTGCTCGTTCTGGGGGAGCGCCGGGCCGCCCTGGCCGACTTCCACCGAGGCTTCGAGATGCTCGGGCTGTCGTCGTCGGTGCTGCAGCTGGGCTCGCACCTGACGGGCGAGGACGTCGCCGGTCAGCTCGTCGAGTCGATCACGCGCGCCGAGCGCGCCCAGGAGCCGGACCTGCGCGCCCTGCACAACCGGCTGCGCTCCGTGCGCGACCTGCTGGCCGGGCACATGGAGGCCCTGCACCGCCAGCGCCCGCGCGTGGAGGCCTCCGCGTATCAGGCCATGCAGGCCCTGGCCGAGCTCACCTCCCGCCCGGACGGGCCCACCACCCGGGTCCGGTTCTCGCGCGGGGTGCTCGACGCCGCCGCCCACCGCGCCGAGATCACCCGCCAGCTCGAGAGGGCCGCGGAGCTCGGAGCCTTCGACGCCGCGACCCTCGACGGGCCGTGGGAGGGCGCGCGCCTGGTCAACGACGAGGAGACCCGGCAGGCCCGTCACCTGGCTCAGTCGCTGCTGCTCGAGCTGACCACCCTGGAGACCGGGATGCGCACGGTGATGTCGGTCTCGGGGATGCGCGCCGGGGCCACGATCCCCGAATGGGGCCAGCAGCTGCGCCTGCTGCAGGAGGTCGAGTCCTCCCTGCGCTCCTTCACCCCGGACATCTTCGACCGTCCGGTGACGGACCTGATCGCGGCCACGGCGGCCTCGTCCTGGCGGCGCGATCACGCGATCGAGATGTCCGGGCTGCAGCGCTCGCGGCTGCGCAAGGCGGCCAAGGAGTACATCCGACCGGGCGTCCACCTCTCGGACCTGCACGCCTCCCTGGTCAAGGTCCAGTCGGAGCGCGACCGCTGGCGCTCCTGGTCCACCACGATCGAGAAGCCCGAGATCTCGGACGCGGTCGACGACGTCGCCGAGATCCAGCAGCGCTTCATCGAGGACCTCGAGGGCCTGATGATCGCCCTGGAGGGCTCCCGCACGGGCGGGGGCCTGTTGGAGCTCGACGTCGCCGAGCTGCGCGAGGTGCTCACCCAGCTGATCGACGATGAGGCCAATCTGGAGACCATCCCCGAGCGGACACTGCTGCTCGAGGGCCTGCGCGATCGCGGCCTCGGCGAGTTCGTCGAGGACCTGACCTCTCGGCGCGTGCCCGGGCACCGGGTGGCCGAGGAGTTCGATCTGGCCTGGTGGCAGTCCTCGCTGGAGGCCATGGCCGCCGATGACGGCCTGCTGCCCATGACGGACGGCTCGAGCCTGCGCCGCGCCGAGCAGGACTTCCGCCGCGCCGACTCCGCGCACATCTCCTCCGGTCCGCAGCGCCTGATCTGGGCCCAGGCCCAGCGCTGGCGCCGTCTGCTGCGGGAGCAGCCGGAGGCCGCCGGGGAGCTGCGCGACATGCTGCGCCATGGCAGCGCCCCGCTGCCGCAGCTGCTCAAGGCCTGCGGCGACCTCACCCGTGCGCTGGCCCCCGTGTGGACCGCGAGCCCGCTCGTGCTCTCGGCTGCGCTTCCCGATGACCTCGAGATCGACGCCGTCGTGGTCCTGGACGGGGAGTCGACGCCGCTGGCGGCCGTGCTGCCCGCCGTGACCCGTGCTCGCCAGGTCGTCGTCTTCGGCGATCCCGCCCTGGGCCGCCCGCAGCCCTTCACCGTGGCGCCCATGACAGGGGAGTCCTCCGGGCCGGTGACCGAGGTGGACTCCGCGTTCGACGCGCTCTCGCGAGTCGTCGATCGCCGTCAGCTGCGCGTGCTGTACCGGGACATGGACGCTCACCTGTTCGATCAGCTCAACGCGGACTTCTACGGGGGGCAGCTCACTCGCCTGCCCTCCGGCGCCGCGCTCACCGAGGGCGATTCCCGCCTGGAGGTCGAGTACGTCGCCGACGGCTACGGCGAGCTGGCCGCCGGGCACGAGGGCGTGCAGTCCCCGAACGCCGAGGTGCGCCGCGTGGTCCAGCTCGTGATCCGCCACGCGCGCCTGCACCCGGAGCGCTCGCTGGCCGTCGTGACCCCGAGCGCCCGCCATGCCGCACGCGTCGCCCAGGGCGTGAGCGCCGTGCTGGGGCAGCGCCCCGAGCTCGCGGAGTTCTTCCGGCCCGGGCCCGAGTCCTTCCGCGTGGTGGATCTGCACCGGGCCGTGGGGCTGCAGCGCGACACCGTGATCTTCAGCGTGGGCTTCGGGCGCACCGATCACGATCGCGTGCTGCCCTACCTGGGGCAGCTCTCGGACCGCGACGGCCGCCGGGGCTTCGTCCTGGGGATGACGCGCTCGCGGCTGAACACGATCGTGGTCTCGTCCATCCGTCCCGAGGAGCTGGAGCCCAGCTCTCTGCACAACGGCGCTCGCGATCTGCATCGCCTGCTGCTGCGCATCGAGGAGGCCGGGCACATCCGCATCGGCGCCGCCGATGAGCCGCTGCTGGCCCAGAAGGACGAGCGGCAGGAAGATCTCCAGGACGCCGCCGGGACTTCGGAGGCAGGGGATGCCGGGGCCGAGGCCCCTGAGGCCGAGGCGGCCCACGAGCCGCCGGAGCCCGTCGAGGCCGCTGAGCGGCCCGAGGCGCAGGACCGTCCCAAGCGCCCGCACCTCTCGCTGGTGGGGGCTCAGGAGCCCGCCCGGACCGAGCCGGACGACGAGCCCGCGGCCGAGCCGGCCACGCAGCCGATCCTGGTGCACGACCCCATGGAGCTGGCCGACGCCGCCGTCCACGAGGACGCCCTGGTGCAGGACCTCTCGCGCCGTCTGGTGCAGCGCGGCGCGGCGGTGCGCCACCACCACGAGGACGCGATCGACCTGATCGCCTGGTCCGAGACCGCCGAGTCGCTGTCGGCCGGAGCCGTGGTGGGTCAGCGCTCCAGCGGCGACCCGGTGCGCATCCCGGTGGCCGTGGTCTCCGACGGCACCGAGCAGGTGGCCCGCATGTCGGTGCGCGAGCGCTCGCGGCTGCGCCCGCAGCAGCTCGAGCGCAGCGGCTGGAACCACCTCACGCTGTGGACCATCGAGGTCTTCACCCAGCCCGACGCCGTGGCCGGCCTGATCTGCCGCTACCTGGGGCTGCCGGCTGATACCGGCACCACTGGCGTGGACGGGGCCGGGACGACGGGCCGATCGTGAGCCCGCAGAAGCCTCGGCGGCGCCCGCCGCGCGGCACGCGCCGAGCGGTCGGCGGCAGCCCGGCACCCGGGCCGGATGCCGGGTCCGGCGGCGCTGAGCAGCGCCCTGCAGCCTCGGATCGAGCGCACGAGCCAACCCCCGAGACCCTGGACGAGGTCCCGGACGACGCCCAGCGCGACGACTGGCTCAACGCCCAGCGGCCTCCGCACTGGGGCTGAGCGCCTCAGCATCCGCGGGCGCGGCCACGAGCACCGGCACGAGCTCGCCCTCCGGGGCAGCCGCCAGGCGCTCGGCCGTGGCGGCATCTGCGCCCACGACCAGAAGGTCGTCCTGGCTCTCCGGCGTGGAGGCCAGCAGGCCGTCTGCAGGCTCAGCCGGATCGGCCACCCAGAGCACCGGCAGCTGCGCGGCCACTCGCGCCGAGGTCTCGGAGGCACCGGTCTGCTCGGAGCCATCGGCCCCGTCCTCGGACGCGTCGGCGGTATCGCCGTCGGTCCGGTCATCGGCTGCGGGGCCCGGCGAAGGAGCCGGGAGATCGGCATCGGCGCGGATGAGGTCCACGTGCTGACCGGGCCGCACGTGGGTCAGTGTGGCGGAATCAGCCACGCGCAGCGTGACGGCCGTGGTGCCGGGCGGCTGCCCCGAGAGCAGATCCGGTCCGAGCACCGACGGGCCGGTCAGCGGCTGTCCTTCGACGACCGCGCTGGCCAGGGTGCGCCCCACCCATGTCTCGATCTGCTGATCCGCTCCCGGGGAGTCCCCGGCCGCATCTGCGGCCAGTCCCTCGCTCGGGGTGCTGAGGGGATCCGTGCTTGGCTGCCGTGTCCCGACGGAGCTGCCCTGGTCGTCGGGGGCCGGGGCGGCTGCGGTGTCCGCGGTGCCTGCTGCGGACTCGCCGGGCACCAGATCGACCGGGTAGTCGGCCACCCGGAGGTCATCGGCGGACAGGACCGTGCCGGCGCCCAGGGAGCGGGTCGCCACCACCGTGGGCACAGTGCGCTGGGAGGCCGGGCTGATCTGCAGCACCGCGATGGCTGCGGCGATGCTCAGGAGCACAGCGGCGATCAGGCGTCGGCGTCGGGACAGGGCCGTGCGCAGCGTGATCCCCAGCGGATAGCGCGGTCGTCGTGGAGCGGAGCGGGGTCTCCTCCGCGCTGTGCCGCGGCCGCCGAGTCGCGCACGGCGGCCGGGGGAGGGGGCCGAGCCCCGTCGGATCGTCATGCCCGCACGCTAGGCGGGGCCTCGAGTCCCTTGGCGCGGCTGCTGTGCCGGTGGGGGAGCGGCGGCCCGAGAAGGCGGTCCGATGCGCGGCTGTGGAGCCTCGGAGCAGCCGCACATCGGAGGCACAGCCGCGATCAGCGGGTCAGTCCGACGAGCTCGAGCTCGAGGAGGCGGAGCTCGAGGAGCTCGTGCCGGAGGTGCTGGACTCCGAGGATGAGGCAGAGGACGAGGAGCTGCTCGCGCGGGAGTCGTTGCGGTAGAAGCCCGAGCCCTTGAAGACCACGCCCACGGAGTTGAACTGCTTGCGCAGCTCGCCGCCGCACTGCGGGCACTCGCTCAGCGGGGCGTCCGAGAAGGACTGGCGGACCTCGAGCTGGTGGCCGCAGCTCTTGCACTTGTACGCGTAGACGGGCATGGAGGGACCTTCCGGACGACGGCGAGGCACGGTGCGTGCCGAGGGCGGGGCCGCGGCGGCCTCTGCTGAGGAGACGACGGCGGCTTCGGATCGGCCTCGATTCTATGCGCCTGTGCTCTCGGCCCTCGCCGCCGAGCCCTGCAGATCGACCAGCCCCGTCTCGGTCAGGGCGAAGTGAAGCCGGGCGTCCCAGGGCTCGCCGGGAACAGCGCCAGGAGGCAGCACCTCCCGGGCGAAGACGCAGGCCGCCGCGGGGGTCCCAGGGGCGAGCGACTGCAGGAAGGCGTCGTAGAACCCGCCGCCCATGCCCAGGCGCAGGCCCTCGGCGTCGACGGCCAGGGCGGGCACCAGGACCAGTCCGAGATCCTGCGGAGCCTCGCTGAGGGGCCCGACCGCCTCGGGCAGGCCCCCGGGCCCGGACGGGGCGAAGCCCGTGGAGTCCAGCCACGGCGTCCACAGCATCCTGCGTCCGGGCTGGGTCACAGGCAGCAGCAGGCTCCGATGCGCCATGTGCTCCCGCAGCGCCTCCGTGAGCGGGGGCTCCTCGGGCAGCGGCAGGAAGGCGAGCACGGGGCCGTCGGGATGCCGGGAGAGCAGCTGCTCGAGCCCGGTGGCAAAGCCGACGACCTGCCGGGAGCGCTCCTGCACGGAAGTCCCCGCACGGTCCGCGCGCAGACGTCGACGCAGCGCGCGCTTGCGCTCACGGACTGAGGGCACTGGCGTCTGAGGGGCGTCGGAGCCGGTCATGAGCCCCATCATGGCAGTTCATGAAGCCGACGCCTCTGTCCACACTGTGGCACCGGCCTCGATGAAATCCGATGTGCTGCTGGGCGCTGCGATGCCCCCTGGGGCGACGAGACGGCGCTGGCAGCGGGGCTGCGAAAGCGGCGGGCACAGCGCGACGGCCCACAGCCGGGAGGCCGGTCCGCCAACACGGCTCGCGGGGTGATGCGACCCATAAGGGGCCCGCAGGGGGCGTTCCGTTAGCCTTCAGGCATGAGCTCTGAGAACCCCAAGCGCACCGTCCGCAAGGCCGTCCTGCCCGCCGCCGGGCTGGGCACCCGCTTCCTGCCCGCCACGAAGGCCACTCCCAAGGAGATGCTGCCCGTGGTGGATCGCCCCGCGATCCAGTACGTGGTGCAGGAGGCCGTCGATGCCGGTCTGACCGATCTGCTCGTGATCACGGGCCGCTCCAAGCGCGCCCTCGAGGACCACTTCGACCGCATCCCGTCGCTGGAGGCCCAGCTCAAGGAGTCCGGCAAGGACAAGCTGCTCGAAGCCGTCGAGCACGCCTCCGAGCTCGGCGACCTGCACTACCTGCGCCAGGGCGACCCCAAGGGCCTGGGCCACGCGGTCCTGCGCGCCAAGACCCACGTGGGCGACGAGCCCTTCGCGGTGCTTCTCGGCGACGACCTCATCGACGAGAAGGAGGACCTCCTCTCCGAGATGATCGAGGTCCAGCAGCGCACCGGCGGCTCGGTCGTGGCCCTGCTCGAGGTCCCGCAGGAGAGCATCGGCGCCTACGGCTGCGCCGACGTCTCCGCGGTCGAGGGCGAGGACTTCGTCCGCGTCAACGGCCTGGTCGAGAAGCCCGAGCCCGCCGAGGCGCCGTCGAACCTCGCGGTCATCGGGCGCTACGTCCTGCACCAGGGCGTCTTCGAGGTGCTCGAGCACACCGAGCCCGGCCGCGGCGACGAGATCCAGCTGACCGACGCCCTGGCCGAGCTGGCCGCCCAGGAGGGCGAGGGCGGCGGCGTGTACGGCGTGGTCTTCCGCGGCCGCCGCTACGACACCGGCGACAAGCTGTCCTACCTCAAGGCCAATGTCACCATCGCCTCGGAGCGCGAGGACCTCGGCCCGGAGCTGCGCGCATGGCTGATCGAGTTCGCCAAGGGCCTCGAGGGCAAGGACGCCGACCAGGCGTGAGCCCGCGGGTTCAGTGGCCCGTGCGGCTGTCCTGGGGCGACCTGCGGCTGCGTCCCCTCGTCGCGCGCGATCGCGGCGAGTGGGATGCGGTGCGGTGGGAGAACCGGGAGTGGCTGGGCCCGTGGGAGGCCACGAACCCAGAGCCCTCCGAGGCGCTGCCGTCGTTCCGGCGCTTCGTGCGGGAGCAGGACCGGGAGGCGCGAGCGGGACGCAGCCTGCCGTGGGTCATCGCGGAGCGGCGCCCGGACGGCTCCTGGCCGATGGCCGGCCAGCTCGCCGTCTCGTCGATCACCGGCGGAGCCGCGCGCAGCGCCTCGATCGGCTACTGGGTCGACGCCACGTGCGCCGGACGCGGGATCGCGCCCATGGCGGTCGCGATGGCCGTGGACTACTGCTTCCAGCATCGTCGCCTCCACCGGGTCGAGATCAACATCCGCCCGCAGAACGCAGCGTCCCTGCGCATCGTCGAGAAGCTGGGCTTCCGCGACGAGGGGCTGCGGCGGGATTACCTGCACATCGCGGGGAGCTGGAGCGATCACCGCAGCTTCGCGCTGACGGCCCCGGAGCTCGCTGCCGGGGGCCTGGTCGAGCGCTTCACCGGCACCAGCAGGCCGATGGTCGTGGAGTCCTGAAGGTGCGTCGCGCGGCGCTTCGCTGCGACGCATTCCCGGCGGAGTATGGGATCATGGGCCGAGCACCTGAACGTGCCGCCGTTCCGCGCCGTCTTCGACCCGCAGCGGATCCGGCACCAGACGAACCGCCTCATCACCTTGAGAATCCGAGGAGCCCGGAAGATGCCGAGCAGCGACACCCAGCCTTCAGCCGGCGTCTTCGACGGCCTGGCGATCAGGTGGGATCGCACCTCAGTGTTCCTGCTGGGCGCCGTGAGCCTCGCGCTGGCCGTTGTGCTGGGTCTTCTGGCCCCCTTCACCGCCGTGACCTGGCCCTGGCCGGTCTTCCTGCTCCTGCTGGGCACGGGCAGCATCGCAGCCCTCGTGTACGTCGCGGATCAGGAGCGCGCCGCTGCGCCGGCTGCCAGCACCTCCGTGCGCAGCGCCCGCAGCGCGCTCGGTGCTGAGGCTGCCGTCGAGGGCCAGCCAGGGCGGGCCGAGGCGCAGGACCGAGCGCTGTTCGACAACGAGCAGCACGTCGCCCGGGAGGCCGAGCGCCGCGAGCAGGCGGACCGCCGGGAACTGGACCTTCCCGAGGATCAGGAGTTCCTGGACGACCTGCGCTTCGAGGACGAGGAGCAGGACGCCGTCCGCAGCGTCGTCCGCTCCTCCACGGCCGCCCCGTACGTCCCGCCGCGCGCCGACCTCCAGCGCTCCGCCGCGCGTCCGGCAGGCGTGCGCACCCAGGCTGCCGGTCAGCTCGTGCCCACCCACGAGGAGCTGAGGGCCGTCGCCCGTCGCGTGGCTCAGGAGTCCTCGCAGGATCGCGGGCAGACCTGGGAGCCCGTCGCGGTGCCCAAGCCCACCTATGCCCGCGTCGCGGTGGCGCCCCGTCCGGCCGTCGAGCCCATGCAGGCTCCGGCCGCACCCAAGTCCTCCGGACGCCCGCTGCGCGAGGCAGCCCAGGCTCCGCAGCCTCAGACCGAGCGCCCCGGCGTCTCGATCGACCTCGACGACGTCCTGTCGCGGCGCCGGGCCTGAGCCGGCCTGCCAGCCCGCATACCCTTCGAGAACGTCGTCGGCCGCATCGCCATCGGGCGAGGCGGCCGACGACATTCCGCTCCCACCCGCAGAAGCCACAGCACCTCCACGACCTCCCGAGAGGAGATCCGGCGATGACCCCCAGCACCCAGCCCGAGATCGAGCGCAAGTACGAGGTGCCCGCAGGGGCCGAGCCGGTGTGGGATGACATGCCGCGCCTCAAGGTGGAGCCGGAGCAGGATGTCCGCTCCCTCGAGGCCACCTACTACGACACCGCCACCGGCAGCCTGGCCGCCTTCGGGCTGGCGCTGCGCCGTCGTCGCGGCGGTCCGGACGAGGGGTGGCACCTGAAGTACCGGGCCGCCGGCGTCAAGCACGAGGTCCACGTCCCCCTCTTGCGCACCGCCGATCGGCTGCCGGCGCAGATGCGCCAGCTGATCTCGGGCCTGCTGGACGATCAGCCCCTCGAGCCTCTGGCCGTGCTGCGCAACGAGCGCCAGGTGCTGCAGGTGCACGACCCGGAGCACGGCCGCGTGGCCGAGATCTGCCTGGACGACGTCCGCGGCACGGAATCCGCCACGGGCATCACCCGGGTGTGGCAGGAGCACGAGGTCGAGCTGGTCAACGGGACCCAGGCAGATCCCCAGGCCGTCTTCGACGAGATCCAGACAGTGCTGCTGGCGGCCGGGCTGCGTCCGTCCGCCTCCGCAGCCAAGATCGCGCGCACCCTGGGCGCCGAGGACGACGCCGAGGCCGTCACGGTGATCGGCCCCGACGGCGAGCAGCTGCCGGGCACCCAGCCGGAGGATTCCTCCGAGGACCGTGCCGAGAAGGCCTCCTCGAAGGGCAAGAAGGGGAAGAAGGACAAGAAGGACGGCGGGAAGAAGGGCAAGAAGGGGAAGAAGGACAAGAAGGACGGCGGCAAGAAGGCGAAGCGGGCCGAGGCGGTCCCGGAGCCGGAGTCCGAGCCGAGCACCGGGCAGATCGTGCGGACCGCGCTGTTCGGAGCCGTCCGACAGATCCAGTGGATGGACTTTCTGGTGCGGATCGGGGCGGAGCCGGCCGTGCACGGCCTGCGCCGCGCGGCGCGCACCTGCGAGGCCCTGCTCATCGGGCTCGGCCCGGATCTGGCGAATCCCCAGGAAGCGGCCGAGGCAGGCCGGATCGTGCGCGAGATGAGCCAGGAGCTCTCCGCGCTGCGCGATGCCGAGGTCGTGGAGCAGCTGCTGCCGCTGCGCGCCGAGGACGCGGGGGAGGCCCTCTCCCGCTCCGCAGCGGCGCATCTGGAGACCATGGCCCGGGAGAATCGTGAGGCCCAGGCCGCCTCCGCGCGCCGTCGGCTGCTCTCGAGCGGTCACCAGCAGTCGCTGCGGGACCTGGCAGAGGTGCTGGGCCGGGCGCGGCTCAGCGACTCCGCCGCCGAGCGCTCGCCCAAGAAGCTCGGCTCCCGCATGGCCGAGCGGTGGCTCGAGACCATCAGGCAGCTGGGTCCCGTTCCCGTCGAAGTGGTGCAGCTCGACGACGTGCTGGTCCACGTCCACGCGGTGCGCCGTGCACTGCGCCTGTTCAGCTTCGGCGCCGAGGTCTTCGACGCCACGCCGCTGCGCGCCCGCAAGTCCCAGACGACGATCCTGCCGAGCGCGGAGGGCTACCTCGAGACCTGCGGCGATCTCATGGACTGCCGCGTGATGGACGTCTGGTACGCCTCCGCGGCGCGCTCGCTCGTGCGCAAGGGCGGCGATCGCTACGGCGTGGGCATCCTGCACGGCCGGGAGCGCGCGCTGCTCGAGGCATCGACCGAGGACAGCGTCCTGATCCTGGAGGAGCTCTTCGACCAGTTCGAGGACGAGGACTGAAGCCCCGCAGCGCGTGAGGCTCCCACGAGCCGTTCGCCCTCGGGGGACGCTCGAGCGGCCCCCGGGAGCAACTGCTAGCCTGAACACAGCCCCCACTACCGCCCTCGACTGCCCCACAGGACATATGCGGGCACAGGAAAGGATGATTGCATGAGCAATCCCATGCTCCGCGACTTCGGCGCTCAGAAGGGCGCCCGACCCCAGCAGGGTCAGTACGAGCAGAACGGCCGGATCTACGACTACGCTGGCGGGGCCGGTCAGACGGCCAGCGCGGACAAGCTGCAGGGCATGTACGACCAGCCCACGGCAGGCCCTGCGCAGACCGGCCGCATGACTATGACCGACGTCGTCATGCGCACCGCCATGACCCTGGGCACCGTGATCGTCATGGCGGTCGTGGGCTGGTACGTGCCGGCCCTGGCGATCCCCGGCGCGATCATCGGCCTGGTGCTCGGCCTGGTGAACGCCTTCAAGCGCGAGCCTTCGCCCGTGCTGATCATGGCCTACGCCGCGGCTCAGGGAGCCTTCCTGGGCGGGCTGTCCATGATCATGGAGGCCAGCGCCTACCAGGGCATCGTGCTCCAGGCCGTCATCGGCACCCTGGGCGTGGCCGCCGTCGTGCTGGTGCTCAACCAGCTGGGCATCCTGCGCTCCAGCCCCGTGCTGACCAAGATCGTGCTGGTCGCCATGCTCGGCTACCTCGTGTTCGGCCTGGTCAACCTGGGCCTGTCGGTCTTCGCCGGCTTCAACATGCGCTCGGACGTCAGCATCCCGGGCACCGACCTGCCGCTGGGCCTGCTCATCGGTGCGATCGCCATCCTGCTGGCGTCGTACTCGCTCGTGCTCGACTACGAGAACATCCGCAACGGCATCGGCCGTGTGCCGGCAAAGTACGCCTGGTCTGCGGCCTTCGGCCTGACGGTCACGCTGATCTGGCTCTACGTCGAGATCCTGCGCATCCTGGCGCTGTTCAACAGCAACGACTGAGACAGCTCGCGCCGCGGGAGACATCCTGCGCAGCACAGGGCCCGGCCCCCACCAAGCGATCCTTCGCCGGTGGGGGCCGGGCACTTCTCGTCGCTCGGGTCAGTCCAGGAATTCGAGCGGGGTCTGCGGCTCGGGCCCCGCAGCGGCCTCCCGCGCCTCAGCGGCCGGGACCCGGCCGATGAACAGCCACCCCAGGATCTCTTCGCGCTCCTGCAGGCCGTAGAAGTCGTGCAGGACCTCCTGGTCGGGCGACTCGCGCGGTGCCCACTGCACGCCCCAGCCGACGCCGCACAGCGCAGCCTCCAGAACGGTGTGCGCGGCCAGTGCCTCCATGCGCTGGCGCTTGCGGGACAGCTGAGCGTCCTCGGCGGGACGGAAGACGAGGGCCAGCGCCATGCCGCCTCGCATGGCGAAGGCCAGCGAGCCGCGGAAGGCCGCCAGACGGCGCAGCTGCTTGCCCTTCAGCGGTGCGCTGCCATCGCCGACGTCCGGCAGGGAGCGCAGCCCGGAGAGCGCGGCGGCCAGCTGCGGGGCCTGTGCGCGAGTGGTGGCGATCAGGCGCCAGGAGCTCGTGTCCTCGGAGGCCGCTCGTCCCGCGGCCGCCCGGACGATCTGCTCCAGCTCAGCGCGCGTGGGGGCCTCTGGGAGCAGAGCGATGGCGCGTCGACGCTGGGACAGGATTCTCAGGAACGGGGCGACCATGGAGCCATCATCCCACCTTCGGGACATTGCGCCCCTGTGCGTCGGAGAATCGGGGATGACGAGGTGAAGGCCACTGCCTGTCCTGCCCCTGTGCTGTCCCCCGGAGGTGCCATGATGAAGCCCATGACATCAACCACCGGATCCTCGCCCGATCATGAGCGCGAGCCAGATATCCAGATGCCCAGGAAGGGCGTGAGCGACGGCCAGAGCGTTCCGGCAGGCGTGCGGGTGGCCGCAGCCTGGTCCTGGCGCATCATCGTCATCATCGCCGGAATCTACGTGCTGGGGCGCCTGCTCGGGGCGGTGACCACCGTGCTGATCCCGGTGCTGCTGGCCGCCCTCGTGGCGAGTCTGATCGCCCCGCTGTCCCAGGCGCTGCGCCGCCTGCGGTTCCCGGGCATCCTGGCCTCTCTGAGCTCGATCGTGATCCTGATCCTGGTTGTCTTCGGCCTGCTGGCCCTTGCGGGGCAGCAGATCATCTCCGGCTTCAGCAAGCTCAGCGACTCGGCCATGGCCGGTGTGAACGCCCTGATCGGGCTGATCGAGGACCTCCCGATCGATGTGTCCACGGACCGGCTCAACGACCTGGTGGAGCAGGGCATGGGCTGGCTGCAGGACAACTCCGGGTCGATCCTCTCCGGGGCCGTGTCGTTCGGCTCGACGGCCGGCAACTTCGTGACCGGCTTCTTCATCATGATCTTCACCCTGATCTTCTTCCTCTCCGATGGAGAGCGGATCTGGCTGTTCATCGTGAAGCTGTTCCCCAAGCCGGCTCAGGCCGCGGTGAACGGCTCGGGCCGCAAGGCCTGGATCTCGCTGGGGCAGTACGTGCGGGTGCAGGGCTTCGTGGCGTTCATCGACGCCGTGGGCATCGGCCTGGGAGCGTTCATCCTGGGCGTTCCGCTGGCGGTGCCGCTGGCGATCCTGGTGTTCATCGGCTCGTGGATCCCGCTCGTGGGCGCTGTGGTCACCGGTGCGATCGGCGTGCTCGTGGCGCTCGTGGCCAACGGGCCGATGGCAGCCCTGGGCATGCTGGCCGTCGTCATCATCGTGCAGCAGCTCGAGGGCAACGTCCTGCAGCCGCTGATCATGGGCCAGGCGGTCTCCCTGCACCCGCTGGCGGTCTTCCTGGCCGTGGCCTCGGGATCCGTGGTCGCGGGCATCCTGGGCGCGCTGTTCGCGGTGCCGCTGCTGGCCATGGTCAACTCCGTGATCCGCTATCTCTCCAGCAGGGGATGGGAGCACGACCCGGACATCGCCTGGCAGCCCTATCTGTATCCGTGGGAGATACGCCGAAAGGCCAAGGCCAAGGAGCTCACCCGCGAGGAGGTGCTCCAGCAGTTCCGCCGCTTCAGCCGCACCCGCCGCAATGAGGAGGCCAAGTCCCGCAACAAGGAGGCCGAGAAGGACGTCACGCAGCGCGAGCGCGATCGCGCCCTCGAGGCCGCCGACCGGGTGTCCGAGGCCGAGCGCCGTCGTCACGCCCGGCAGAAGGAGCACCACGGCGCCGCCAAGGAGACCGACGTCTCGCAGCCCCGACCCACGCAGGAGGCGGGCGAGCTCGAGGAGGCGCAGGTGGCGCGCATGCCGCAGGGCCTGGGAGACGACGTCGGCCAGCCCACTCCCGGCGACCGGGTGGTCGCGGGCGTCGACGACGCCGATCCGACTCCGCCCGAGCAGGGCGGCTCCGAGGATGGTCTCGATTCCGAGGCGGACGGCCGCGGAGGCTCCCACCGGGTCTGATCGGCCGGGGCCGCCGCAGCGCAGTCGCCTCCGCTGAGGACGACGCGCCTCGTCGGGAGCTCGTCGATGGGTCGCAGCGGCACCGCAGACGGTGTCGGGGCGGCCCATCGTCGCGTCCTAGGATGGATGGCGGCCCGCACCGGGGTCGAGCACGTCCATCGGGTGCCGCAGCACCCAGGTTCAGGAGGACCCCATGTCGCTGTCCGAGCTACCCGTCCAGCTCGAGGACATCGAGCGCGCCGCGCGGCTGCTCGACGGCGTCATCGAGCGGACTCCTGTGGCGCATTCCCGGGCGCTTTCGCGGGAGCTGGGCTCCGAGGTCTGGCTCAAGGCCGAGAACCTGCAGCGCGCCGGCTCCTTCAAGGCCCGTGGGGCCTACGTGCGGATGGCCGGGCTGTCCGATCAGGAGAAGGCCCGCGGGGTCATCGCGGCCTCGGCAGGCAATCACGCCCAGGGGGTGGCGCTGGCGGCCAGCCAGCTCGGGATCCGGGCCAGGATCTACATGCCTCGGGTGGCGGCCCTTCCCAAGATCGCCGCGACCCAGGATCACGGCGCTGAGGTCGTGCTCTTCGGCTCGACCGTGGACGAGGCGCTGAGCGAGGCCAAGCGGGTGGCCGAGGAGTCCGGCATGGTCTTCATCCACCCCTTCGACAACGCGGAGATCGTGGCCGGTCAGGGAACGCTGGGCCTCGAGATCCTCGAGCAGGTCCCGGAAGTGGACACCGTGCTCACGGGTGTGGGCGGAGGTGGGCTCCTTGCGGGTCTGGCTGTCGCCCTGAAGGCCAGAGCCGCCAACGGCGGACGCCCGGTGCGGCTGATCGGCGTGCAGGCCGAGAACGCCGCCGCCTACCCGCCCTCGCTGGCCGGGGACGCCATCGTCTCCCTGGACAGGGTCTCGACCATCGCCGACGGCATCGCCGTGGGCAAGCCCGGAGAGCTGCCCTTCGAGATCATCCGCGACCTCGTCGACGACGTCGTGACGGTCTCGGAGGACCGCCTGGCCGAGGCGCTGATCTTCCTGCTCGAGCGCAACAAGCTCGTGGTCGAGCCGGCCGGTGTGGTCGGCGTGGCCGCGCTGCTCGACGGACGCCTCCAGGAGGTCCACGGAGACCTCGGCACCACGGCTGTGGTGCTTTCCGGCGGCAACATCGATCCCATGCTCATGCTCAAGGTGATCCAGCGCGGTCTGGCGGCGGCTGGGCGCTATCAGACCCTGAAGATGATGCTCGTGGACCGCCCCGGCGAGCTGACCCGCATCTCCGGGATCATCTCGGGCCTGGACGCCAATGTGACCGGCGTGGACCACACCCGCATCGGCGGCTCGCTGTCCATGGGCGATGTCTCCATCACTATCGACATGGAGACCAAGGGCCACGAGCATTCGCGCGCCGTGATCGCCGCCCTGGAGGCCGAGGGCTACGAGCCCGTCGTCGTGCACTGAGCTGAGCGCTCCCGCAGCCCGCACCCGCTGCGGGTCGGCATGAGGAAGGCGCCGTCTCCCGAACGGGAGACGGCGCCTTCGCCGTGTGCGGGGCTTCAGCCGCGGAAGGGCTTGGCCTCGAGGATCTCGACCTCGATGGACTTGCCGTTGGGGGCCTCGTAGCTCACCTTGTCGCCGGCCTTGTGGCCTGCGATGGCCGCGCCCAGCGGGGAGCGCAGGGAGTAGACCTCCAGGTCGGAGTCCCCGACGAGGTCCTCGGCGACCTCGCGGGAGCCCAGCAGGAAGGTCATCTCGTTGCCGGCGATCTTCGCCGTGACGATCATGCCGGCTTCGACGACGCCGTTGTCCTCGGCGAACTCGCCGACCGTCGCGTTCTCCAGGAGATTGGTCAGCTGCTGGATGCGGCCCTCGTTCTTGGACTGCTCCTCGCGGGCGGCGTGGTAGCCGCCGTTCTCCTTGAGGTCGCCCTCATCGCGAGCCGCCTCGATGCGGTCGACGATCTCCTGACGGTACGGCCCGGAGATGTGGTCGAGCTCCTTCTTGAGGCGGTCGTAGGCCTCCTGGGTGAGCCAGGCGCCCTCGGTCTCGGGGGTCTCGGACACGGTGCTCTTCTCTCTGTCTGCGGTGGTCTTGCCGGCACGGCACCCGACGCCGGGGCGCGGGGCCTCTGCGGTCTGCTCGGGCGGTGCCGCTGCCTGAGGGGGCTGCGCTGCGCATCGCTGGGATGCGGGCGCGGCGGAACAGGCAGGAGGCTCATCTTATCGGAAAGGGGTGCGATCTTCGGCACACCGATCCACGGCGCACGTGTCAGGCCGAGTGCTCGCGTCCGGGGCTCAGCCCAGGTTCCAGCAGCTGTCGACCCGGGCGGTGTTGGCCGGATTGGTGGTGCGGATGGCCAGGCGGTGGGCGGTCGTGCGCTCGGCCTGGGAGTTCGCGGGCAGCGAGATCTCCTCGTAGCCGACGACGGCCCAGTCCTCGTTCAGCGCCTCGACGCCGCAGCGCACCGCCTGATCGGGATCGCGGGTGACCTCGAAGTCGGCGGTGACCTGGGCCGAGGAGATGAGGTCGAAGCCCACGTCCTTGGAGCTCGGCGCTGCGGACCGGGCCTGCACGATCCACACGACGAACAGGGTGGCCACCAGCAGCGCGGCCCCGATCAGACCCCAGCGAGCACGAGGGCTCAGCCGGCGGCGGGGACGGAGGCCATAGCGCTGCTGCAGCACCGACGTCTCGCTCGCGGCTGCGGGCTGTCTCGTGTGCGGCATGCCTTCCAGTCTAGTGCCGGCCTCGGACGTCCCGGTCGGTCCGGGCACCGAGGGAAGGCCCGGCCGAGGCGCGTAGGATCGCAGGGTGTGCGTGCTGTCGGCCGGAGCCGGAAGCGCGTCGCCCGCTGATCACGAATGCTTCGTGCTCAGCGCCCCTCACCGGAAAGGATCTCAGGACCTTGCCCTCGTACTCCGACATGCGTCTGCTGGCCGTCCACGCCCATCCCGACGACGAAGCGTCGAAGGGCGCCGCCACGATGGCGCACTACCGCCGTCTGGGCGTCGACGTGATGGTCGTGACCTGCACCGGCGGCGATTCCGGCTCGATCCTCAACTCCGCCATGGAGTCCGTGCCCCACGCCCGGCGCGACCTGGCGGGCTACCGCCGCCAGGAGATGGACCGGGCGGCCAAGGCGCTGGACATCTGCCACCGCTGGCTCGGCTACACGGACTCCGGGCTGCCCGAGGGCGATCCGCTGCCGCCGCTGCCGCCGGCATGCTTCGCGCTGCAGCCGGTGGACCGAGCCGCCGCCCCGCTGATCCAGCTGGTCCGCGAGTTCCGCCCGCACGTGATCCTCACCTACGACGAGAACGGCGGCTATCCGCACCCGGATCACATCCAGACCCACAACGTCGCCATGCGCGCGTGGGAGAAGGCAGGGGATCCCGAGCACCTGCCGGAGCTGGGCGAGGCCTGGCAGCCGCTGAAGTTCTACTACGACCGCGCCTTCGACCTGGATCGCCTCCAGGCGCTGCACGAGGCCCTGACCGCCAAGGGCCTGGAGTCCCCGTTCGCCGAGCGCATCGCGCGTCGGCTCGAGGCCCGGGACACGGAGGGCAACGACTCCGCGCCGAACAAGCACGTCACCACGACCAAGATCCACTGCGCCGACTGCTTCCCGGTGCGCGACGAGGCCCTGCGGGCGCATGCGACCCAGGTGGCCCCGGAGTCGTGGTTCTTCGCCATGTCCCCACAGGACCAGGCCGCGGCCTGGCCGTGGGAGGACTACGTGCTCGCCGACACCCGCGTGGACGCCGAGCTGCCGGAGACCTGCGTGTTCACCGGGATCGTGGACGAGGTCCACCCGGACCCCGAGGACGCCCCCTCCTGGCAGATCTGAGGGGCCCGCGCCCGCGGAGCCCCAGAACCTTCGAAGAGACGAGATCACCGCTTCCATGCTCAGCCTGCCGCTGCAGAACTACAACGATGCCACCGACCCGGGTGAGCTGCGCCCCGGCCTGGAGGCCGAGCAGGTCAGCCCCGGGCTGCTCGGCTTCCTGATCACCTTCGTGATGGTCGCCGTCGTCGTGCTGCTGATCGTCGACATGGTGCGCCGCCAGCGCCGCCTCCGCTACCGCGCCGATTACGCGCGCGCCCGCGAGGAGGCCGAGTCGGGGGCTGCGCTCCAGTCCCCGGAGGCGGCGCAGGAGGACGAGCCCGCCGGATCAGCCGCGTCCACGGGCACCTCCCGCGGCGGACCTCCGGGTGCCCGCGAGCAGGACGATGCGCGCGCCGAGAGGGACGCTCCGGGCGAGCGGCCCTGAAGCCGCCCGCGGAGCAGTCGTGCCAGTGCCGCTCAGGCGGACATCGCGACGACGATCGCGCTCCAGTGGCACACGAATCCGATCACGGTGCACGAGTGGAAGACCTCGTGGAAGCCGAAGTGCAGCGGCGCGATCGCCGGGCGCTTCAGCGCGTAGACCACCGCGCCGGCGATGTAGGCGATCCCACCCACGGACAGCGCCACGGTGGCCGCTGAGCTCACGGGCCAGAACACCGGGAGGTAGGCCACCGCGATGCAGCCCATGACGATGTACAGCGGCGTGTAGAGCCAGCGCGGGGCGCCCATCCACAGCAGGCGGAAGGCGATCAGGCCCGCGGCGCAGGACCAGATGATGATCAGCAGCGCCCGCGGATCCTCGAGCAGGGCGATCGCCAGCGGCGTGTAGGTCCCCGCGATCAGCAGGGCGATGTTGCAGTGATCGAACCGGCGCAGGAAGCCCGTGACCCGGGGGGACCAGTAGCTGCGGTGGTAGATGCCGGAGACCCCGAACAGCAGCAGCCCGGTCACGCCGAAGATCGCGCAGGCGAACCGCAGCTCCAGGCTCGGCGCCAGCAGCACCGCGATCAAACCCAGCACGAACACGACAGGGGTGAACGCCGCATGGATCCAGCCGCGCATCAGCGGTTTGCGCTCGACCGGGGGATGCCGCTCCGAGAAGCCCAGCCGCGAGAGCAGACGGGACGCGGCCACGGAGCGGGTCACGGTGGGCAGCTCGAGCCGACGGCGCCTGCGCCCGCCCGAGGCCCGGCTCTCGTCGCGGTGATTCTGCACACGGCGTCCCTGCGGCGCCTCGGCGGTGTGCGGTGACATGGAGCCTCCCGGGGACGTCACTGAGGATCTGCGCAGCGGTGCGATGCGGATCCTGTCCATGCTAGGCCGACGGCCTGCGATCGAGCTGGGTGCATCGTCAGCCGAGAGAGGACGGGATGGGCGGCGCGGTCGATGCGCCGCTGCTCCAGCAGCGCCCGCGCTATCTTTGGGGCAGCGGCGTCACCGGTCCATGAGAGACCGTGCGGGGCCGGACAGGGGTGCCGGGCCGCAAGGCCCGCAGCCGAACCGCCAGATGGAGGGACTGCGTGTCCAAGACCCGCCCGCTGTACCGCCTGTACGAGCAGCGGCTCGAGGCAGGGTTGCCGCCCGAGCAGCTGCCCGGGCACGTGGGGGTGCTCGTGGACGGCAATCGGCGCTGGGCGGAGCAGTCCGGAGGCTCGACCGCAGACGGCCATCGTGCCGGAGCCGAGAAGATCATCGAGTTCCTGGGCTGGTGTCGGGATCTGGAGATCCCGCACGTCACGCTGTACGTCCTGTCCACCGAGAATCTCAAGCGCCCGGCCGAGGAGCTCGGACCGCTGTTGGAGATCATCGCTGAGCTGATGAGCTCGCTGCAGACCCGCAGCCTGTGCCAGGTCCAGGCGGTCGGCGCTCTCGAGATGCTCCCCGACGACCTCCGCGGCTCCATCCGCGAGCTGGAGCGCGCGACCGTGGGGAACGAAGGCCCTCACCTGAACATCGCGGTGGGCTACGGCGGGCGCCAGGAGATCGTCGACGCCGTGCGGGAGATCTTCGCGGGGGCGCTCGAGCGCGGCGAGGACGTGGCCGAGCTCGTCCAGCGGCTGAGCGTCGATGACATCTCCGAGCACCTCTACACGCGCGGGCAGCCGGATCCGGACCTGTTGATCCGCACCTCGGGGGAGCAGAGGCTCTCCGGCTTCCTGATGTGGCAGTCCGCCTACTCGGAGTACCACTTCTGCGAGGCCCTGTGGCCGGACTTCCGCTACGTGGACTTCCTGCGCGCGCTGCGCGACTACGCGAACCGCCATCGCCGCTTCGGCGGCTGATCAGCGCGGCTGACGCGGCCGGTCCGCGCCCGACGATCGCGGGAGCACCCTGTCCCGCTCCGGTGAATCACACACGTGCAATTCATGCTGCGTTCATGCCAGCGGAGTCCGGGCACTGCGCCGCTGTGCCACGTTGGAGCCAGGCGGACCGGAGGATGAGCCATCCGGGCGCCCCGACGGCAGGAGGATGCGGCGATGACGAGCACCACCACCCACCCCACTGGTCAGCAGGGCCCCGTGCAAGCGTCGGAGCAGGCGCCGCCGCGGCCTGAGCCGAGCGCTGAGACCCCGCGCGCGGGAGTGCGCTGCTACGTGGTGGACACCTCGGTCCTGCTCTCGGATCCCCGGGCCGTGCTGCGCTTCGCGGAGCACGACGTGGTGCTGCCGGTCGTCGTGGTCATGGAGCTGGAGGCCAAGCGCCACGACCCTGAGCTCGGGTACTTCGCGCGCAAGGCCCTGCGGCTGCTGGACCGGCTGCGCGTGGATCATGGTGGGCTGGATCGCCCGATCCCGCTCGGCGATCACGGCGGTCGGCTGCGCATCGAGCTGAACCACATCAGCGAGACCGTGCTGCCGCTGAGCTTCCGGCTGCGCGACAACGACTCGCGCATCCTGGCCGTGGCCCGGAACCTGGCCGATGAGGGCCACGATGTCTGCGTGATCTCCAAGGACCTGCCCATGCGCGTGAAGGCCTCTGCGCTGGGCCTGGACGCCGAGGAGTACCGCGCCGAGTGGATCGGCGACGACGAGCACGAGTGGTCGGGCATGGTCGAGCTCGACGTCGACGACGAGCTCGTGAGCCGCCTCTACGCCGACGAGGACGTCCGCGTCCCCGGCTCGGAAGGGCTGCCCTCGGGCGCCGGACTGATCCTGCACTCGCACCGCGGCAGCGCTCTGGCCCGGCTGCGCCCCGACGGCGGCACCCGCGTGGTGCGCGGGGACCGCGAGGTCTTCGGGCTCAGCGGCCGCTCCGCCGAGCAGCGCATGGCGATCGACCTGCTGGTGGATCCGCAGGTCGGCATCGTCTCCCTCGGCGGGCGCGCCGGCACGGGCAAGTCGGCGCTCGCGCTGTGCGCCGGGCTCGAGGCGGTCCTGGAGCGACAGGAGCACCGCCGGATCATCGTGTTCCGCCCGCTGCACGCGGTGGGCGGCCAGGAGCTGGGCTATCTGCCCGGTTCGGAGGAGGAGAAGATGAGCCCGTGGGGCCAGGCGGTCTACGACACCCTGGGCGCGGTGGTCTCCGAGAACGCGATGGCCGAGATCAGCGCGCGCGGGCTGCTCGAGGTGCTCCCCCTGACCCATATCCGCGGCCGCTCCCTGCATGACGCCTGGGTCATCGTGGACGAGGCGCAGTCCCTGGAGAAGAACGTGCTGCTGACGGTGCTGTCTCGCATCGGGCAGAACTCGAAGGTCGTGCTCACCCACGACGTGGCCCAGCGCGACAACCTGCGCGTGGGCCGTCACGACGGGATCGCGGCGGTCGTGGAGGCGCTGAAGGGCCACTCGCTGTTCGGGCACGTGACCCTGACCCGCTCCGAGCGCTCGCCGATCGCGGCGCTGGTCACCGAGGTGCTCGAGCGCACCGAGGTCTGAGCCGACCGCCTCAGCCCCGGCCGGAGCTCGTGCCGGGGCTCAGGCGTCCTCGGCCGATGCCCGCCGGGGCCGCAGCGCGACCCAGGCTCCAGCGACCATGGAGACGAGCAGGGGGACGGTTCCGAGCCGCTCGAGCGCAGGGGGACCGTTGAAGACCACGTCGGCCCCGCGGTCGCCCAGGTACTCGGCGGCCATGACCGACGGATTGTCGCTGAAGGCCACCAGGATCATCAGCGCCAGCACCGCGGCCGGTGCCCATTCGGCAGGCGGTGCGCTGCGCGGGCGGTCCGGGACCAGGGCGAACAGCAGCGGCAGCACCCACACCCAGTGGTGCTCCCAGGAGATCGGGGAGATCAGCAGCATCACGAGCGCGCCCAGCACGACGGCGGAGAACGGGTCGCCGGCTCGCGCCGCGCGGCGGATGCCGAGCCCTCCGAGCATGATCACGGCGACCGAGAGCAGCAGCCACAGGGGGGTGACCAGGGCATCCGGCAGACCCCACAGATGCAGCATGCCGTTGAGCGACTGATTGGAGATCCGTCCGGCGTCGCCCACACGATCTGTCGAGAACAGCTGGTGCGTGAAGTAGTCGAGCACCTCGCGGGGCAGGACCACGGCCGCGCCCAGGACCGTGATCAGCACGCCGAGGACCATGCCGATGATCGTTTGCCACCGGCCCAGCACGAGCGGGACCAGGCCCATGGCCGCCGGGGTGATCTTCAGGCCGGCGGCCAGACCGGTGAGCACGCCCGAGCCGGCGCCCCCGCTGCGTCGACGGCCGAGATCCGCGAGGATCAGCACGGCCAGGAGGACATTGATCTGCCCGAAGATGAACGTGAACCAGACGGGGTAGAGGTGCCAGGCCAGACCCAGCGCCGTCGCATAGGCCAGCAGCGTGGGGACCGGGCGCAGCAGGAACCAGCCGCGCGAGATCGGGGCCAGGCGCAGCACGACTCCGACGAACACCCCGATCAGCCCCGCATTGACCGCCTTGAGCACGGACCACGCCGATTCCAGAGACATGGCCCCCAGCGGATGGAAGAGGATCGCGGCCGCGGGCGGGTAGGTGAACGGCAGCTCGATCTTCCCGGCCTCCACGAGGCTCGGGGCATAGAGGTAGTCAGTCGTCGGGTTCTGGCCGTGCAGGATCTGGGCCGCGCGCCAGTAGACCTGCATGTCCAGCCCGGGGGCCTCACGCTGGCTGTGGACCACCAGGATGAACACGGCGGTGAAGATCAGCAGCCCCGCCCACATCAGCAGGCGCTGGAGCACGGACGGGGCCGACGGGGAGGACTCGTCGGCGAGGACGGCAGGGGGCATGGGCGCGGCGCCTTCGGTGGGGAGCGGATCGTTCGGTGGAGCTTCCGGGCCGGCAGCTCTGGTCTCGGGCAGGCGTGCGGGCGACTCGGAAGTTGTTCAGCCCCGCAGCCTCCACGGCAGGTGCTGGGAGACGTCGGTGAGCCGGAAGGACACGGGGGTGAACAGGTCGTCGTTGAGGTAGTCGTCGACCGCCTCGATCCGCAGCCGGTGACCGGAGCCGGCCTCGGGGCCCTCGAGCACCTCCGACGCGGTGCAGATCCCGGTCTGCTCGTCGATGCTCACGGCGGTGGGTGCGGGAGCCAGCGGATGCCCGGGCTCCACAGGACGATAGCCCACGAGCGGGCGGACGACGGCCCGGCGCACGGGGCGGCCGTCGTCATCGACGGCGCTGCGGATCTCGGTGAGGGCCGCTGGGGCCCGCTCCGCGAGGTAGAGCGGCTGCGGGGCGGGCCCTGCCAGCTCGACCGGATCGAGGACGGCCTGCCACCGGCCGCCGCCGAAGACCGGGTCCCCGTAGGCCGCCTCCGGACGGCGCTCGACGAGCCCCGAGCGGGTGTAGATGGGGCTGAGCAGTCCAGGAGGCACGAGCCAGGACTCGGGGCGAGCGGAGACGTAGAAGTCGTCGCGCGAGCCCACGAGATCCGTGGAGGTGTACAGCGCGGTGCCGTCCAGTGCCTCCACGCGCAGATCCTCCGGGCGGCGGATCCAGCAGCGCACGGGGGCGGTCTCGGGGCCCAGCCAGCTCAGGGTGAAGCGCACCGTGCCCCAGCGCCAGGGGGAGGACCGGCACAGGGCGGCGAACTCGGCCGGATCGGTGGCGGGGGCGGCGCAGGGACGACCGCTCGCAGACGGGGTCATGCAACCATCCTAGGTCTTCGCAGCGTGGTCACTGCTGTCCACAGCTGCTCGCACGGCCTCCCTCGCAGCTGCCGCCTCGGCTAGCTTCGAGTCCATGGGGGCGATCCTGGGTGGAGTTCTGGACGGCGGGGCCGCGCAGTGGGCTGCTGCGGCTCTGCTGCTGCTCGTGCTCACCGGACTCGCCGTGGTGGGCACCTGGCTCGTGGTGGTGGACCTGCGCGAGCACCGTCTGCCCGGGGACATCGTGCGCCCGGCGTGGATCGCCGCCGCGGCGGGGCTGGCAGGAGCCGGGCTGCTGGCCGGGCAGCCCGCGCGGATCCTCGCCATGGTGATCGGGGCGGCTGCGCTGTGGGGGCTGTACTGGCTGCTGCGCCGCGGCTCGAGCGGGGCTCTGGGCGCCGGCGACGTCCGTCTGGCCGGGCTGCTCGGCACCGTGCTGGGCTTCGACTCGCTATGGCTGCTGCTGTGGGCCACCGCGGCTGCCTTCGTGCTCGGGGGGCTGGCCGCTCTGGTGGTCGTGGTGCGCGATCGCGGCGACCTGCAGACGCGCATACCGTTCGGACCGGCCATGATCGCGGGTGCTTCCGCCGCGCTCGTCGTGGTCTGAAAGCGCGGCCCGAGCGTACATCGCGGACGAGGCGCTGCCTCTCGGTCGGCGCCCGGGCTGCTGTGGGACGCTGAGGTGCTGCCGCTGCGCGGGCCGTCGTCGGGCGGCCCGCCACTGATCGAAGGAGGAGTCCGTGCCCACTCCCGAGTACATCCTGTCCCTGCGCGAGAAGATCGGTCATGATCTGCTCTGGCTTCCCGGAGCGACCGCCGTGGTCCTGCACGAGGGTCGGATCCTGCTGGGGCGGCGTGCGGACAACGGGAACTGGGCGCCGATCACCGGCATCGTGGATCCTGGCGAGGAGCCCGCGGCCGCTGCCGTGCGCGAGTGCCTCGAGGAAGCCGGCGTGGTCTGCGAAGTCGAGGGCCTGGCCGGTGTGAAGGCCGGGGGAGAGGTCGTCTTCCCGAACGGCGACCGATGCCGGTTCCTGGACCACACCTTCCGCTGCCGCTACGTCAGCGGCACCGCGCGCGTGAACGACGACGAGTCCACGGAGATCGACTGGTTCGACCTGGACGACCTGCCGCCCATGCGCGAGGACCTGCTGCGACGCATCCGCTGCGCCATGGACTTCGACGGCACCACGCGGTTCTCCACGGAGCCCGGTCCCTCCCAGGACCCCACGGGCGCCCACGAGCCGCCTCGGAGCTGAGAGCAGAAGAGCCGCCCCCGCCTCCGAAGAGGACGGGGACGGCTCGCGGTCTGCCGGTCGGATCAGCGCAGCGCGTTGATGTTGCGCAGGTTGGAGCGCGCCATCGAGACGGCCTCGCCGGCTCCGCCGTTCATCACGACCTTGCTGATCGCGGTCGCGAAGCCGAAGACCTGGTCCGAGGAGATCTGCGGCGGCATGGACAGGGCATTCGGGTCGGTGATGACCTCCACGAGCGAGGGACCCTGGTGCGCCAGCGCCTCGCGCAGGGCGGGCTCGACCTCCTTGGCCTTGACCACGCGCCGGGACTGGAAGCCCATGGCGGCTGCGACCTGGGAGTAGTCCGTGTCCGGGACGTCCACGCCGAAGTCGGGCAGCCCGTCCACGAGCTGCTCGAGCTTGACCATGCCGAGCGTCGAGTTGTTGAAGAGCACGACCGTCAGCGGCAGCCGGTAGGTGGCCGCCGTGACGAGCTCGCCCAGCAGCATGGACAGGCCGCCGTCGCCGGACATGGAGATGACCTGCCGGTCCGGGTAGGCGAACTGCGCGCCGATCGCATGCGGCAGGGCGTTGGCCATGGTGCCGTGCTTGAAGGAGCCGATGATCCGGCGGGTTCCCAGCGGGCGGATGTAACGGGCCTGCCACACATTGGTCATGCCGGTGTCGGCGGTGAACACCGCATCCTGCGCGGCGACCTCGTCCAGCACGCTGGCCACGTACTCCGGATGGATCGGGGAGAGCCTCTTGACGTTGCGGGTGTAGGCGCCCACGGCATGGTTCATGATCCGGTCGTGGCGCTTGAGGGTCTTCTTGAGGAAGGACCGGCTGCGCTTGCGCTTGAGCAGCGGAAGCAGCCCCTGCACGGTGGCCAGGGTGTCGCCGTGGACGGGGTAGTCGACCTGGGTGCGGCGCCCCAGCACGGAGGCGTCGCGGTCGACCTGGATGGTCAGGGTGTCCGGCAGGAACTGGTCGTAGGGGAAGTCGGTGCCGAGCATGACCATGACATCGGCATCCTCCATGCCCTCCGCGGCCGCGCCGTAGCCGAGCAGGCCGGTCATGCCGACGTCGAACGGGTTGTCGAACTGGATCGCGTCCTTGCCGCGCAGCGAGTGCCCGATCGGAGCGCCCAGCACATCGGCGAGCTCGATCACGGCGTCGTGGGCGTCGCGGACGCCGTCGCCGACGAACAGGGCGACGTTGTCGGCCTTGTTCAGGACCCCGGCCAGCTCGACCAGGCAGTCGGTGTCCGGGACCACGCTGGCGCCCATGACCGGCTTCCACTGCGGGGTCTCGGCGGTCGCCTCGAGATCGGCGACATCGCCGGGCAGGGTCACGACGGACACGCCGTGCAGGGTCGTGGCCTTCTGGATCGCCGATCGCACCACGCGCGGGGACTGGTCGGTCGTGGAGATCATCTCCGAGTACACGGAGCACTCGTTGAACAGGCGGTCCGGGTGGGTCTCCTGGAAGAAGGACTGCCCGATCTGCGCCGAGGGGATGTGCGAGGCGATGGCCAGCACAGGCGCCCCGGTGCGCTGTGCGTCGTACAGCCCATTGATCAGGTGCAGGTTGCCGGGGCCGCAGGAACCGGCGCACACGGCCAGCTCACCGGTGAGCTGGGCGTCGGCGGCCGCGGCCATGGCCGCGCCCTCCTCATGGCGGACGTGGATCCAGTCGATCCCGCCGTGGGCGGCACCTCCGGTGCGGCGCACGGCATCGACCACGGGGTTCAGGCTGTCGCCCACGATCCCGTAGATCCGGCGGACGCCGGCCTGCTGGAGCTGGGCCACGATCTGGTCTGCGAGCTTCATATCGTCTCCTTCGGGCGCGGTCGCTTCAGGGGGCGGCCCGCGCAGAGTCTGGAATGACACCATCGTAAGCACGCAGCGATCGGCGACGGGACGATCGTGAGGCGGCTGACATCACGCTGTCAGCGGACGACGACGGCCGCCCTTGCCTCGCGTGAGCGCGGCAGGGGCGGCCGTGGGGCTGCGCGGGTCAGCTCAGCGGGATGATCACTTGTACTGCCCGATCATGGTGGTGACGTCCAGGGCGGCATCGAGCTGGTCCTCGGTGAGCTTCTCGCCGTCCACGTAGCCGAGCTCGACGGTCGCCTCGCGGACCGTGACCTTGTTGGCCACCGCGTACTTGGCGATCTTGGCGGCGGACTCGTAGCCGATCGCCTTGTTCAGCGGGGTCACGATCGAGGGGGAGGCCTCGGCCAGGAAGCGGCAGCGGTCCTCGTTGGCGGTGAGGCCGTCGATCATCTTCTCGGCCATGACCGTGGAGGTGTTGGCCAGCAGGCGGATCGACTCGAGCAGGTTGGCGGCCATCACGGGGATGCCCACGTTGAGCTCGAACGCGCCGTTGGTGGAGGACAGCGACACGGTGGTGTCGTTGCCGATGACCTGGGCACTGACCTGGATCGCGGCCTCGCAGATCACGGGGTTGACCTTGCCCGGCATGATCGACGAGCCCGGCTGCAGGTCCGGGATGGCGATCTCGCCCAGACCGGTGTTGGGACCGGAGCCCATCCAGCGCAGGTCGTTGTTGATCTTCATGTAGGAGTACGCGATGTTGCGCAGCTGCCCGGAGGCCTCGACCAGGCCGTCGCGGTTGGCCTGCGCCTCGAAGTGGTTGCGCGCCTCGGTGATCGGCAGGCCCGTCTCCTCGCCGAGCAGCTCGATCACGCGCGCCGAGAAGCCGTCCGGGGTGTTGATGCCGGTGCCCACAGCGGTGCCGCCGAGCGGGACCTCGGCCACACGCGGCAGCGAGGACTGGACGCGCTCGATGCCGAAGCGCACCTGCGCAGCGTAGCCGCCGAACTCCTGGCCCAGGGTCACCGGGGTGGCGTCCATGAGGTGGGTGCGTCCGGACTTCACGATGCCCGAGAACTCCTCGGCCTTCTTCTCCAGCGACGCGGCCAGCGTCTCCATGGCCGGGATCAGCTCGTTGCTCAGCGCGGAGGTCACGGCCACGTGCACGGAGGTGGGGAAGACGTCGTTCGAGGACTGCGAGGCGTTGACGTGGTCGTTCGGGTGCACGGTGACGTCCGCGGAGGCCAGCTCGTCCGAAGCCAGCTTGGAGAGGACCTCGTTGGTGTTCATGTTGGACGAGGTGCCGGAGCCGGTCTGGAAGACGTCGATCGGGAACTGGTCGTCGAACTCGCCGGCGGCCACGCGATCCGCGGCGCTGCGGATCGCCTCGGCGCGCTGGGCGTCCAGGACGCCGAGCTCCTGGTTGGCCTTGGCGGCGGCCTTCTTGACCTGGGCCAGCGCCCGGATGTGCTGGCGCTCCAGGGTCTTGCCCGAGATCGGGAAGTTCTGGACGGCGCGCTGGGTCTGAGCGCTGTAGAGGGCGTCCGCGGGTACGCGGACCTCGCCCATGGTGTCGTGCTCGATGCGGTATTCGGACGTGTTCTCAGTCATGGGGCCAGTCTAGAGTCCCGCCGGGCCGCTCGCTGGGCGGAGCGGCCCGGCCGCAGATCAGCCCTGGTGCTCGACGCCGCCGTGCTCGGGGACGTCCAGCCACGAGCCGTGGCCGAAGGTGAGCTTGGCGCGGCCGTGCTGCAGGCTGTAGCACATGCCCACGATCGCGACCCGTCCCGTGGACACGGCGGAGGCGATCGAGCGGGACTGATCGAGGATGCGGTGGGCCACCATCTCGACATTGGCCTCCACGATCTCGTCGACCGAGTCCCGGCCCGCGCGCTGGCTGTCGAGGACGGCCGGCGTGATGCGCTCGACGAGCGAGCGCTGGAAGCCGCGCGGCATCTCGCCGCTGCGCACCGACTCGCGCGTGGCCGTGACGGCTCCGCAGCTGTCATGGCCGAGGATCACGATCAGCGGGACGTTGAGCACCTCGACCGAGTACTCGAGAGTTCCGATCACGGCGTCGTCGATGACCTGCCCGGCGGTGCGGACCACGAAGGTGTCGCCCAGGCCCAGGTCGAAGATGATCTCTGCGGCTACGCGAGAGTCCGAGCAGCCGAAGATCGTGGCGAACGGGTTCTGCGACTGCGTCAGGGACTCGCGCCGAGAGGCGTTCTGGTTCGGGTGCTCCGAGGTGCCCTCCACGAACCGGAGGTTGCCGGCCTGCAGCTTCTCCAAGGCCTGGCGAGGGGTCAGCTGCGCTGCGGCGGCAGTAGGCGCGGTCGCCGTCGGCTGCTCGGGGGCGGTCTGCGCGTCCGTGGGCGTTGCGGCGGTCATGGGATCCTCCTGGGTTGGATGGAAATAGGCGGGTGTAAGGGAAAGGGCGCGGCTCAGGCGCTGTCGTCGGCGGCGTCCGCGACGGCCTGGGCGGCGTGGTCGAACTCGGAGTCGGGGGCGGTGCCCTGCAGGATCACCGTGGTGCCCTCGACCTCGCCGATCCAGGCGGTGCGCTGCTCGTCGTCATCGTCCTCGCCGAAGTGCACCTCCCACTCGATGCCTCCGGCCTCAACGGTGTCCGCCTGCGGCAGCGAGTCGATCTGCTCGAGGGTCCAGGTGGGGTTGGCCTGATCGGTCTGGATCAGCCCGATGAAGCCGCCGCGCGGGGTCACCCAGCCGGCGTCCCAGGAGTCCACGCCGTCGGACTGCTGGCCCTCCCAGCGGGCGTAGTTGGGGCTCCAGCCCTCGCCGAGGTCGGGGACGAGGGGATCGAAGTCCGCGACGTCGGCCGCGTAGCCGGCCTCGCGCTGCACGTCGACGTCCGGGCGGTAGGTCTGGGCATCGGGGCGCGGCTGCAGGAAGAAGAAGACCAGCACGATCGCGATGAGCACCACCATGGACAGCACCATGGCCCGTGCCGGGGCATTGACGCGCTTGGCCTGCTTCTGCGTCAGCTGGGGGACGACCGGCGGCTCCTGGTCGGCGCCGCTGCTGCGGTCCTGGCCGGCCTGCTGCGGCTGAGCCTCCTGCGCCTCGGGCTCCGGGCCTGCTGTCTGCACGGGCCGCCCCTCGGGGGTCCGTCGGGGCGCGGGGTCGGTGGG